>JASHPF010000227.1 GCA_030038295.1 Streptosporangiaceae bacterium
CCGAAGAACGCTCCCGACTGGCTGCAGACCACCATCGTCGCGACCCCGAACGGCACCACGTCGCAGGCCCTGGTGGCCGCGGACATCGACCACGTGCTGTGGGCGGTCAACCTTGGCTGCCTGGGCTTCCACGTCTGGCCGTACCTGGCCGACGATCCCGAGCACGCCGACGAGCTGCGGCTTGACCTGGACCCGACGCCCGGCGTGACGTTCGCGCACATCCAGCGGGCCGCGGCCGAGCTGCACGCGCTGCTAGCCGAGGCGCGGGTGACCGGCTACCCGAAGACCACCGGGAACCGCGGCCTGCACGTCTACGTCCGGCTGCAGCGACGCTGGGACTCCTACCAGGTGCGCAGCGCCGCGGTGGCAATCGCGCGCGAGCTGGAGCGCCGCAGGCCGGACCTGATCACCGCGGCGTGGTGGAAGGAAGAGCGCGGCCAGCGGGTGTTTGTCGACTTCAACCAGAACGCGCCGCACAAGACAGTCTTCGGGGCGTGGTCGGTGCGGGCCAGGCCGGGCGCCCAGGTGTCGGCGCCGCTGCACTGGGCGGAGATCGATGACGTACACCCGGACCAGTTCACGATCTCCTCACTGCCGCGCAGGCTCGAGGATGTCGGCGACCCGTGGCGGGACATGGACGACGACCCCCAGTCGCTCGAGCCGTTCCTGGCCATGGCCGAGCGCGACCAGGAGGCCGGCCTGCCGGACGCACCCTGGCCGCCGGTGTACCCGAAACAGCCAGGCGAGCTCCCACGGGTCGCGCCCAGCCGGGCCAGGAAGGCCTGAGCGAGGCCGCCAGCACTGGCGCAGCGGTCGGTCGACGGCGGCTGAAGCACGTCAAGGCGTGATCTTCCCGGCCAAAGCTGGTCATGCCTGACTCGCCCGCCCACTGGTACGTTGAAGTGGACCGAGACGGGCCGGAAAGAAGGGACAGGCCGGATGGACGGGACGCTGGCAGCGACCGATCTGGAACTGCTGCGCAAGGATTTCGCCGCCAATCCGGTCTACCGGCTGGCGCAGAACGCGGTCACCAGGGTGTCGGTCGACGACGTGGCGATCAACCGAGAGCTCGTCAACAGCATCGACCACTCACTGTCGACCCATCTCGATGACTGGAAGGTCACCAACCAGGAGCGCAGCGGCCGGTGCTGGCTCTTTGCCGGGCTCAACCTGCTGCGCGTCGGCGTGATGCGCAAGACCGGACTCAAGGAGTTCGAGTTCTCCCAGAACCACGCGATGTTCTGGGACAAGATCGAGCGCGCCAACTACTTCCTCGAGGCCATCATCGAGACCGCAGACCGGGACACCGACGACCGCACCGTCGCGTTCCTGCTGGAGTCGGTGGCCGGAGACGGCGGGCAGTGGAACATGTTCGCCGCCATCGTGGCCAAGCACGGCCTCGTGCCCAAGGGATACATGCCCGAGACGCAAAGCTCGGCCAACACCGCGCGGATGAACTCGGTGCTGCGCTACCTGCTCCGGCAGGGCTCGAAGTCAGTACGCGAAACGGCGACTGCGAGCGGCGCCGATGCGGCCCGCGCGGAGAAGGCCGAGATCCTGCGGACCGTGTACCGAGTGCTGTGCATTCACCTCGGCACCCCGCCCGAGCGCTTCGACTGGCAGTGGACCGACAAGGACAAGCAGTTCCACCGTGACGGCGTGCTCACGCCGCAGGAGTTCGTGGCCCGGTATGTAGACCTGCCGCTGGATGACTACGTGTGCCTGGTGCACGACCCGCGGCCGTCCAGCCCCGTGGGCCGGACGTTCACCGTCGACTACCTCGGTAACACCGTCGGCGGTCCCCCGGTCACCTACCTCAACGTCGAGATGTCACTGATCAAGGACATCGCAGCCCGCACGCTGCAGGGCGGCGAGCCGGTGTGGTTCGGCTGCGACGTCGCCAAGATGATGAGCAACGACTACGGCTTCTGGGACGCCGACCTGTACGACCTGCCGGCGGTCTACGACACCGCGTTCACACTGGACAAGGCCGAGCGGCTGGCCTACCACGAGACGCAGATGACACACGCGATGCTGTTCACCGGCGTCGACGTGCTCGACGGCGTCACCCGCCGCTGGCGGGTGGAGAACAGCTGGGGCGCCGAGCGCGGCAAGGACGGCTTCTACACCATGAACGACTCGTGGTTCGATCAGTACGTGTTCGAGATCGCCGCCCGCCACAGCGCGCTGCCGGCTGAACTGCAGCAGGCGCTGGCGACACCGCCCATCGTGCTGCCCGCCTGGGATCCGATGGGAGCGCTTGCGGGGTAACGGGCTACCTGGGGGCCAGTGCCGCGTAAGCGGCCGCCTGGATATCGCGGTGCACCCGCGGGGGCTCGGGTGTCTCGAACAGTCGCTGCGTCAGTCCGATGACGACGAGGTCCGCCACCGGGTCGACGAGCCACGATGAGCCGTAGCCGCCGTTCCAGCCGAACGCGCCCGTGTCCTGCACAGCCTGGCAATACGACCACGACTGGTGGTCGAAGAAATCGAAGCCGAGGCCGCCGTGCACCTTCTGCGCGCGCGTGAGCTGGTCGATGGTCATCGCGGCGACCGACTCGGGCGCGAGCACCGGGGCGCCGCCGCCGAGCAGCATGCGCGCGAACGCGTAGAGGTCTCCGGCGGTGGATACCAGCCCGGCCGCGCCGTCCTCGAAGGCCGGCGGCCGGCTCCATGCCCCGTCCGGCCTGTCGACCACCACCAGGCCGGCCGGAGCCGACTGGTAGGCGGTGGCCAGCCGGTCCGGCGCACGGGCCCAGAACGCGGTGTCCGCCATGCCCAGCGGCTCGAAAATCCGGGTCCTGAGCACCTCGCCGAACGACTGCCCGGCCGCGCGAGCCAGCAGCACGCCGAGCACGCAGGCTCCGGTGTTATACATCCATCGCTCGCCGGGCTGCGCGAGCAGCGGCAGCGAGCCGAACCGGGCGAGCCAGGTATCCGGGTCCGGCTGGTGTGCCGGGTCTGGCGGCCCCAGGGCAGCGAGCCGGAGCTCGCGAGCCGCGGCCTCGACGGGCCACGGCTCCGGCGCCAGGAACATCTCGGTCACAGCGCCGAAGCCGAAGGTAAAGGTCAGCAGGTCACGGGTGGTGATCGGGCGGTGGGCGGGAACGGTGTCGGCGAGCGGCCCGTCAGGCTGCCGCAGCACCCGCGGCGTGGCCAGCTCCGGCAGCAGCTCGCCCACCGGCTCGTGCAGGCCGATCAGGCCCTCCTCGATGAGGGCCAGCGTGGCCACCCCGGTCACCACCTTGGTCACCGACGCGATCCGGAACACCGAGTCCGGCCTGACCGGCGGCCCGCCCACGGTCAGCTCGCCGAGCGCTTCGACGTGCACCTGGCCGCCGCTGGCGACCAACGCCACCAGGCCGGGTACCCGGTCCGGCGCGACGTGCCGGGCCGCGGCGGCGCGCAGCCCGGCCAGGCCCGCCGCCGTCAGCCTGTTCGGCATCGTGCCTCCCCGCTCGCGACCCGCATTCACCGCGTAGTCTGCCGCACATGACGGCGCTGACACCCGCCGAACGGCAGGCGCTGGCCACGATCCGGGCCGAGCTAGACCGGCTCGACCGATACGACGACGAGTCCATCGTGCACGCCCGGTGGGTTCGCCAGCGGTACGACTGCGGCTGCTACCCGAGCCTCGCGCCCGCCCGGCAGGCGGCCGTCCGGACCGCCTGGCACGAGGCCGGGCACGCCATCGCCGCGCTCGCGGTGGGCGCGAGGTTCAGCTCCGCCAGCATCCACCACGGGCACCGGAGCGAGGGCCGGGTGCACGGCATCACCGGCGCCGGGCGGGACGCCTTCGTGGTCCACGCGGCGGGTCAGCTTGGCGAGCAGCTCATGGGCTGGACGGTGCTCGCGGGTGACGCCGACCTCCGGGCGTGGCTGGCCACGTGGCGGGGCGACGGCGGCGACGCGCGCCGGTTCCGGCAGTCCATCACGTCCCGGTTCGGCAGCAACGAGGTTGCCGCGTGGCGGTACAGCGAGCGCCTGGTAGCCCCGCTGCGGCAGCAGATCCGCCAGCTGGCCAGGGCGATGCTGGTGCATCCGCGACACGTCCCCTACAACGTCGTGGCCGCGCTAGCCGTCGGCTGACCGCGGCGCCGTCGGCCGTTCCCGCCGCTCCTCGAGCCAACGGCTTGGCGTGTGTTATATTGTTACCATGGTAACAGTCGAGCGAGTGCAGACCGGGCTTCGCCTCGAGCGCAACACGCTGAAAGTCCTCAAGGGCCTAGCGGAATACCTCGACCTGTCCCTCGGCGATCTCGTCGAGGGCATTGTGTTGCACGTCTTCGAGGGCAAGGCTCCGTTCGGGCCGCCCGTCCTCGCCAAGATCGAGCAGCTCAAGGCGGTCTACGACCTGACCCTGACCGCCGCCGACGCACACAAGCTGGAGGAGCAGCCATGACCGGCACGCAGCGACTCACCGGCCGCATCCCCGTCGCGCTGCCGCCAGCCGAGGCGTTTCGCCTGTTCACCCCTCGCGGCGAAGAGGACTGGGCAGCCGGATGGCACCCTCGCTTCCCAGCCCCGGCGCCCGACGACACCGAGCCGGGAACCGTCTTCGAGACCAGCGCCCACGGCCAGCACACCATCTGGCTCGTGACCGGCCGGCAACCGGGCAGGTACATCTCCTACGCGCGCCTAACCCCGGGCGACCAGGCCGGCACCGTGACCATCACGATCCGCGCGGCCGGTCCGCACAGCGAGGTCGACGTGAGCTATCGGCTCACCGCGCTCACCGGCCACGCCGACCACAGACTCCGCGAGTTCGCCGACCGCTACCCCGCCTTCCTTCAGTCCTGGCGAGACGCCATCGCGGCCTGGCTAGAATCCGCCAGCCCGCCCCCGGGCCACCACGGCAACTGACCCTCCGTGCCGCGCCCGACCGCTACGCGATAGCCGCAGCGACATCGCGCGAGCCTCGGCGCCGTTCGCGGTGGTCGCCGCGCACGCGGTCGCCTAGGCTCGGGCTGATGAAGGCGACGATGCCCGCGACGTCCCGCCCGGCTGACGTGGCCAGCCGGCTGCTCGGCGACGGCTACGTAGTCGTGTCCGGGATGATGGACCCGGCCGCTGTCGAGGCCGCGCGAACCGATCTCGACCGCGTGCTCGCGGCGACGCCCACCGGCCGGAACTCATTCGAGGGCTTCAGCACGCAGCGGGTGTACGCGCTGTTCGCCAAGACCAGGACGTTCGACGCCGCCGCCGTTCATCCGCTGCTGCTCGCGGTGCTCGACCAGGTGCTCGGTCACTACCAGCTCAGCGCGCCGGTCGGCATCCGGATCGGCCCCGGTGAGAAGGCTCAGATCCTGCACCGCGATGACGCGATCTACCCGGTGCCCGAGCCGCACCCGCCGCTGGTGGTCAACACGATGTGGCCGCTGGACGAGTTCACCGTCGAGAACGGCGCGACCCGGTTCGTTCCCGATAGCCACCGCTGGCCGCCGGGCCGGGTCCCGGCCGCCGCCGACCCGGTCGAGACGGCCGTCATCTCGCCCGGCTCGTCGCTGTTTTACCTCGGCAGCCTGTGGCACGGCGGCGGCGCCAACCAGACGGCCGCGCCGCGCCTCGGCGTGATCCTCGAGTACGCGGCGGGCTGGCTACGCCAGCAGGAGAACCACTGCCTGGCCGTGCCCCGCGAGGTCGCCAGCCGACTGCCCCAGCGGCTGCAGGAGCTGCTCGGCTACAACATCTACCCGCCGTTCGTGGGGTACGTCGACGGCAGCCATCCGCGAAAGGTTCTGTCGGCCGGGTCCTGAGTTGCTCAGGACTGGCCGGCCAGCCGGGACTGCATCCGGCGCATCCCGCGCAGCCAGCGTTCCCGGTCGCCGGCGCGCCGCTGCTCGTAGGTCGCGACCTCCGGGTGCGGCAGGATGAGGAACTGCTCGGTGCCGATCGCGTCCAGCGCCGCGTCGGCTACCTGCTCCGCGGTGAGCACACCGTCGACGGCCGCCTGCGCCGACCCGCCGGTCGCGCCGCTCGTCAGCGGCGCACCGCCGAGCTCGCGCTCGCTCGTGCTCAGCAGGTTGCTGGTGAACGCCTGCGGGCACAGGCAGGACACCCGGATGCCCCGGTCGCCGTAGGTGATGGACAGCCACTCGGCGAGCGCGACCGCGGCGTGCTTGGTGACGGCGTACGGCGCCGAACCGAGCTGAGTCAGCAGCCCGGCCGCGGACGCGGTGATCACCAGGTACCCCTCGCCCCTGGCGAGCATGCCGGGCAGCACGGCGCGGGCGACATAGACGTGGCTGTGCACGTTCACGGCCCAGATCCGCGACCACGCCTCGTCCGCGACCTCCGGGCCGCCGCCGACGATGAGCCCCGCATTCGAGAAGAACAGGCTTACGGGGCCGAAGGCGGCCTCCGACCCCGTTACCAGATCGTCAATGTCTTTCTCCCGCGAGACGTCGGCGCGGACCGCGAGGGAACGACTGCCGGCCCGCTCGACCTCCCCCGCCACCTGCGCCGCTCCATCGGCGTCGATGTCGCTGACGACGACGGCGCCCGCGCCGCGAGCGGCCAGCCCGAGCGCGATCGCCCGGCCAGCCCCGCTGGCGGCACCTGTCACGACGGCCACCCGGCCGGTGATCTCCATGTCAGCCTCGCTCGGTGTGCCGGACCGCGGCGTCTGCCCACGCAGCCAGCTCCGCATCGGACGCGATGAGGCTCGCGAACTTCTTCCGCGCCTCGTCCCGTTTCGCGGGAATGTACTCGGTCGGCCACAGCCCCGGATGCGGCTGGTAGCCCTTCAGCACGTTCCTGGCCACCGTGACCTTGTGCACCTCATCGACACCGTCCGCCATCGCCATGGTCGGCGCGCCCGCGTACATGGCGTGCAGCGGCGTCAGGTTCGTGGTGCCGAGCGAGCCCATGATGTGCAGCGCCCGGTAGCTGACCTCGCGCAGCACCTTGGCCATCGTGTACTTACAGGCGGCGATCTGGGTACGCGCCTCCCTGGTGCTGGAGTTGTCAATGGTCCACGCGGTCCACAGCACGAGCAGCCGCAGCATGGTGATCTCGGCGTAGGAGTCCGCGATCGCCTCCTGCACCATCTGATGCTCGGCGATCACCTTGCCGTGCGACTCCCGGCTGAGCGCCCGCTCGCACATCATGTCGAAGGCCAGCCGGACCTGCGCGACCGTGCGCATGGCGTGGTGGATCCGGCCGCCGCCGAGGCGCCGCTGGGCCAGCACCTTCGCGCCGTCCTCCGGTCCGAGAAGGTGGTCGCCCGGCACCCGCACGTTGTTATAGCGAATGTGGTTGTGCAGCGGCGGGTAGCCCATGATCTCCACGCCGGGCGCCTCCCGCGGCACCACGAACATCCCGTTGGTGCACATCACGAAGATGATGTCGGCGCGGGCACCGGCGCTGGTGAACCACTTCTCGCCGTTGATCACCCACTCGTCGCCGTCTCGGCTGGCGTGCGTCTTGAACAGGCTGGGATCAGAGCCGCCCTGCGGCTCTGTCATCGAGTATGCGGAGAAGATCTCCTGGTTGAGGAGCGGCGTGAGCCAGCGCTCCTTCTGCTCCGGCGTGCCGTAGGCCGCGAGCATCTCCATGTTCCCGGTGTCCGGAGCCGCGGTGCCGAAGATCACCGGCGCCGAGCGGTACCGGCCCAGGATCTCGTTCAGCAGAGCGAGCTTGAGCTGGCCGAAGCCCGGCCCGCCCAGGTCCTTATCCAGGAACAGCGCCCACAGGCCGCGGTCCTTGACCTGCTGCTTGAGCGGGTCGGCGAGCGCCTTGGCCTTGGGGTTGCGCGACCAGGCCGCGCCAGGAAAAACGAGGTCCAGCGGCTCGACCTCGTTCTCGCAGAACTCGGCGACCCAGTCGAGCTGCCGCTGGAATTCCGGCTCGGTCGAGAAATCCCATGCCACGGCGGCCTCCCAGTTAGTAGAACCCGATTCTAAAAGGCCGCCGCCCGCCTGAGCCAGGCTCTGCGCGCACTCGCGCCGTGCCCACCCTGGGGGGCCAGCAGTCCGGCGCCTGACGGCACCCTGACGACTTCAGCTGACCTGCCCGTTCGCCGACGCGCGCCCGAGGGCAACTTCGGGCCGTCAGCGACTGAGCTCAGCCCTCCGTGACCTGGTCCGAGCGCTGCGCCCGCAGGATCGCCCGAGGTGATAGACGAGGCTCGTAGTCGCTGAGTCCCCGAAGCACCGACCCAACGAACGGCACGAAGCCCTCCGGCCCCGATAGATGGTCTTTCAGGTGCACGGTCGCCTTGTCACTCGACTCGAACACGACCCTGACCACCTCCAGCCGAGTCTGCAGATCCAGCCCTCCGCCCAGCATGACGTGGTCCAGATCTCCCTGGGCGAACGCCGACCGGACATCATCGACACCGGTGCCGCCGACAAACTCGATATCCGGCAGGTCAAGCTGCCGCCGAAAGCCGTCCAGGAGGCTCGGCACGAGGCCGAGAACCAGCACCCTCTTGGTCACACCCGCTCCCTGTCATGGTCGGTGGCCAGCGGAACCAACCCAGCGTAATGACCGCAAGACGCGGCTACCGCCAGCCGCGCCAGCGCCCGTGGTGCTGGACCTCCGCCCTCAGCCGGGCCAGGTACGCTTCGCCGTCGGCCGGCGTGGCCAGGGACACGTCCGCCGGCGAGCCATCACCGTCGGCGCCGGCGTCCCCACCCGCGCCGACCCGGCTCGCCGCCGCCCAGCTCGTCGCGTCCCAGCTCGTCGCGTCCCAGCTCTCCGCGTGTCTGCGCGCGGCGGGAGCCGCGCGGCCGGTCTCGATCGCGCCGGCGGCCTCGACAGTGGTGGCGGCGGCGAGCGCACTGGCGGATGCGCCCGCGCTCGCCTCGGTGATCGCGTCCGCGGCCGGGACGCCGGTCGCCGCGGGCACCGCGCCGGGGCCGGCGGCAGCGGCGGCCTGCTGGTGCAGTTCGTCCCGCAGCGTCTTGATCCAGAAGTACACGCCGAACACCGCGAACAGCGGCCACTCGAACGTGTAAGCCCAGCTCAGCTCGTTACCTGACTCGGCACGGTGCAGCTGCCAGTCGCCGAGGTACAGCATGCCGAGGGTCGCCAGCACAGCGAACGCGTGCCAGGCCAGCCACCGTGGCCGGAGCAGGATCGCCCAGCGCGCCCCCGCCTGACTAACGGGCTGCCTGGCGGTCGCGGTCACGACTATCCCCGCCAGAACCCATGCCAGGGCAGGATGGCGGTGATCGCCACCGCGGCGAACAGCAGGGTCAGGTAGGCGATCGACAAGTGGAATAGCCGCATCGGCGCGGCCGACTCGCCCGCGGCCACCCGAGACTGCAGCCGGTGCGCCTCGACGAGGAACCAGCCGCCCAGGCCGAGCGCGCACGCCCCGTAGACCCAGCCCGCGTACGGTGTGAGCGCCAGCGTGACCACGACCATGCCGTAGGAGTAGAGGACGATCTTGCGGGCGACGGTCTTCGCGGTCGCGACCACCGGCAGCATGGGCACACCCGCCGACGCGTAGTCATCCTTGAACTTCATGGCCAGCGCCCAGAAGTGCGGCGGCGTCCAGAAGAAGATGACGGCGAACAGCACCACCGCGGGCCAGCTCACGGTGCCGGTGACGGCGGCCCAGCCCACGAGCACCGGGAAGCACCCCGCCGCGCCGCCGATGACGATGTTGGACGCGGTCCGGCGCTTGAGCACCATCGTGTAGACGAACACGTAGAACAGGATGGCGGCGTCCGCCAGCCCGGCTGCCAGCCAGTTCGCGAGCAGGCCGAGCAGCAGCGTGGCGGCGGCGCCGAGCAGCACGCCCGAAGCGAGGGCCTCGCCCGGCTTGATCGTGGCCGACTGACCGTGGCCGGCCACGAGCGGTCGCCGGGACGTCCGCCGCATGATCGCGTCGATGTCACGGTCGAGGAAGCAGTTCAGGGTGTTCGCGCTGCCCGCCGCGAGGGCCCCGCCGACCAGCGTGACCGCGATCAGCGCGAGGCTTGGCACGCCGCGCTTGGCGAGAAACATCGTCGGCAGGGTCGTGACCAGCAGCAGTTCGATGATGCGGGGCTTGGTGAGCAGGAACAGTGCGCGCGCGACGACACCGACTGAACGCCGGGCACCAGGCGCCAGCCCCGCGACGGCCGCGGCGTCAGCCGTCGGCGCGCGGCCCGCCGGCGCGTCCGTTACCTGCTGCGTCACGCGCCTCCTCCGGATCCGCCGGCCGGCGGCGCGTCGCCATCGGGCTGATCAGCAGCTTCCTCCGGTGGCGACTCGACGCTGGCCGTCAGATGCGCGCCGCCGGGTTCGGCCGGTGATTCTGTGGCAGCGCCGCGGGGAGCCAGGCTCGGCCCGCCAGCGACCGCGGCAGCGTGCGCGGTACCCGCATCAGACAGCCGCGAGCTTAGTCCGAGCGAGATCCGCCGGGCCGGCACGCGCTGATGCGGCCGGCCGAACAGAGCCCACAGCACGAGCGCGATGGCGATGAACAGCAGCATGGGGAACCCGAAGGACCAGTTGTACCCGTGCGGCGTGTTGTCGGGGGTGACTCCCCCAGCGATCAGGGCATGCACAGCTGCCTCCTGCTACCAGTCACGAGCCTCACCTTATGACTGGCCGCGACGGCCAGCCTCCCCGGCGCGTAGCGGTCAGCCGGCTCAGCCCGGCCGACAACTCCGCCGGCTCCTCGTCGTTCAGCCACTGCGACAGCAGCGCGACCGCGGCCGTGATCAGTGGCGGCAGCATGCCCATCCAGAGCACCGCGCCCGATAGCTGCTGATCATCCAGGAGCGTCATGAAGTGATGTGCCGAATTCGCGTATGCCGGGTACAGCACGCCGTTGCCGAACACTAGCACCATGCCCAGCACCGTCGACACGCCCACGGTGCCCACGATGAGCACCACGCGCCGTAGCGGTGAGCCCGGCGCTGTTACCGGGCGCGACGAAATCAGCTGCAGCCACAGCAGCACGCCGGCCGCGACCAGGCTGGCGTGATCCGCCAGCGCGACCCCGCTGTTCACCTTCGCCAGGTCGTACAGGTAGGGCAGCTGCCAGCAGACGAAGACGACATTGAACACCAGGACAACAAACCGCGGGTGGGATACCCAGCGGGAACCGCGGGCGATCTGGTCCGCGCCGACCTCGCTGCCGCCTGGCCGCCAGAGCTGGCGGAAGGCGAGCCACGGAGCGCCGAGCACCATAAGCCCGGGGCCCACGACGGCCACCAGCAGCGTCTGCGTCGCTCGCACCCAGATATACACGTCAGACCAGTAGCCGACGGGCGACACCAGCGCGAGCAGCACGAGCAACAGCCCGAGGTGGAACAGGACGGCCTCCCGCCGCAGCACGGCCAGCCCCGGACCGTCGGCCGCCGCGGCGCCGTCGGCGCGTCCCCGAACGAGCCGGGACAGCCCGGTCAGGTGCCACGTGGCCACCGCGACGTACCCGATCAGCACCGGCCAGCTGGCCGACCAGTGAGTGAACACCACGTCCCCGCCCGCTTGCCTAGTGGACCAGGTAGAACAGGATCCACGCGATGATGGCCACCGCGGCCAGGTAGTTCCAGACCAAGGTGAACGCGCTCAGCGAGGCCTGGAAGCGCTGCACCGCGAACGCCTCGGCGTAGGTCGGCGGCTGCTCCACGAACGAGATCTGCGGGATCGCCCTGGCGCGCATGATCAGGATCTCCAGCCACACCATCGCGCAGAACGCGATCGTCAGGTACACCGGCGTGAACCCGACGAACACGCTCGCGAACCCGCTCGCGCCCGGCCAGAACGGAATGTAGAGCAGCTGCAAGACCGAGCACACGACGGCCCCGAGGCCCAGCAGCAGGGCGACCAGCGCGCCGCGCTGCCACGCGGCCTTGTTCCCGCGCTTGATGAGCTGAAGCACCGCAGCCTGGAGCAGCGCGCTGACCACGACGAGAACCATGATCAACGTACCGAGCCACAGCTGCGGGTGCGTCCCGGCCGTGTACCAGAGCCCGTGACTATTCAGCGACTTCAGGTAGAAGAACGCAAACACGAACGCGCCGAACAGGAAGGAGAGCGCGCCCAGCGCGAGCCGGGCTCCGGTCCACGCGGCGTTCAGCGACGCCTCGTGGTAGAAGACCGCCTCTTCCTCCGCCGGGCTCATGGCCGACTCGGCCGTCGTCTCGGCCATGGTCATGCCTCCGCTCTGGCTGGTTCGGCCGCCATTATCGCCGCGGTCAGCACCCCTGCCGGTGGATGCAGGTCGGCCACCGGCTGCGCGTTCTTGACGCCGTAGTCATAGGGAGCCGACAGCACGACCGGGACCTGGTCGAAGTTATCGGGCGGCGGCGGCGAGGCGACCTGCCACTCGAGGCCGCGGGACTGCCACGGGTTGCCGACCTCGCGGTCGCGCACGATCACGGTCGACCAGACGAAGTTGATCACGAACAGCAGGATCGAGAAGCCCAGCACGAAGGAGGAGATCGATGCCCAGTCGTTCAGGCCCTGCAGGTTGAGTGCGTACTCGAACACCCGCCTCGGCTGGCCCGCCATGCCCACCGCGAACAGCGGCAGGAACGTCGAGTTGAACGCGATGAACATGATCCAGAACTGCCACTTGCCCAGCGTCTCGTTGAGCTTGATGCCGGTCATCTTGGGCAGCCAGTAGTAGATGCCCGCCATGAAGGCGAAGATCAGGCCGCCCATGATCGTGTAGTGGAAGTGCGCCATCACGAAGAAGCTGCCGTGCTCGGTCGTGTCGGCGGGCACGTCCGACAAGAACACCCCGGATATGCCGCCGATCAGGAAGTTGAAGTACATCCCGAGGCAGAACAGCATCGGCACCCGGAACCGGATCTTCGCCTTCCAGAACGTGCCGAGCGCCACCAGGTAGATGAACCCGGTCGGGACGGAGATGAGCTCGGTGGTGACCATGAACAGCGGTCGCATGTCCGGGTTGATGCCGCTGTCGAAGAGGTGGTGCTGCCAGACGAAGAAGCTGAGCAGCGAGACGCCGATCATCCCGGCGCCGGCCACCCGGTAGGCAAACAGCGGCTTCCGGCAGAACACCGGGATGAGCTCCGACACGATGCCGAAGCCCGGCAGCGCCAGGATGTAGACCTCGGGATGGCCGAAGAACCAGAACAGGTTCTGGTACAGGTAGCTGCTGCCGCCGAGCGAGTCCTCGAAGAACGCGGTCTGCGCGGTCCGGTCCATGACCAGCATGTACATGCCGCCGACCAGCACCGGCGCGGCGAGCACCAGGAGGAATCCGGTCGACACCATCGACCAGACGAAGATCGGCAGCCGGCCCCAGCGCATGCCGGGCGCCCGGTAGCAGATGATCGTCACGACGATGTTGAAGCCGGCCAGGATCACCGACACGCCCATCAGCCCGAACGCGACGGCGTAGGAGTCGGCGCCGACCGTGGACTGGATCGACAAGGGGGCATAGCCGGTCCAGCCGAACGGGAAGCCGCCTAGCATCAGGCCGGACAGCAGGATGAGGAACGCCATCGGGGTCAGCCAGAACGACAGCGCCTCGATCCGCGGGAAGGCCACCCGCTTGCTGCCGATCATGATCGGCACCAGGTAGTTGCCGAACGGGCCCACGATGACCGACGTCATCAGCATCATCATCATGGTGCCGTGCTCACCGACGATCTCGATGTAGACCTGCGAGGTGAACACGTGGTGCACGGGCGACAGCAACTCGGTCCTGATCGCCATGGCGAACAGCCCGCCCGTGCAGAAGTAGATGATCATGCCGACCAGGTACTGCAGGCCGACCACCTTGTGATCGAGCGAGTACCGGAAGTACCGGGCCAGCCCCGACGTCTCGTGCTCGGGCACCCCGTTGGCGGGCAGAGGCCGACCGGCGACCTGCCGCAGGATGTCATTGAACACCCCGAGACCGGCGAGCCAGCCGACGATCGCGAACGCGTAGCCGAGCACGATCGGCCAGTCCTCGGAGTCGGACAGCACGGTGTTCGGATACTGGTTCGCCGCGCCGGTCGCACCGGTCAGGTAGTCACCGAACAGGTGGCCGAGGAGGTAGCCGACTACCGCTCCGACGATCGCCGTGTGAACGGCGGGGCGCTGCCACCACGGCCGTCCGCCTCCGCCGCCAGCCGGCAGACCGCCGCCAGCGCCCTGCGCGCGTTCCGGCTGTGTCTCGATGGCCATCAGGTCACCTCTTCATCAACGGGGTTGCAGGCAAGCACCGTCGTCGCTCCGGTCACGGCTGCACCGGGTCCTGCGGCGGGTAGTAGTAGCCGTTGGCGCCGGCGATGCCCGCCTTCGCCATGGCCTTGTTGATCTGCGGGATGACCGTCGGGTCATAGGTGGTCGAGTACGGTGGCAGCAGCTTGGTGATCGAGGCGAGCTGGATCTCGGTCTTGCTCACCCACGCACGGAAGGCAGCCACCGACACCACCTCGCCCTGGTTCGTCATCGCGCCGTGCCACAGTCCGCACAGCTCAGCGCACCGCACGGTGAAGGTGCCTGTGTGCTCCGGCGTGGTGAAGGCGACGTTGTTCACGCCCGGGTTGGCGTCGGCCTTGACCCCGAGCTGATAGGCCCAGAAGCTGTGGATCACGTCCAGCGAGGTGACGTTGAACTGCACCGGCTGGCCGACCGGCAGGTACAGGGCGGTGGTCTCGAACCCGCCGAACTGCGGGTAGCGGTAGGTGAACCGCCACTGCTGGGCGATGACCTGGACCTGCAGCGGCGTGCCGTTCGGCTTCCAGATGGGGCTCGGACCCTCGCCCGCGCCGGCCCCCGCGAAGCCCGGCCAGGCCAGCTCGTAAGTCCCAAACCCGGCAAGGAACAGCACGATCACGGCGCTGACGGTGATCCAGGTGGCCTGAATCCTGGTGTGCCCGTAGATGGGCGGGCCATCCTCGTCGTCACCGGCACGGCGCCGCCAGACGATGAACGAGTAGACCATGAAGGTCAGCACGAAGGCCATCACGGGCGCGGCAAGCACCGACATCACCTTGATGTCGAACTGCTGGCTGGCGGCGGAGTTGGACATCGTGCCGGGCGGCATGTGCGGCCCGTACACGAAGTACAGCAACAGGTCCGCGGCGACCGCGATGGGCAGCCAGATCAGGAAGATCCGCAGGCCATGGTTGGGCCCAGGCGCCTCGGCCGGCTGCGTGGCCCCCTCTTCAGGCGCGGCCATCAGGACACCACCTCCATGTTGCCCGTCATGAAGCCGAACGTCTGCATGGGGCCGCCGAAGCCGTCGATGAAGCCACCACCGCAGGGGATCCGGCACTGCCAGAAATAGGAGCCCGTCACCCGCGGCGAGTTGAAGCTGAACGTGATCGTCCGGTGCGGGCTCGCCGTCGTGCAGGGCGAGGTTCCGCACAGGGTCGCCGACAGGTCCGGCGAGGCCATGGGCACATTCAGGCCGATGCCGGGGATCGAGAACGTGTGCGCGACGTTGCAGGACGACCACGAGTTCAGCTGCGTTACCGGCTTGCCGTTGACGTACGCGACCCCGCCGATGGTGCCGGTCACCTTGCCCCAGTACGGGTTGCGCAGCGGCGTGCAGCCGTCGTAGCCGTAGACGGTCACGTCGATCCGGCTGCCGGCCGGCACCTGGAACACGGTCGTGTGTACCCACTGGTGCGTGCTCGGGTCCTGGATGAAGTAGGACACCCAGTCCGGATGGGTGCTGACCGTGTTCTGGGGGTCTTCCTGCAGGACGACGTGGACCGTGGCGCCGGTGTCCGCCGTCACGCCGGCGCTGTAGTCAATGGTCGGCGGACCCCCGAGGAAGTAATGCAGCACAACGAACACCGCGAGCGCTGCCACGGCGAGAAACGCCACGACCAACGTCGCGATTCGGGCCGGCAAGGACACCGGCCATCACCTCGCTTCTTGACCTTCGGCAGGACCGCCGGGTTGCTGGCATGGCAGACTGGCCGTGCCCCGGTTAACGGAACCGATCGTGCGATTACGACGCCCCCAGCCGCAAGGACGGCGCCGCTGAATGACGAAATTGTCATAGTTGACAACGGCGGCCCGGCGGCTTGTGTTGGCCTGCGCGCGCAGCGTTTCTGCAGGTAGCTCTAAGGTTTCAATCCGGTACTCGAACTTGACCGTGGCTGGTCTGATGGAGTAGACCCAGTGCAGTCTGGACCGACCGACTGCAATCGATTGGGGCATGGCGCGCGATGAGCATCAGCCAGGTAGCAACCGGGCCGGTGCCCAGCCGTATCCTCGTCGTCGACGACGAGCCGCAGATCCGAGACGTGGTGACGCGTGCCCTCCAGGCCGCGGGCTACGGAATCGACTCCGCGGCCGACGGCGAGGCAGGGCTGGCGCTCGCCCTCTCGGGTGACTACCAGCTCGTGATCCTCGACGTCCTCATGCCTGCCGCGAACGGCCGGGAGGTCCTCCGCCGGCTGCAGCGGCTGCGGCCCGACCAGCCGGTGCTGGTGCTGTCGTGCCTGTCCGACGTGACCGCCAAGGTGGATCTGCTGGACTCAGGGGCCAACGACTACCTGACCAAGCCGTTCTCCCTGGACGAGCTGCTGGCCAGGGTCCGGGTGCAGCTACGCGCCGAGCAGCAGACGGGCGAGCATCCGGCAGCCGATATCATGCGCGCCGGCCGGCTAGTGCTCGACCTGGGCCGGATGCAGGCCGACGTCGGCCTCGGCCCGGTGCCGCTGACGCGCCTCGAGGTCCTGCTGCTGCGGGAGCTCATGGAGCACGCGGGCGGCTCGGTGGCCAAGGGGACCCTGCTCGCCTCGGTCTGGGGCATCGAGTTCGACCCGGGCTCAAACGTCGTCGACGTCTGCGTCCGCCGGTTGCGGTCTAAGCTCGGATTCGACCTGATCGAGACGGTGCGCGGTGCAGGGTATCGACTCGCTTCCTGACTCCCCGCTCGTGGAGCAACCAGGTGTGCTCCGGTGGGTGGCTGGGCTGCGCTCCTGGCGGCTGGACCTGACCCAGCTGCGGTCTTGGACCGGCTGGATCGACCTCGCCTGGGTCGTGCTGTGGATCCTCGGGCTGGGCGGGATCGTCCTCTTCCAGACCTGGGAAGCGATCCCGTTCCACCTGATCTGGATCACCTTCGCTTTGCTGTACAGCTTCCGGGTCCGCAACACCGGGCGGACCCTCTGGGTGCTGGCGGCGATGTGCGTCACGACCGGCGCCGCCATCGGCATCGACGTGCTCCGGGGCACAGCAGCGGCGGAGGAGCTGACCGAGGTGCCGCTGATGGCCGCGATGTTCTGGGTCATGATGTGGCACGGCCGCCGGCGCCTCGCCGCCGACGCGGAGCTGATCCGGGTGAACCAGGAGAACGAGCGGCTGCTCGCCACCCAGCGGCGGTTCCTCCAGGATGCCTCGCACCAGCTCAAGACCCCGATCACCATCGCGCTTGGCCACTCGGAGCTGCTCGCCCGGCACCTGGCCGATAACCAGGACAAACGCGACATCAACGTGGTCGTGGGGGAGCTCACCCGGCTCCGGACGCTCAGTGAGCGCCTGCTGCTCATCGCCGCCTCGGCCAGTCCCGACTTCTTGCGCCCCGAGCCGGTCGAGCTTGACCACTTCGCCGCGGACGTGCTCCTGCGGTGGCAGCCCGCCGCCGACCGATGCTGGCAGCTCGGCCGGCTGGACCCGGTCACGGCTTTCGCCGACACCGAGCGCCTGGGCCTCGCCGTCGACGCGCTGCTGGAAAATGCCGTCCAGCACACCGGGCCGGCCGATCTCATCCGGCTCTCGGTCGTGGCGCGCACCGACAGATCGGGTCTCGCCAGTCTGGTCGTGCAAGACACCGGGACCGGCGTTGCCGCCGAGGAGCTCGCCCGCATCTTCGAGCGGTTCGCAACCGGATCGCAGCCGGCGGCCGGGCGGAGGGGTACCGGGCTCGGGCTATCCCTGGTGCGCGCCGTAGCCGAGGGCCACGGTGGTGAGGTGCGGGCTACGAGCGTGCCGGGACTCGGCAGCAAGTTCGAGTTCATGCTGCCGGTCGATCCGCTGCAGCTGCCAGCCGTATCCACGGGTGCGCTCGCGGCCCCGATGCCGACGCTGCCGACGCCGACGCTGCCGACGCCGACGCTGCCGGCGAGCGTCCCGGTTTCGCCTGCGGCCGCAACGGCAGCGGGCGGCCAGCGCGACGAGTACCCTAGCGGCCGATGATCACGCAGCGACAGGACGACGCGCCAGAAGCCGGCCCCGGTTCGGCGGGCCTGGCCAGGACGCCCAGGCTGATCCGCCTCCGCACCGCGAGCCGGCGGACGAAAGTCGGCGTCGGCTGCGCCGCAGCCGCAGTCGTCGTCGCGATCGGGATCGTCGTCGCCGGGGCCGGCGCTTCCCATGCCCGCCCCATCGGCCCGCCGCCACTGGCCAGGAGCTTCTCGCTGCCGGCGCTCGGCCAGCCGGGCGCTACCGTCTCGCTGGCCAGCTACGCGGGCCGGCCGCTGATCGTCAATTTCTTTGCCTCGTGGTGCGCGCCGTGTCAGCGGGAGACCCCGCTGCTCGCCCGGTACTACGCCAGCCAGCACGGCCGGGTCATTGTGCTCGGCATCGACTCCAACGATGAGGAAACGGCCGCGCTCCGCTTCATCCACAAGGCGGGGGTGACCTACCCGGTCGGCTTCGACCGGTTCCCGGCCCCGGCCACGACCTCTTACGGCGTCTACGCCCTGCCGCAGACGTTCTTCCTCAACGACCAGCACCGGATCGTCGCCCACGTGCTCGGCCCGGTGACCGCGCGGGTGCTGGCCAGGGACGTGGCGCTGATGGACCGTCCGGCCGCGCAGGATCGAAGCTGAGCGTGTCGCCCGCAACTCAGCAGCCGCCGCGGGCTCGTGCGCTGCCCAGTGGCTGGCCGGTGCGCCGGACTCCGCGCTGGGTGCTGCTCGCCGCCGTCGTGCTGGTGCTCGTCGCGGTCGCTGTCTCGCTCGTGCACAAGCCATCGCAGGCCGAGCGGGCCTCCGACATGCGCGGCTTCCTCTCCGAGGTGACGACCGACATCGAGTCGTGCGCGGGCGGCGTCGGCGAATCGCTCGCAGCGCTGCGGCTGGTCGAGTCTGGCCAGGACACCGCCAGCGACGTGACCGACGGGATGAGCGTTGCCCAGCAGGGCGCGGCCAACTGCTCCCCCGCCACCAACGAGCAGCTGGACGACCTCGAGAACTACCAGGTATCGGAATCCCTGGACAGCTTCGGCCTCATCGGCGCGGTGTCCGGGCTGGTGGCCTGGGCCGCGCCCGATGCGCAGAACGTGCAGCTCGACGTCGCCGCCGTGCTGTCCGCCAAGACCGCACCGGCCAGGAGCCACGCCGAGGCACAGCTCAACCGCGACCTCGCGAGGCTGAACGCGCAGCGGGCGAAGGTAGATGGTCCCATCGACAGGGCGATCAAGTCGCTGGCCATGCACGCGTCCCCACCCACCCTGCCGGGCTGACCGCCATGGGCTATCTGATCGACCACTGGTCATTTGATCCGTTTCTCATCATCGCGATCGTGCTGACGCTCTGGCACGAGATCGGCCTGGCCGGGCTCAAGGCGGGGTCTTTGCCAGAGCTGACCCGGCAGCGCCGGCTGCGGTCCTTGTGGTTCTACGGCGGACTGGTCGTGCTGCTGATCGCGGTCCAGTCGCCGATCGAGTACTGGGCCTACGACTACTTCTTCGTGCACATGATCCAGCACCTGCTGCTGATGTTCGCCGCTCCTACGCTCGTCGTGGCCGGGGCGCCGTGGGAGCCGCTGCTGCACCCGCTGCGGGGCCGGGCCGGCCAGACAGCCACCGGCGAGCCGGCGACCGCGGGCTGGACCAGGCCGCTGCGAGCCGTCGGAGCGGTCCTGCTGCAACCGTGGGTCGGCGTGGCACTGTTCAGCGTGGCCATGATCGTCTGGCACCTGCCGGCCCCGTACGACCTGGCCGACCGGAACCAGGCCGTACAGATCTGGCTCATGCACAGCAGCTTCTTCGTCGTGGGCATAGTGTTCTGGCTCCAGTTCATCCCCTCACCGCCGGTCCGGATCCGGATGTCGCCGGTCTCGCAGGCCGCGGCGCTGTTGCTGACGAACTGCGTGATGTGGGGGCTGGCCATGGCCATGGGCTTCCTCACCAGCACGTCGTGGTACTCGGTCTACAACCACGTCCCCGGCGTCACCCTCTCCCCCTTCGCCGACCAGCAGATCGGCGCCGGGATCCTATGGATCTGCGGGGACTTCTGGGCCATCCCCACGATGATCTTCGTGATCCGCAGGCTCACCGCCGAGGACGGGTCTGTCAGCGCCGCGGTCGACCGGCTGCTCGGCCGCGGCTCGGCGCGGTTCAACTGGGCCAATCGCGGCACCCACTAGCTCGTCAGGACCGCCGGCGGCCTGCCCGGCCAGTGACCGCGCTGGGGAAGTCCCGAGGCTCCCCCGGTGTTGACCATCACCATGGAAGTTGAGATCTGGGCTGATGTGGTCTGCCCGTGGTGTTACCTGGGCAAACGGCATTTCGAACAGGCACTGGACAGCTTCGAGCACAAGGACAAGGTGCAGGTCGTGTACCGGTCGTTCGAGCTGGACCCAGCGGCGCCGGCCGGCGTCACGACGCCGACCGTCGAGATGCTCGCGCAGAAATACCGCATGAGCCCGGAGCAGGCCAGGCAGGCGCAGCGCCAGATGGAGGAGCGAGCCAGCGCCGACGGGCTGACGTTCCGGATGGAGGGCCTGCGCAGCGGCAACACCAGGGACGCGCACCGGCTGCTGCACCTGGCCAAGACCAGCGACCATCAGGTCGAGCTGATGGAGCGGCTGCAGCGCGCGTACTTCACCGAGCAGGATTCGATCTTTGACCACGACTCGCTGACCCGGCTCGCGGTCGAGGCCGGACTGGATCCCGCCGAGGTGGCCGACGTCCTCGGCAGCGACCGTTACGGCGACCACGTCGACACCGACCAGGCGATGGCGCGGTCGCTGGGCGCGACCGGCGTGCCGCTGTTCGTCGTCGACCGGCGCTACGGCATCTCCGGGGCGCAGCCCGCGGAGACCATCACCGGGGTGCTCGAGCGGGCCTGGGCCGAGGCCGGGACGTGACCGGCCGTCCGGAGGCGGCCCGGTGTCGCACGTGACCGTCGCGGCGGCGGCCGAGCTGGCCGATCCGCCAGCCTGGTTCACCGCCGCTCTCGCCACCAGCGCGCAGGAGGGCTGCGTTCCGGTGGACGGGGCATCGATTCGCTACCGGGCCTGGGGCACCGCGGGCACGGGTGGACTCGTGCTGGTGCACGGTGGCGCCGCGCACGCTCGCTGGTGGGATCACGTCGGGCCGCTGCTGGCCGCGGAGCGGCGGATCGTGGCGGTGGACCTGTCCGGCCACGGGGACAGCGACCGCCGAGCCGGCTACAGCCTGGACGGCTGGGCCCGCGAGGCTGTCGCGGTCGCGGACGCCGCCGGGATCGCGGGGCCGCCCATCATCCTCGGGCACAGCATGGGCGGCTTCGTGGCGCTGCGCGCGGCGGGCATGTTCGGCACGCGACTGGAGGGGATCGTGGTCGTCGACTCGCCGGTGCGCGAGTTCACGCCCGAGGACCAGGCCGCCCGGCAGCAGCGAGCGTTCGGCCCGCTGCGCGTCTACCCGACCCGGCAGGCTGCCATCGGCCGGTTCCACCCGATCCCCGATCAGCCCACCCTGCCGTACGTGCTGCAGCACGTGGCCGAGACCTCCATCCGGGCCGTAGACGGCGGCTGGAGCTGGAAGTTCGATCCGGCGGTCTTCGGCCGGGGGCAGGGCACCCCTCAGCTGCTGCGGCAGCTCGACTGCCGCGTCGCGCTGTTCCACGCCGAGCACGGCATCGTCCCGCCACAGACGACGGAGCTCATGTACGACAGCCTGGGCCAGCTCGCGCCCGTGATCGAAATACCGGCGGCCGGTCATCACGTCATGCTCGACCAGCCGATCGCACTCGTCACCGGCATCCGCACGCTGCTCGCGGACTGGGATCACTCCCACCCGGCCCGGCGTTCGTAATCGGCGCGCCACGAAGCCGCCCCGGGCTGCACAACGACGCGGCAAAACTCGGCGCCCGGGCGGTTAACGGCACACCAAGCTGAACAAGTACCGGACATGCCGCCCGCTGCTACCCGGTCCGCGCCGCCCACGGCGGACCCCATCAACCAGTTTTTCGCCGACCTCGCGGCGTTTGGCCACTTCGCCACGCTCGAGCGGGAGTCGGCCACGCTGCGATTCGAGGTACCGGGCAATGGCCCGCGCACGGACCGGTGGTACATCACGGTCCGCGACGGCGACGTCTCGGTCTCCCGGCAGGGAAACGGGACGCCGGACGCGACCATCGCGCTCCAGAGACCGGCCGCGGAGGCTCTGGTGACAGGCCGGCTGAACGCCCAGGCGGCCATCCTGCGAGGCCTGCTGACCTGCGAGGGCAGCATGGCGGCCTGCATGATGTTCCAGCGCTGTCTGCCTGGTCCGCCCGGGTCCGAAGGCCGGGTGCCGCCCATCAGCTCAGCGACCGTGATGTCCTGGCACGACGGAACGAAGGGGAGGCGGACGTGAGCGACCGGCTCGTGCAGATCCTGGAGGGCAACACCTTCGTCGTCAGCGATGACCGCGGCGATATCCAGGCCTCGCAGACCGACCCGACGGGCCTGTTCTCCTTCGACACCAGGTTTCTGTCCCGCTGGCTGCTGACCGTGAACGGGCAGCAGCTCAGCGCGTTGTCGACCGACGACGTGCAGTACTTCCAGACCCGCTACTTCCTGGTGCCCGGCAGCGGGACCGTCTATGTCGACGCCACGCTGTCGGTCATCAGGGAGCGGGAGGTGGCCCCGGACGGCTTCCGTGAGGAGCTGCGGGTGTTCAACCACCAGAGCAGTCCCGTGGCCCTCGCGATCCGCATCGAAGCGGCGAGCGACTTCGCCGACCTGTTTGAGGTCAAGGACGCGCTCAAGAAGAAGGGCGAGTACCACACCCAGATCGTCGGTAACAGCCTCGTCCTTCGCTACCGGCGGGAGACGTACGGGCGCGAGACCTGGATCTCCGCGACCGCGCCCACCGACATCGACGAGCGGGGGCTGTCCTTCCAGATAACCGTGCCCGCGCACGGCGAGTGGAGCACCGAGCTCGACGTCGTCGCCTCGCAAGGCGGGCCGGACGGGTCAGCGGCGGCGCCGGTCCGGGTCAGGGGTCAGGCTCATGGGACCCGGCACGTGCGCCGCGACCAGGCGCGCGGCCTGGAGAAGTGGCTCCAGCGGGCGCCGACCGTCGAGTGCGACTGGGAGGCCGTGGAGCACATCTACCGTCGGTGCATGACCGACCTCGCCGCGCTGCGGTTCTCCACGCTGACCATGCCCGGCCGGTCACTGCCGGCGGCCGGGCTGCCGTGGTTCATGACGATCTTCGGCCGGGACAGCATCTTCACCAGCCTGCAGGCACTGCCCTTCACCTCTGAGCTGGCCTCGACCACGCTGCTGGCGCTGGCCGAGCGGCAGGGCACCAGGATCGATGACTTCCGGGACGAGGATCCCGGCCGGATCCTGCACGAGATGCGCTACGGGGAACTGACCGCGTTCGAGGAGCGACCGCACTCGCCGTACTACGGCAACGCCGACGCGACCGCGCTGTACGTAGTGCTGCTCGACGAATACGAACGGTGGACCGGCGACGCCAAGCTCGTCCGGGACCTCGAGCACGCGGCCAGAGCGGCCCTGGCCTGGATCGACGAGTACGCCGACCTGCAGGGCAACGGCTACGTGTCCTACCAGCGCCGCAACGCACAGACCGGGCTGGAGAATCAGTGCTGGAAGGACTCCTGGGACTCGATCTCCTACCGCAACGGCGACCTGCCCGGCTTCCCTCGGGCCACCTGCGAGCTGCAGGGCTACGCCTATGACGCCAAGATTCGCGGCGCCAGGCTGGCCCGCCACCTGTGGAAAGACCAGGCGTTCGCCGAACGGCTGGAGAAGGAGGCCGCCGACCTGAAGCGCCGGTTCAACCGCGACTTCTGGGTCCCTGACGGCGAGTACTTCGCGGTGGCGCTCGACGGCGACGGGCGCCAGGTCGACTCGCTGACCTCGAACATCGGCCATCTGCTCTGGAGCGGGATCGTCGAAAAATCGAAGGCGCGAGCCATCGCGCGGCACCTGCTCGGGCCGCGGCTGTTCTCCGGCTGGGGCGTGCGGACTCTCGCCGAGGGCGAGGCCAGGTACAACCCGATCGGCTATCACGTCGGGACGGTCTGGCCGTTCGACAACTCCTTCATCGCCTGGGGCCTCCGCCGCTACGGGTTTGACGAGGAGGCCGCCGCCATCGTCGCCGGAATCATGGGCGCGGCGGAAGTCTTCGATGGCAGGCTCCCCGAGGCGTTCGGCGGTTACCCCCGCCTCGCAACCCGGTATCCCGTCCAGTACCCGACGGCGTGTAGCCCGCAGGCCTGGTCGACCGGCGCGCCCTTGCTGCTGCTGCGGGTCGCCCTCGGCCTCGAGCCGCAGGGTGACAACCTCGCCGTCGACCCGGCGCTGCCGCTGCAGTTCGGCCACCTCGAGGTCCTCGACCTGCCCGGCCGGTGGAAGCGGATCGACGCCTGCGGTCGCGGCCGCATCCACACCGACCGGCTGACCGCGGCCCGCTGACGCCACGTCCGCCGGGCCGCCAACGGGTCGTCAGGGGCGCGCTGCTCGTCAGCCGCGCGCCGACACGTCCAGCACAATGGCGTGTGCCCCAGGCACGTTCAGACGGTGGCGTGCTCCGGACGGGTGGTGAACGTCAGGCGGGAATCGCCCACGTCGACGGTGACCTGCTGGCCCGGCAGAATCTGCCCGTCCAGCAGCATCTTCGATAGCTGGTTGTCGACCTCACGCTGGATCGTCCGGCGCATCGGGCGGGCGCCGAACTCGGGCTGATAGCCGTGCTCGGCGATCCAGTCGACCGCGGCCGGCGCGAACTCGACCTGCACGTTCTGCGCATGCAGCCGACGACGGGTCTCCTCGAGCAGCAACTCCGTGATCTGCCGCAGCTCCGTCTGGTCCAGCTCGCGGAAGATGACGATCTCGTCGATGCGGTTCAGAAACTCCGGCCGGAACGACTCGCGGAGCCGGCGCATCAGCTGCTCCTGTAGCGCGCTGTCCTGGGCGGCCTGCGAGCCCGCCGTGTCCGCCCCGAAGCCGAGCGCGGTGCCGCGACGGCTGACCACGTCGGAACCCAGGTTGCTCGTCATGATGAGCACCGTGTTCTTGAAGTCGACGGTCCTGCCCTGGCCGTCGGTGAGGCGGCCATCCTCGAGCACCTGCAGCAGGATGTTGAACACATCCGCGTGTGCCTTCTCGATCTCGTCGAGCAGCACCACCGAGTAGGGTCGGCGGCGGACCGCCTCGGTGAGCTGCCCGGCTTCCTCGTACCCGACATATCCGGGCGGCGCACCGACGAGCCGGCTGACGGTGTGTCGTTCCTGAAACTCGCTCATGTCCAGCCGGATCATCCGGCTGTCGGCGCCGAACAGCGCCTCGGTCAGGGCGCGCGCGAGCTCGGTCTTGCCGACACCGGTCGGGCCGAGGAACAGGAAGCTGCCGACCGGACGGTTCGGGTGGCCGAGCCCGGCCCGGGACCGGCGGACCGCCTCGGCGACCGCGGCGACCGCCTCGTCCTGCCCGATCACCCGCTCGTGCAGGTGTTCTTCGAGCCCGAGCAGGCGGCCCTTCTCCTCCTCCGTCAGCTGGTGCACGGGAATGCCGGTCGCCCGCGACACCACCTGGGCGACGTCGTCAGGCGTGACCTCGGGCACGCCCTGGTGATCCCGGCCGAGCTGGTCGATCCGCCGCCGGATGTCCTCCATCTCGTCCCGCAGCTGGGACGCCTGCTCGTACTGCTCGCTGGCGACGGCCTGGTCCTTGTCCCGCTGCATGTCCTCGGCGCGCCGCTCCAGCTCACGCCGGTCCATGCCGGGCGTCTTCATCCGGAGCCGGACCCGGGCGCCCGCCTGGTCGATCAGGTCGATGGCCTTGTCCGGCAGGAACCGGTCGGTGATGTAGCGGTCGGACAGCTCGACGGCGGCGGTCAGGGCCGCGTCCTCGTACCGGACCTGGTGATGCGCCTCGTACCGGTCGCGCAGCCCGTGCAGGATGGCCAGCGTGTCCTCGACGGTCGGCTCGGGCACGAGGATGGGCTGGAAGCGCCGGGCCAGCGCCGCGTCCTTCTCGATGTTTTTGCGGTATTCATCGAGCGTGGTAGCGCCGACCACGTGCAGCTCGCCTCTCGCCAGGGCTGGCTTGACCATGTTGCCGGCGTCCATGCCGCCCTCGGTACTGCCCCCGGCCCCGACGAGAGTGTGCAGCTCGTCGATGAAGATGATCAGCTCGTCGCCGTGGCTGCGGATCTCGTCGATGATGCGCCGCATCCGCTCCTCAAAGTCGCCCCGGTAGCGGGTGCCGGCCACGACACCGGACAGCTCGAGCTGGACGACCCGCTTGTCCGCAAGGATCTGCGGTACGTCGTCGTCCACGATGCGCTGGGCGATCCCCTCGACGATCGCCGTCTTGCCGACCCCCGCCTCGCCGATCAGCACCGGGTTGTTCTTGCCCCGCCTGGACAGCACCTCGATCGTCTGCTCGATCTCGCCGTCGCGGCCGATGACCGGGTCGATGCGCCCCTCCCGCGCCATGGCCGTCAGGTCACGGCCGAACTCGTCGAGCGTAGGGGTCGCCGACCGGCCATCGCCGGGCGGGAGACCCTGGCCGGTCAGACCCGCCTGCAGCGATCCCGGGGTGACCCGGGCGGCGCCGAGTATCCGGCCCGCCGCCGATTCGGGGTTGGCCGCGAGCGCGAACAGGATGTGCTCCGGCCCGATATAGCTGGATCCGAGCGTGCGGGAGATCTGGTGAGCGTCCAGCAGCGCCCGCTTGGCGCCCGGCGTCAGCTGCGGCGGCGCGCCGGTGCGTGCCGCGGTCCCGGTCTGCTGCTCGTCGGCTGCCCGGGCAAGCTCGCCCGGATCAGCGCCGGACCGGGCCAGCAGGTGGCGGGTCGGCTCCACCGTGGCCGCGGCCCACAGCAGCTGCTCGGTGTCCAGGTCAGCGCCTCGCTCGGCTGCCCTGGCTGCGGCCGCGCCGATCAGCTCGCGGGCCGGCCCACTCATCAGCCGGGTGATGTCGACCCGGTAGCCAGGGCTCGGCGGGCCGGCCGACGCACCGAAGATCCGCGCGATGAAGTCGTCGAACGGGCTCGCCCCGTAGCCCCCTGATCCGAAGAACCCGCTGCTCATCGCATGCCTCCCCGTTGGCACCGATCATGGCGCTGACGGCCGCCGCCCCGCTGCCCGCCGCCGCCCCGCTGCCCTGTCGGAGCCGCCACACGGCTAGCCTGGATACCGAGGGAGCTTTGCCATGACCGAACGCAAACCGGCCGACATGAGCTTCACCTCGTGGATCGACAAGCAGATCACCGAGGCGACGGAACGCGGCGCCTTCGATAACCTTCCCGGCGCGGGCAAGCCCATACCTCACCACGGCGACGAGGACGCGGCGCAGGCCTGGCTGCGGGGCTACCTGCGCCGGGAGGGCCTGTCGGCAGATGCGCTGCTCCCGGCGCCGCTTCGGCTCCGCAAGGCCATCGACCGGCTGGCCGGCGAGGTGGCCGGTCTGCGTTCGGAGCAGGAGGTGCGCGAGGCCGCCGGCGAGCTGAACCATCAGATCCGGGAGTGGCGGCGGATCCCGCTCGGACCGCCCATCTTCGTGCCCCTCGTCGACGAGGAGGCGATGGTCCGGCTGTGGCGCGCGACCCAGCCGGAGCAGGCGGCGCCGGCTAGCCCGACGGCTGTCCGGCCGGCCGGCGGCGCGGCAGCGGAGCCCGCGCGCGGTCGGTCACGCTGGTGGCGCCGCAGCGGAGCGGGCCGCAGCGGTGCGCGGAAGCCTGGCTAGCCGAACTCGATGCGCATCCACGGCAGGCGCGCGTAGGCCGCCCGGAAGCCGCCGTGGCGCAACGGGCTGCGCTGAGCCCTTCCCCGCCATGGTCGAGTTGTCTACTGTTTGAGTAGACAACGCGACAGGCGCGCGGGCGGGAGGCATCAACGCATGGCGACCGACAGTCAGGCAGCAGCAGCGCGGACAACCACGGGGCAGCCTAAGCTCCGCCGTAACCTCAGCGTCTGGGAGGCAATCGGAATCTCCCTGGCCCTGATGGCGCCGTCGATGGCGGCGAGCATCAACCCGCAGGGCACCGCAACGACGGTCGGCCGCGCGACCCCGGTCGCGTTCGCGCTCGCGTTCGTCGGCGTGCTGCTCGTCGCGTACACCTTCGTGCGGCTGACCCAGCGGTTCCACCACTCGGGCTCGGTCTACGGGTTCGTCGGGGCGACGCTCGGCCCGTCCACCGGCGTGGTCTCTGGCTGGGCACTGACCGGCACGTACACGTTCTATGCGGTCACCACGTCGATGGCCGGGGGCAGGTTTGCCTCGAACTTCCTGAACGCGCTCGGGATCTGGCACAACCCGCCGGCCTGGTCCGGCTTCCTGATCGGGCTCATAGCCATGGTGGTGATCTGGCTGGTCGCGATCAGCCCGGTCCGGGGCGGGACTCGGCTGCTGCTGGCTGCCGAGGCCATCACCGTGATCCTGATCCTGATCGTGATCGCGATCGTGTTCGCCAAGCTGCTCGGTCACTCCGGGCCGGGCAAGCTGGGCGTGACGAGCCAGATCTTCAGCATGCCCACGGGCACGTCGGCTTCGACGCTGTTCCTCGGCGTCGTGTTCGGCTTCCTGTCCTTCGCCGGGTTCGAGGCGGCAGCCACCCTGGGCGAGGAATCGAAGCGACCCAACCGCGACATCCCGCGGGCCATCCTCGGCGTGGCTATCTTCGGGGGCATCTACTTCTTCATCGTCACGGCCGTCGAGGTCATGGGATTCGGCACGTCGGCCAAGGGCATTACCACGTTCATCAACTCGACGTCGCTCATCGGTGACCTCGGCACCAGCTACGTCGCGTCCTGGCTCGGCAACCTGATCACGATCGGCGCCATGATCTCGGCCTTCAGCTGCGCGCTCGCCTGCACCGTCGGCGCGGCCCGGCTGGTCTACGCGATGGGCCGCGATGGCGTGCTCCACACCGGGCTCGGCACCGTCGCGGAGCGGCGGCGCACGCCGATCGCCTCCTCCCTGGCGGTTGTGGTGGCCGTCTACGTGATCGTGGCCTTCACCTGGGCTGGGCTGCGGAGTAACCCCTTCACGCTGTTCCTTGAGGCCGGGACGATCGGGACGCTGATCCTGCTCGTGGTGTACCTGCTGGCCACGGTCGGCATGACCAGGCTGGTCTTCTTCGGCCGCCCCGCTGCCGGGCGCCCGCCCGTCCGGCGGTGGGAGCTCATCATTCCGGCGCTCGGCATCGTCGTGCTCGGCTACACCGTGTTCCGGAATATCTGGCCGCTGCCCACCGGCGTCGCCTGGTGGGGTCCCGCGGTCGCGCTGGCCTGGCTGGTGATCGGTATTGTCGGCGTGCTGATCCGGCCGACGGCGACGCGGCGCGCCGGGCAGCAACTGCTGAAAGCCGAGGGCCTATCCGGCACCCCGGCCGCCGAGCCGGCTGGGGTCGCGGCCGCGGGCGGCGACCCGACCAGCTGAGCAGCCTCGGGCCGCGACGCGCGCACCGTGCTGGGTACACCCTGCAACGAAGGGAACGGAGCATGCCACGGTTGTTCAGCCCGGTTCGCGGCGAGGACGAGCGCGCGGCGGACGAGCAGCGGGCCGTCGAGCTGCAGCGACGGCTCGACGGCGAGGTCACTGGCGTCGCGATCACGTTCGTCGACCACAGCGGCGCGGGCCGGATTAAGCTCGTGCCGCTCGAGGCCCTAGCGAGGGCGGCCCGGTTCGGCGTCGGCTTTTCGCCAGTCATCGACGCGTTCACGAGCGACGGCGGCATCAACCCGGCGTCGCCGCTCGACCGGCCCGACGGCGACCTGCGGATGGTGCCCGACCTCGAGCAGCTGGTCGTGCTCGCCGACCCGGCGGGCTGGGCGTGGGCTCCCGGCGACCGCTTCTACCAGGACGGCACGGTGTACCCGAACTGCCAGCGGTCGTTCGCCCGCCGGCAGGTCGCCGCCGCCCAGTCCGCCGGGCTCAGCGCGCTGATGGCGATCGAAATCGAGTGGATGGTGGGCAAGGACACCGACGACTTCGTGCCGGCCTTCGGCGGCACCGGTTACGGCGTCAGCCGGTTCGCCGAGTCGGCCGGCTACGTCCGGGATGTGGTCGACAGCCTGACGGCCGCCGGCGTGACCGTCGAGCAGATCCACCCCGAGTACGGACCGGCGCAGTTCGAGGTGTCGGTCGGTGCGGCAGATCCTGTCTCGGCGGCGGACACCAGCGCACTCGCGAAGCTGGTGATTTCGGCCGTGTCGGCGCGGCACGGGCTGCGCGCGTCGTTCAGCCCGGCGGTGGTGACCGACAATGTCGGCAACGGCGGTCACCTGCACGCGAGCTTCTGGCGGGACGGGGCGAACCTGCTCGCCGGGGGGGACGGCCGGTACGGGCTCACGACCCAGGGTGAGTCGATCCTGGCCGCGCTGCTCGACAGCCTGCCGGCCCTGCTCGCGATCGGTGCTCCCACACCGGCGTCCTACCTGCGGCTGCAGCCATCCCGATGGGCTGGGGCGTACCAGATCTGGGGCATCGAGAACCGCGAGGCGGCGATGCGCCTGATCGCGGCGCCGGCCGACAACCCCGGCAAGGCCAACGCGGAACTCAAGTGCTTCGACCTGAGCGCCAACCCTTATCTCCTGACCGGCGCGATTACGGCCGTCGCGGTCCGCGGCGCAGACCACCCCGCTAATCTCCCGCCCGAGGTGAGCGGTGACCCGGCCGCGCCGGGTCACCCGCAAGCCGATTCCGCCGTCCGGCTGCCAGCCAGCCTGTCCGACAGCGTCAAGGCGCTCGAGGAGCACGACGACCTGCAGGCTGCCCTCGGCGAGGACCTGCTGGCCTCGTACGTCGCGGCCTGCCGCGCCGCCATCACGCTGGCCGCGGGGCAGCGCGACGAACAGGTGATCGCCGCCGCGCGGTGGCTGATCTGACGCCGGCCGGGGCGGAGCTTCTCCTCGTCGATCACCACGTCCACGGGGTGGTACGCGCCGACGTCGACCGTGCCGCCATCGAGTCGCTGCTGACCGAGTCGTCCGCGCCGGCGCCAGCCGGGACCACGGCTTTCGACTCCCAGCTCGGCTTCGCCGTCCGTCGCTGGTGCGCGCCGCTGCTCGGCCTGGACCCGCACGCCCCGGCGGACGACTATGTGCGCCGGCGCCTGGAGATCGGCTCGGCCGAGGTGGCGCGCCGGCTGCTGGCCGGCGCCGGCGTCGCCGCCTGGCTCGTGGACACCGGATACCAGAGCGACGAGGTGACCACGCCCGCTGAGCTGGCCGCCATCAGCGGCAGCCAGGCGCTGACCGTCACCCGGCTGGAGTCGGTCGCGGAGCGGGTGGCCAGGTCCCGTCCCAGCGCCGCGGCCCTGGGCGCCGATATCACCGCAGCCGTCGACCTGGCGGCCGGGACCTGCGTCGGGTTCAAGTCGGTCGCCGCGTACCGGTGCGGGCTGGATTTCGAGCCGACCCGGCCGCACCCCTCGGAGGTAGCGGCTGCGGCGGCACGCTGGCTGCTCGCCATCGACGCCGGCCGACCCGTCCGGCTCGCCGATCCGGTACTGATCCGGCACGCCATCTGGGCCGCGCTGGACACCGGCCTGCCGCTGCAGCTGCACACCGGTTACGGCGACGCCGACTCGCGGCTGCATCGCGCCGACCCGGCGCTCCTCCAGGACTTCCTCGCCGCGAGCCAGCACACCGGCGCCGCCGTGATGCTGCTGCACTGCTACCCCTATCACCGCCAGGCCGGCGCGATGGCGAACCTGTTTCCGCACGTCTACGTCGACGTCGGCGAGGCGCTGAACCACGTAGGCGCCAGGTCCGCGGCGGTCCTGGCCGAGGCGCTCGAGCTCACGCCGTTTGCCAGGCTGCTGTACTCCTCAGACGCGTTCGGCCTGCCTGAGCTGCACTATCTCGGCGCGGCCGCGTTTCGCCGGGACATCGCCGCGGTCGGTGCCGCCTTTGTCGCCGACGGAGCGTGGTCCGCCGCGGACGCCGCACGCGTCGCCGAGATGATCGGGTCAGGCAATGCGCGCCGGGTGTACCGGCTCACCCTCGCGTGACCGGGCGTGCCCGTTCGGCCGACCCTAGTCGGCCAGCGCGCCGTAGATCGCCCGCAGGTAGCGCTCGGCGCGATCGGAGCCGACCAGGCCGGCGCCCATCTTGTTCATCATGTACGAGATCGTCATCCGGCGGCCTACGTCCATGATGATCAGCGAGCCGCCCCAGCCACCCCAGAAGCAGATCTTCCCGTCGGGGATGTACGGGATCGTGTCCTGCTGCGGCAGGCCATAACCGATGCCGAACCGGAGCGGAACGCCCAGCACCAGGTCAATGCCGTTGGCCTGCTCGGTGAAGATCAACTCGATGGTCTCCGGGCGGAGCAGCCGAACGCCGTCCACCTCGCCGCCGCGCGAGATCACCGACAGGATGCGGGCCACCGAGCGCGCATTGCCGTGCCCGTTGGCCGCGCCGATGTCGGCGCGCCGCCAGCCGGGCGTGTTCGCCTCGGTCGCCTCGATCAGCGGGCCGGTCAGGGTCTTCACCGCGACGCTGTCCGGGCCGAGGGCCGCGAAGTCCACCGGCAGCGGCGGCGGCGGTACCACGTCCGCGATCCGGTCCCAGTCGCGCTCGGCGGCGCCGATCTGGAAGTCGGCGCCCAGCGGGCCGGCGATCTCCTCGGCCACGAATTGCCTGAGCGACTTCCCGGTGATGCGGCGTAGCACCTCACCGATGAGGTGCCCGAAGTTGAGCGCGTGGTAGCCGGACGCGGTTCCCGGCGGCCACCACGGTGCCTGCGCCGCGTACCTGGCGGTCGCCTTAGCCCAGTCGTAGACATCCTCGGGGACGGCTGGCTGCTCGAGGCCGGACACGCCGGAAGTGTGCGACAGCAGATGCCGCACCAGTACGTCCTGCTTGCCTGCCGCCGCGAACTCCGGCCAGTACCGAGCGACCGGGGCGGTAACATCCAGCTCGCCGCGGTCGACCAGCATGAGTGCGGCCAGGCTGGTAACGGTCTTAGTCGTCGACCAGACATTGGTGATCGTGTCCCGTTGCCACGGCTGGCTCCTGGCCTCGTCGCGGTGCCCGCCCCACAGGTCGACGGCGATGTCTCCGTCCAGGTCGACGACGATGGACGCGCCCAGCTCGTCGCCCGCGTCGAGGCACTGCGCCAGCTCTCGCCGCAGGTCGCCGAACCGCTCGTCGCACGTGCCCTCGATGCTGGCCATGGCCGCCTGTCCTCCTGGCAGCACACGGCTGCGGTGGAGCGCCGCCAGCTCGTGCACCGACCCCGGCTGGCAGCGTAAGGCGTGCTGGTTCGGGGCACAATGGCCAGCCGACCGCGCCCCGATTAGCCCGCGGCGGACCGGCTGGCGGCGCGCCGCTGGCGGACCGCAGCAGCGAGCGTCTCCAGCACCGCAGCCGTGGTGCCGATGTCCATGCAGGCGTCCGTGACGCTCTGACCGAACACCAGCCTCGCCGGATCCTCCAGGTCTTGTCGGCCGGCGACCAGAAAGCTCTCCAGCATGACCCCGACGATGCCGGGCTCGCCCGCCGCTACCTGGTCGGCTAGCGCCTGCGCCGCGGCCGGCTGTTTACGGTGGTCCTTGCCGCTGTTGCCGTGGCTGGCGTCGACCATCAACCGCGGAGGCAGGTCACAGCCGGAGATCGCCTCGAGTGCCGCCCGGACGGCGGCCGCGCCGTAGTTTGGTCCGGTCCGGCCGCCGCGGAGCACGACGTGGCAGTCGCGATTGCCCGCGGTGGTCACCACGGCGGCGGCGCCGTACGGGGTGACGCCGAAGAACCGGTGCCGAGTCCCGGCAGCCCGGCACGCATCAATCGCCACCTGCACGTCGCCGTCGGTGCCGTTCTTGAAGCCAACCGGCATGGACAGACCCGAGGCCAGCTGACGATGCACCTGGCTTTCCGTCGTCCGGGCGCCGATGGCACCCCACGCGACCGTGTCCGCGATGTACTGAGGAGTAACGGGGTCGAGCCATTCGCAGCCGACCGGCAGGCCAAGCTCAAGGATGTCCAGCAAGAGCCGCCGAGCCGTGCGCAGCCCGCGGTGCACGTCGTGCGTGCCGTCCAGGCCCGGGTCGTTGATGAGGCCCTTCCAGCCGGTAACCGTGCGCGGTTTCTCGAAGTACACCCGCATCACGACGAGCAGGTCCCTGGCCAGCGACCTGGCGAGGTCGCGCAGTTGGGCCCCGTAGGCCAGCGCCGCTGCCGGGTCGTGTACCGAGCACGGACCGACGACCACCAGCAGCCGGTCGTCCGCGCGGTCGAGCACCGAGCAGATGTCGACGCGGGCTTGCTCCACGCCCTTCGCCAGGTCGTCATCCAGCGGCAGCTCGTCCAGCAGGGCCGCGGGCGCGAGCAACGGATCGTAGGCCTGGACGCGCGTATCGCTGGTGTGTGGCATCCTGCGTTCCTTCCCGGCTCCCCCGACGCCCTCACAGGGGAGCCAGGTCCCATTACACGCGAAAGGACAGAGACAACGGTCTCTGTCCTTCTGGCTCTGAGTGGCGGATCAGCGCGTCGGCTGCCCGCTAGCTCCACTCAGAGCCAGCGTAAAGCGCCAATACCACCGTGACATGGGTGTCATGCTACCCCACGGCCCGGACGACCAGGCCGGGGCGGCCCGGCAGCCAGGGACTCCGTCACGCCGCTCAGGGCTCGCCGCGGGTCCAGCTCTCCGGCCGAGCCCCGAGCTGGGTAGACAGCGCCAGTGGGATAACTTCGGCGGCACGCCCGATTGAGGGGGGAATGCCGGTGGAGTACGACGCCGTCGTCGTGGGCAGCGGGCCAAACGGCCTTGCCGCCGCGGTCACCCTTACGGCTGCCGGGCTACGGGTGCTCGTCGTGGAGGGGGCGGCCAGCGTCGGCGGCGGCTGCCGGACCGAGGAGCTGACATTGCCGGGCTTCTGGCACGACGTGTGCTCCACCGCGCATCCGCTGGCCGCGGCGTCGCCGTTCTTCCTGCGCTTCGGTCTGCAAGAGCGCGGCGTGCGGTTCGTCAACGCCGAGGTTGAGTTCGCGCACCCGCTCGACGGCGGCCGTGCCGCGGTCGTCACCCATTCGGTGGCCGCCACCGCGGACCGGCTCGGACCAGACGCCCGTGCCTACCGCAGGCTGATCGGGCCGCTGGCCACCGGCGATAGCGAGCTCACGAAGCTGCTGTTGTCCCCGATTCGGCTGCCGCCGGGCCGCTACCCGCGCGGACTTGCCTCTTTCGCCACCCACGGGCTGCGCAGCGCGTCCGGGCTGGCCCGGCGATTCCGCACGCCAGAGGCCCGCGCCCTGCTAGCCGGGGCAGCGGCGCACGGCATGCTGCCGCTCACCGCGGTGCCGTCGGGCGCCGTCGGCCTCATGCTCACGGCGCTGGCACACCAGCCCGGCTGGCCGTTTGTGGTGGGCGGCAGCGCGCGGATCACGCACGCCATGACGGAAGCCGTCGTCGCGGCGGGCGGCCGGGTGGAAACCGGACGCTGGGTACGGTCGCTCGCCGAGCTGCCGGGAGCGAAGGCGATCCTGCTCGACGTCACGCCACGGGCGCTCGCTGCGATCGCCGGCGGCCGGCTGCCCGCCGGCTACGTGCACGCGCTGCGCCGGTTCCGATACGGCGCCGGGGTCTGCAAGATCGACTTCGCGCTGTCCGGCCCGGTCCCGTGGGCCAACGAGGCCTGCCGCCGGGCGGCCGTCGTGCATCTCGGCGGGACGTTCGAGGAGATCGCCGCGGCCGCGGCGGACGTCACGGCGGGCCGGCACCCCGCCTCGCCCTACGTGCTGGTCGGGCAGCCGTGCACGGTCGACCAAACACGCGCCCCGGCGGGACAGCATGCGCTGTGGACCTACTGCCACGTGCCGGCAGGCTCGGACGTGGACATGACCGCGGCGGTCGAGGCGCAGCTGGAGCGGTTCGCGCCGGGCTTTAAGGCCCTGGTACTCGGCCGGGCCGCGCGCACCGCCGCCGAGTACGAGGAATACAACCCGAACTACGTCGGCGGTGACATCGCGGCGGGCGCGCAGACGCTGCGCCAGACTCTGGCCCGCCCGGTCGCGCGGTGGAACCCGTACCGCACCCCCGCCCGCGGTGTCTACCTGTGCTCGTCGTCGACGCCGCCGCTGCCCGGCGTGCACGGCCGCTGCGGCGAGCTGGCCGCGCGGACCGTGTTGCGCGACATCTTCGGGATCCGCGCGGAGCCTGACCTCGCCACGGTCGGGCGTGGTGGCCCGCCGAGGCCGCTGGCCGACACCAGAGAGCGCCCTGGGTGACCGCCGGCGCCAGCGGACTCGCCGGCCAGCGCCACCGCGGTCGGACACTGGCCATCGGGGCCGGAGCGGCCATGCGGGCGGCGCCGTTGTTGTTAGGGGAGATCCCCTATGGATCGGCACGGTTGGGTAGCCCACAGTTCAGCTGTGGTGCTCATCATCGTCCTGCCAGCGGGATCCAGCGCGCTCTCGAGAGGCGCGCGATGACCCCGCGGCGGCCGGCTGGCGCCGGCCCTGGCGGGACCGGGTCGCGGGACGCCGGTTTCGTCTTTGACACCCACGGCGTCCGTCTCCTGCTCACCGACCGTGAGCTGGCCGTGCTCGACCTGCTGGCGGGCGGACTGATCACCACGGCGATCGCGCGACGGCTGGGTATCTCGCCCCGCACCGTCGGCAAGCACCTCGAGCAGGCCTACCGCAAGCTGGGCGCCAACGACCGCGTCAGTGCGGTGCTACGGGCACACTCCCTCGGCCTCGTTCCCTCCCAGCCGACGAAGACGTGACTACCCCCGCTGCCGTCGGCGGGCTTGTACCGCTCGCGACCCGCGGTGTCAATACGTAATTCTCCCCATGCCGGTCACCTGGCCTGCTCGGTTACCGTCTGCCTCGTCACCTCTCCGCGGGTGATCACGCCCCGGGGAGCGAGGCC
>JASHPF010000228.1 GCA_030038295.1 Streptosporangiaceae bacterium
ACCGCGGAACCCGTCGATCGCCACGGGCGAGAACGGCCGGGAGCACTGCGCCCGACCTCACCCCCGCCGGAGGCGACCGGAACTGACCTTACCCTGTACCGAGCGCGCCTGGCGCCACTTACCCACCAATCACGCCATCTAGCCCACGCCGATGTTCGCTACCGGCGCACCGCCGGCGACCGCCGGAATGACCGAAACCTGCGCTCCCGCAGGCACTTGCGTGTCCAGGCCCTGGGAAAAACGCACGTCCTCGTCGCCCACGTAAACGTTGACAAACCTGCGCAGTTTGCCTTCGCCATCCAGGATCCGCCCGCCGATGCCCGGATAGGCGCCGTCCAGGCTGGCGATGACCTCGCGCAGCGTGCCCTCGGCGGCCGGCACCTCGGCCGCGCCGCCGGTGTAGGTCCGCAGGATGGTGGGAATCCGGACGGACACGGTCATGACACCGCCTCCTGAAAGGCTTCGAGGGTCGGCCTGATCGGGGCCGGCACGGTGACCGCCCCGGCCACCGCGTCCAGCGTCTTCAGCCCGTCACCGGAGTTGATGATCACGGTTTCCGCCTCCGGGTCGAGCCGGCCCTCGGCGAGCAGCTTGCGCAGCACGGCCAGGGTGACCCCGCCCGCGGTCTCGCCGAAGATGCCCTCGGTCTGCGCGAGCAGCCGGATCGCCTCGACGATCTCGGCGTCGCCCACGTCGGCGATCGCCCCGCCGGTCCGCCGCGCCACGTCGAGCGCGTAGGGCCCGTCGGCCGGATTGCCGATGGCCAGCGACTTGGCGATCGTGTCCGGCCGGACCGGGCGCACCACGTCGTGCCCGGCGGCGAACGCGGCCGAGACCGGCGAGCAGCCCGTCGCCTGGGCGCCGAACACCCGCCACGGCTGCTCGTCCACCAGGCCGAGCGAGGTGAGCTCGGCGAAGCCCTTGTCCACCTTGACCAGCTGCGCGCCGGAGGCGATCGGCACCACGACCTGCTCGGGGACCCGCCAGCCGAGCTGCTCGGCGATCTCGAAGCCCAGGGTCTTGGATCCCTCGGCGTAGTACGGCCGCACGTTGACGTTGACGAACGCCCAGTCTTCGCGCTCATCGGCAAGCTCCGAGGCCAGCCGATTCACGTCGTCGTAGCTACCGCGCACCGCCACCAGGGAGCAGCCGTACACCGCGGAGCCGATGACCTTCTGGATCTCAAGGTCGGCAGGAATCAGCACGACCGCGCGGATGCCCGCCCTGGCGGCCGCTGCAGCGACAGCATTGGCCAGGTTGCCCGTCGACGGGCAGGCCAGCACCTTGAAGCCGAGCTCGATGGCCGCCGCGAGGGCCACGCCTACGACCCGATCCTTGAACGAGTGCGTGGGGTTGCCGCGCTCGTCCTTGATCCACAGCTCGCGCATGCCGAGGGTGCTGGCCAGCAGGTCGGCACGTACCAGCCGGGTCCAGCCGGGGTCGAGATTCGGCGTACTGGCCACGTCCTGCGGCACTGGCAGCAGGCTGGCGTATCGCCACATGCTCAGCGGGCCGGACTCGATCGACTCCCTGGTCAGGGCCGGCAGGTCGTAGGCGACCTCGAGCGGGCCAAAGCACTCCGCGCACGCGTGCCCGGAGCCGATGGGACACGTGTGGCCGCATTCACGACAGGACAGGTGGGTCGCATAGCCGAAGCGGGACGGGGTCGTTGCGGTCGCTGCGGTCAGCGAGGTATTCACGGGCGAGGCCTCTCTCCTCATCTATCCCTGCGGCTTGCCCGCCGCGGGTCGGACTTGGCACCTGTCACGTGACGACCTCGCCGCATGTAGCCCGGTACGGGCAGCACGGACGTCAGCGGACGCGCGATCAGCGTGATGGTTGCCGGGGCTTCATCGGGCCGTTCCCTCCACCCCTCTGGATGAGCGATATGCAGTTGTGCGACGAATCCTAACCTGACGGGGCCGCCTTACCCAACACGCGGCAGGCGCCGGGGCGCCAGCCGACCACCAGGTCCGCCCCGGTTAAGCTGAGCGCCACATGACTGACGTACGCGCCGGCGGGCCGGTACTCATCGCCTCCAACAGGGGGCCGGTCTCATTCGCCCGCCGCGCCGACGGGACGATCTTCGCCAAACGCGGCGGCGGCGGCATGGTGTCAGGGCTATCCGCCGCCGCCGACGAGATCCCGATGCTGTGGGTTTGCGCCGCCCTCTCCGACACCGACCGCGCGGCCGCACGCCAGGCGCCGGGCGGGATGCTCGATGCCGGCGAGCTGGGCGGCGGTGCCTCGGTGCGGATGCTGGACATCCCGCCCGACATCTTCGACAGCGCGTACAACGACGTGGCGAACTCGACGCTGTGGTTCGTGCACCACATGCTGTACGACCTCCCCGACCAGCCGAGCTTCGGCTCTGGCTTCGCTCGCCAGTGGGAGGCTTTCCGCCAGTACAACGAGATGTTCGCGGACGCGCTCGCCGAGGCGGCCGTGAGCGCGGACGGGCCGCCAGCGCGCGCGGCGATTCAGGACTATCACCTCTGCCTGGCGCCGCGGATGGTGGCCGAGCGGGCTCCCGGACTCCCCGTCGCGCACTTCTCCCACACACCGTGGGCACCGCCTGACTACTACCGCGTCCTGCCAGAGGAGGTGGGGCGGGAGGTCCTGGCTGGAGTGCTCGGCGCGGATCATGCCGGCTTCCTGTGTCAGCGCTGGGCCGATTCGTTCATGGACTGCTGCGAGGAGCTGCTCGGCGCCAAGGTCGACAGGGATCGCCGGCAGGTGAGTTACGCCGGGCACCTCACTACCATCGGCGTCCACCCGCTTGGCGTGGACGCGGATCAGCTGCGAGCCAGGGCCGCCGAGCCCGACGTGCAGGCGAGGATGGCGGCGCTGGCTGACGCCACGGCCGGCCGGAAGCTGATCGTCAGGGTCGACCGAACGGAGCTGTCCAAGAACATCGCGCGCGGGCTCGAGGCTTATCGCGAGCTGCTCCGGGTCTATCCCGAGTGGCATGGCAAGGTCGTGCATGTCGCCTTCGCCTACCCATCACGGCATGACCTGCCCGAGTACCGGGACTACACCGCGGCGGTGCAGCGGCTGGCCGGTGAGATCCAGGCGGAGTTCAGCACGCCCGGGTGGGATGCATTGCTGCTCGAGGTCAACGACGACTACCCGCGGTCACTGGCCGCTTGCCGGCTGGCCGACGTCCTGCTGGTCAACCCCATCAGGGATGGGATGAACCTCGTCGCCAAGGAGGGACCCATCCTGTCCGACCGCGCGTGCGCGCTCGTCCTGTCTACCGAGGCAGGCGCAGCGGCAGAGCTCGGCAGTTACGCCCTCATGATCAATCCGTTTGACGTCACCCAGACCATGCACGCGCTGCACCAGGCGCTCACGATGAGCGAGTTGGAACGGGCCAGCCGGTGCTCGGCGCTGGTGGTTGCGGCGGCCGCGTTCCCGCCCACGCGCTGGCTCGCTGAGCAGCTTCAGGCGCTGGACCGGTCGACCGCGGGATAGCGCGCCGAGCCGACGGCTGGTCAGCCAGCCGTGCTGGCTCGGAGCCGCCTCCGTCGGCTGCGCTGCCGGCGAAGCCGACCGACTAAGGCCGGATCGAAGGCGACTGCCTCTGGGCGGTCAATCAGCTCATTCAGCAGCTGGTAATACCGAGTGACGGGGATGCCGAAGATTTCGAGGATGTCCCGCTCCTTCGCGCCGGGCAGCCGCCACCAGCTCCGCTCGAAGGCAAGAATGCGCATGTCGAACTCGGACAGTGCAGCCATCCCCGCCTCCCGGCAACGCGCGCCTCAGGGACATTTTAGGCAGCAGAGATCGGCTGTGAGCGCTCGCGCACCTATGCGCGCGGCGGTTGGCAACGTACGCTCTGCTTGCGTGACCGTCTATCAGTACCTGAGCTTCTTGACCGATTACGGCCTGGAAGACGGGTTTGTCGCGACCTGCCACGGCGTTGCCGCCAGGATTGCGCCGCAGGCGCGAATCATTGACATCACCCACCTGGTTCAGCCGGGCGACGTACGCCGGGGTGCCGCGGTGCTCGCACAGACGATCGCTTACCTGCCGCCCGCCGTCCACATCGCCGTCGTGGATCCTGGTGTCGGCACCGTGCGCCGCGCGATCGCTGTCGCCGCGGGAGACAGCATCCTGGTTGGTCCCGACAACGGCCTGCTGTCGTGGTCCATCGCGAGCCTCGGTGGCGGGAAGGCGGCCGTCCAGCTCACAAACGGGGACCTGTGGCTGCACCCGGTCTCTGCCACCTTCCACGGGCGGGACATCTTCATGCCAGTCGCGGCGCACCTGGCAGCCGGTCTCGAGCTGGAGCGGGCCGGCGAGGAGATCGCGGTCGCCGACCTGGTCGCCCTGCCCGCACCCACGAGCAGGCTGCACGACGGGGCAGCCGAGGGCGAGGTGATGTCGGTCGACCGGTTCGGGAACGTCCAGCTGTCCATACCGGCGGCCGACGCCGGCCGGCTCGGCATCGGGATCGGCTCGCCCGTGATTGTCCGCTGCGGTCGACGCCAGTTCACCGTTCGCTACCTGGACACGTTCGCCGCCGGGGCGCCGGGCGAGATCGTCGCATTCACCGATAGCGCCGGCCTCATCTCGCTTGCGGTCAACGCCGGGGACGCGGCCGAGCAACTCGGGCTGCCGCCGGGCGCGCACGTCAGGATCTCGCAGGCGCAGCGCGCCTGATCCGGTCGGCTGACGTGCGCGGACCCGACCGGCAGGGCTAGCCGAACATTGCCCAGTTGGCCCGCCAATAGGCCGAACATGGCAGAATGTGCGGTACTCACCATGGGAGGCAAGGACGGCGTGCCACTGAGGTTCCCGCGCCCCGTCGCCGCGCTGATTGCCGCGGGGACAGCGGCCGTCGCCGTCGGACTCTCCGCCGCGCCCGCCAGTGCCGACCAGGTGCGACAGCAGGAGTGGTGGCTCAGCGCGCTCAACATCGCCAGCGCCTGGACGGCATCGCAGGGGTCGGGCGTCACGGTCGCGGTCCTCAGCGACGGAGTTGACGGCAGCCAGCCTGACCTCACCGGAGTGGTTACCGCGGCACCTGCCCTGGCCGGTGCGCCCGTTGCTACCGGCCAGTATCTTGGCGAGCAGGGCACTCCCATAGCGAGCTTGATCGCGGGCCATGGCCACGGGAGCGGCGGTAGCTCGGGCATCGTGGGTGTCGCTCCGCAGGCGCGGATCCTCTCGGTGTCCGTCACGCTGCCGCCCGACGACCCTCAGCTCTACGACACATCCGCCGGGGCGATTCCGAGCGCGATTGCGGCTGGAATCAGATACGCGGTTAGCCACGGTGCGAGCGTGATCGATCTGCCCATCGACCCAGGCCAGCCCAACAGCGCCGGATTTGGCGGCGCCGCGGCGGCGGCCGGCGGGAGCGCCGCAGAGCAGTCGGCAGTCAGCTACGCGCTCGCGCACAACGTGGTCCTGGTGGCCCCCGCCGGGGATGACGCGCTGACAACCGACGCGCCGAATTACCCGGCCGCGTATCCCGGTGTCATCGCCGTGGGTGCGTTTGACTCCGCCTTCGACAAGGCCCCGTGGACGAGCCGGCAGAGCTACGTGACGCTGACCGCCGCGGGTGTCGGCGTCACCGCTGCATCTAGCGCCGGTGGCTACGAGACCATGAACAGCACCAGCGCGGCCAGCGCCGTGGTGGCCGGCATCGTAGCGCTCATCAGGTCGCGGTATCCGAACCTTTCGGTGGCGGATGTGCGGACGGCGCTGATCACGACCACGATGTATCACCGAGCCGACGGGCTCACCGACGGATCTGGATACGGCGCCGTCAATGCGGCACCCGCGCTCGGTGCCGCGGCCGCGCTGGCGACGCCGGCCAAGGACCGTGCGGGAGCGGGTGCTCAGCCGCTGGCGACGCTCAGTCCGGCAGCAGCCGGTGCCGGGGCGCCCCGCCTCGGCCCCCAGATCGTCCGCGCTGGTGAGATATCGGCCGGCGTGCTGGTGCTGCTCCTGCTGGCGGTGATCGGCTACGCGGTCGCCCGCCGACGGCGACCGAGCTCGCTGCCGGCGCTAGCGGCAGAGTGGACGGCCGGACAGACGCAGTCGCGCTATCCGCACGCCGTCGTCACGGCCACCGACGCGGACCGGATGCTCGAGCTCTTCGCGACACCGACGGCAGCGCCAGGTCCGTCCGACGAGGAGTTTGCGATACCCGGCCGCCCGGTGACTGCGCCGCCCATCGGGCCGGAGCGCGCTGAGCACGCGACGACGTCGGCAGCGACAGGCGACGTCGACCGGTGGGTGCCGCATGGCCCTGCCAGCGGGACGGTAGCCAAGCGGGCAGTGGTGACAGGGGCCCCGCCGTGGGGACCCGCTGCTCCGCCCGACGGCGTGCTGCCCTGGTCCGATACGCCTGACCGGCAGATGGTCGCCGGTCATGTGGTCGCTACTGACCCGGCCGAGGACGAGCGGGCGCCCGCACCGGCAGCACCTGAGGCCGACCGGACCGCTCGGCACTCCGCGGACGCGCCCGCTTTCGAGCCGACCTGGAGCGTCCAGCCAGACTTCGACGACCGATCTTCCCAGCCGGGCCGGTCGGGCTCCGCGTACCCGCCCGCCCCGAGCGAGCACCGGACCGCGAACAGCCGGCCCGACTGGACACTCCCACCAGCGTGGGCGAGCTGGGCTGACGTCGGATCGGCCGGCAGCAGCGACCCAGCAGCTGCTGCCGCACCGCTGGGATCCGCGGCCAGCGACGAGGGCACGCTGGCCGGCGCTGCGCCGCCCGGCCAGCACCGATCCGGCCAGCACCGGTCTGGCCTGCCCATCCGACAGCCCCGTTCGGTCGGTCGCGAGCCCCTGTCGCCGAGCGGCTCCCTCTGGGAGTCGGGGTCCGGCGGCGGATCACTATGGGAGCGGGCCGAGAAGCCCGCCGTCGACCCCGCTGAGAGCACGCCCGATCCGAGCGGTCGGCCCATCTACGTGTGGGAACGACCGGAGGTTGCCGCGGACAGTCAGGCCGGGCAGCCGGCCGACTGACCCGAGGGCCTGGCCGGGTCAGTCGGCCCCCGCGCGCGGTGGCTGGTCTGAAGTCGGATCCGTCGCTAGTTCCCGCTTGCGCACGGATGCGTACACCGGCACGAACTCCTGGCCGGAAAGCTTCTGGATGGCGGTGACGACCTCGTCAGTGACCGCGCGCCGCTGCCTGGCGCCGACCGGCTGCCCGCGGAAGCTGGCAAGGTCCAGCGGCTCTCCGATCCGGATCTCGATCCGTCCTGGCCGTGGCACTCGGTGTCCGGGTGGCAGCACCTTGTCGGTGCCAACCATCGCCACCGGGATGACTGGCGCGCCGGAGTGCAGGGCTAGATACCCGACACCGGTGCGCCCCCGGTAGAGCCGCCCGTCGGGCGACCGCGTTCCCTCCGGATAGATGCCGAACAGCTCGCCCGAGCTCAGATGGCTCAACGCGGCGTCGAGCATCGCCTGCGCGGCGCGCCCGCCGGTGCGGTCGGTGGAGAGCTGGTTGGTCGAGCGGAGGTAGGCACCAACCAGCCGGTCGCGCAGTCGCGTCCCGGTGAAGTACTCCGACTTCGCGGCGAAGCTCACCGGTCGTTCCAGCATGAGCGGCAGATAGATGGAGTCGATCACCGACAGATGGTTGGAAGCGAGGATCGCAGGCCCGGACGCCGGCACGTGCTCGGCCCCGGTGACGGTAGCCCGCGCCAGCAGCCGCAGGAATGGCCCGGCGACCAGCCGGGACAATCGATACTGCACGCAGCCTCCCGCCTCAACCACGCGCCTGGGACACCTGGACGGCCGACGCGGCACGTCACAGATTAGCCCGGAACGTCCGGTGCGGCGGTCCCGGACCTGACCGTCGCTCGCGGATCGGATCGTGATCTTGGTCTCCGCCAACGCCTCGTCAGCACGAAACAGGTGTTCGACAAGGAGCGGCGAACTCACGGCTATAGCTCCGGGCCGACCGGCATGGCGCGCGCCGCGACGGGCATACCAGAGCCAAGGAGCCTGAGGATAAGTGGCCAGGATCGATCAGCTCACCAGCATGACCGCGACCCGTGCCAGCAATGAGCCCCTCGCGGTTCTTGTCGCTGTCCGCTGGTGCCAGGAGATCCCGCGGTAGCCGCCATGCGCACTCATCTGCGCCGGCCCGGTGTGCGCGCCGGGCGGGCTACCGGTCCGCAGCTGACCCAGTACCTGGACGGCAAGTCATGAGCAAGGCCATCGGCTGGACGCTGATCGTGCTGCTGGTGGTGCTTCTGGGCACTCACCCGAGCACCGTGGTCGGCCTGCTTGACCACTTCCTGGCAATTCTGGACCGCGCCGGCGAAGAGCTGTCGTCGTTCCTGAGCAGCCTCTAGCGCGCGCACGGTATCACCTGGCATGGTCCGCAATAACCGCTTTTCCGGGCCTGTCTGGCCCTCGAGAGAACGTAGCGCTACGGGACGTCAGCGGGCCGCAGGGCCGGCGTTACCCACCACTCAGAGGCAATGCTCAGACCGCATGCTCGCAGTGCCGCTCGCTTTTCCTCGTCACGGTGCCCCGTGACCACCACCGCCTGGATTGCGCCTCGGTGCACCGCCAGCTCGATGGCTGCCATGAGAAGGCGCGCGCCGCTGCTGTTCCAGCTGCCGGCCACTACGACGAAGTCGTCGATCTGGCAGGTCCGCCCGCCCGGGTGGTAGACAGGCGGGGAGCCGGTGAGGGACGCGATGACAAAGCCCGTGACCTTGCCGGAATCCTCGCTGACCAGCGAGATCACGTTCTCGTCTGCGATCTGCGCCGCGAGATAGGGCTTGTGGACTTCGTCGGCGTCGGGCGACGGAGCCCAGAAGACTGGCTGGTAGGTCGAGTACTGTCGGCGCCGCGCGCCTGCCATCGCGGTGATCGCATCCACATCGGCAGGCGTTGCGGGGCGGATCTGCTCCGTCACAGGCGCAGTGTGCCACACGGCACGCCTGGATCACCCCGATATGCCCGCGCCACGGATCGCTGCCTTCGCTGGAGAACCAGCTGGCCTCAGTCGCCTGAAAGTCATACGACGCGGGCACCGCGGACGACTCCGTGCGACAAGTGGACGTAGATCAACTTTGCCAGCGCGGCGCGGCTGTCGCGCGCACAATCGGGCGCATGACTAGGCCGAGCGACCGGGATCTGCCGGGCAGCGGCGGGATGGTCGCGCAGGCGCGCGCTGCCGCGACGCCGAACGCGCTGAGCGACCCGCCGATGAGCCGAGCCACGTCCGACACGGTCGAGATGATCCTGGCTCGCGCCGGGCTCGGGCAAGCAGCCGCGGCTATGACCGGCAGCAGCCAGCTTGCGATTTCCGTCGCTACCGGCGTGCTCCAGCGCGGTGACCGAATCCTCACCACAGACGGGATCCACGCCACCGTCCTCTGCATCGACGCCACAGACCCGAAGGTCGGCAGGTGGGCCGAGTGCGTCACCGACGGGGGGCAGGTGCTCCGATTCGCCGCCACCGCGGACCTGGAAATTACCCTCCTGGCCTGCCTGTGACTTCGGCGCCCTCCGAGGCGTTCGTGCGCCCTCCCGGGCGTTCGTGCGCTCGCTGATCGGCATCTCTGCACAGGGCTCGCCGCGGCGGCGGGCCGGTAAGTTCTGTCCGGGGAGCGGCCAGGCGCAGATGAGGAGACGCTGGTCAAGCGCCTGGACCAGATGGGACCGGTGCGCGGAATCGAGCCGCTGACCTGGCGTTTACAAGGTCCCGGAAGCTCCCTCGCAGGATAACTAGCCGCCCGCTATCGCTGTCTGAAGCAGTCCGGTTCCGTCCGGCCCTCAGGTGCACATACTTGCGGAGGGCATGACCCAGGGTCATCCGCGGGCGAAAGTGTATTGGTCATCGTCGTCGGGATCACCTAGGTAGTAGAACAGGGCGGGGCGTCCGGCAGGGCCGTCGGTCTCCGCTGCCAGGCTGAAGATCACGCAACCGCTGCTTGGCGGCAGGCAGGCGAATTTGAAGATCACGCTCTTCGCGGCACTGTCCGTACCATCGAATCCGATTGTCCATGTGCCATGGCCAGAAGGCGGAGCTTGCCCCACCTCCATGTTGCCGATGCCCGGGGGCAGGTCAGTGGCGGCGAAAGTGCCGTTCGGGCGTATTAGCAGCCGCGCGCCTCCAGCTGCCGTCCACGTTCCCGTCACTTGCGCTGGGGTGGGAGTGATCGGGGAGTCGGCGGCAGCGAGAGCGAAGTACGCTGCGTTCAGGCCGACGAAGAGCCCGATTCCGACGAGCGCAGTCACGAGATACCACACTCGGGTTGCCCTGCGCACGGTGGTGAGCCGGGGACTCAGGAGCAGGACCAGCGCGGCAGTGAAGCCGGCGAGCAGCGCTAGCGCGACCGTGAGATCGACTAAACCGAAGGCCAGCACGACTTGAGAGACTACCGCCGACCCAAGAACCTGCCATCCCCCGATTGCCGCCACGAACCGGCGACTCTCGGGCCGGGTTAAGCCGAGGGTGCGCGCAGGCCATCGCGGAGCGATTCGAGAGCGGGACGTGGAGCCGGTGAGCGGGATCGAACCGCTGACCTGCCGTTTACAAGACGGCTGCTCTGCCTACTGAGCTACACCGGCGGGACGTGCTGATGGTAGCCGAAGCCCGGTCGGGCGCGCGGTGTCCAGCGGGGGCGGCCCAGCACGCGCTGCGTTCCCTCGCCCTGCGATTATGGCGGGATGCCTCTTTTCTCCTTTGAGGGCCGTGCGCCCGTAGTCAGCCCCAGTGCCTGGATTGCACCCACCGCCACGCTGGTGGGCGACGTCACCATCGAAGACGACGCCTCGATCTGGTACGGAGCAGTGCTGCGCGGCGACTTCGGCCGGATCGTCGTCCGGCGCGGCGCGAACGTCCAGGATGGCTCCGTCCTGCATGGCGGGACCGACCCGGTTACCGAAGTCGGCGAAGGCGCGACCATCGGGCACCTGTGCGTCGTGCACGGCGCGGTCATCGGGACCGAGGCGCTGATCGGCAACAGCGCCACCGTGCTTGATGGCGCGGTCATCGGGGACCGGGCGCTCGTCGCGGCGGGTGCCACCGTACCGCCGGGCATGTCGGTGCCCGGCGGCATGCTGGCCGTCGGCACGCCGGCCAAGGTGACGAGAGAGGTCAGCGGCGCGGCCAAGGGGTGGGTCGACAGCAATCCCGAGGTGTACCGCCGGCTCGCGCGCCGCCATGCATCGGGCGTTCGCAGCGTGGGCGAGTAGCCGCCGCAGCACAAGCCGGACAAGGTCAGCGCGCCCGCCCACGAATTGCTCGAGCGACCGCGCTGACCTCGCCGATCAGGCCATCGGGCGGCTAGCTTTCCGGCCGCCAGCTTTCGGGCTTGACGTTGAAGAAGGATGACTTCAGTCCGAACTTGGCGATGAACAGCAGGATGACGCCGACGACGCCGAAGCCGAGCAGAGCGTAGTTCTGGGCGGCCGGTGCGGTCAGCACCGACTTGACCGCGATATAGCCGAGGAAGACCACCGACGCGACCGGCAACAGGCCTACGGTCAGCGCATCCGCCCAGTTACTCATGATCCGGCGACGGTAGTAGACCACCGCCGCGAGCGCTGTAACGCAGTAGAACGCGGCGTACAGGATTCCCGTGTTGTCCAGCACATACGTGAAAGCGTTCTGAACCGACGTGGTTAGCAGGTAGATCCATGCCAGCGCCAGCAGGAGCAGACCGGCAATAACCGTGGCGATCGCGGGAGTGCGAAAGCGCGCCGAGACGTTCGCCAGCGTGCCAGGCAATGCGCGGTAGCTGGCTATCCCGTAGGTGATTCGAGCGCTCAGCACGATACCGACGCCGGTCGCCGCTATCACGGACAGCGCCAAGGCGAAGGCGAACGCCTGGCCGCCCCCGGTGCCGCCGGAGACCAGGTGGCCGAGATATATGAGAATCGACGTGCTGTTGGCGTTCAGCTTCTTTTCCGACACGAGGCCCTGCAGGCCCACCTGGGCCAGGATGAAGAGCACACCCGCAATGACTACGGAGATCATCGCTGCCCGGCCGGGATTTTCCCTGCGGTGCTTGACCTCCTCGTTGACATAGAGCGTGCCGTCCCAGCCGCTGTACATGAAGACAGTGATGAGGAAGGCACCGACCAGCGTGCCCTGGTCGCCGATGCCGCGCAAGCTGAACCAGCTCGCCGTGATAGGTACCGTGCCGGCGTGGTGGCCGAGCACCCAGATCAGTCCCCACACCGCGAAGACGATGAGAATCGCGTACTCGATCAGCCCGATGGCCACCTGGGTACGCGCCGTGATCCTGATGCCGACCACCGAGATGATCAGCATCACCACGACCAGCGCGGTCGCGATGCCGACGTTCGGCCACGTGCTGTTCGCGGGCTGATTGAAGACCGCCAGCACCGACGGGCCAAGCGCGGTGACCGGCGTGAGCGTGCCGAACAGCGTCCCGGCGAGCATGAGCCAGCCGGTTAGGAAGCCCAGATACGGATTGATTGCCCGCCCCACCCACTCAAAGGAGGCGCCGCAGTTAGCGTTCCACAGGTTCAGCCGCCGGTACGCATTCGCGATAATCAGCATGGGGATAGCGGTTATCGCGAGGATGAGCGGCGCGCCGTACGCGGTGGCGGCCACGAGTGCGACGAGCGTGAACGACACGGATACGGTCGGGCCGGTATCGGCGAGGCCGATGAGCGTGTCCTGCGCGACACTGATCGCGTTGGCTTCGAGGCGCGACGTGGTAGGTGGCGCCATTCCCGCGACTGGGGATGCTGTCTGGTCAGTCAATCGGGTCTCCGGTTCAGGTTGCAGCTGCGACCTGAGGCGCCCAGGCACGCTGCACGGCGGCTAAGTCCGATCCAGGCACATCGTCCAGTAGCGTAACCGAGAGAGTGGATTTGCGGAATAGATAACCGCCGACCTTATGGTGATCGGGGCGAAAATGTCTGTCCATTTTCTGCTCAGGCGCCACGTCACCGTGTTATGCGGTCATTCACCCACTATGGAAGCCAGGCTCTCCCGCGCGGACTGGGTCACGGTGCTGCCGGGCGGCAGCACCCGCTCGCCCCTGTCCACCGTGTCGCGGAGCACGGCACTGGCATCGGTGAGCCGACCGACCGAGTAGTAGACCCGGCCCAGGTTGACCGCAGCAGTCAGCGTGTCCGGATGATCGGGGCCGAGGGCGCGGTCCAGGCCGCGGTGCACTTGCTCGTACAACTGGACGGCCGACGCCATCCGGCCCGATTGATGGTAGGCGACGGCAAGCGCCTCGGTCGCTCGCAGCGTGTCCGGATGGCTGGGTCCCTGGCTTCGCTGCCGGTCCGCAATGACTTTCTTGAACTGGGAGATCGCTTCTTTCGTGCGGCCATCGGCCATGTACGCGTCGGCTAGCAACTGTCGCGTCGCCATAGTGCTGGGGTGTTGCGAGCCCAGGCTTCGCTCGCGCTCGCCGAGGATGAGCCGGTAGAGCCTGATGGCCTCGCTGAGCTGGCCGGTCGCCCGATACGCTGCCGCCACCTCGTCTCGGATGGCGGCGCACTCCGGATGGCCGACACCGTACGCGTGCTCGGCGTCCGCCAGCGCCGCGGAGAGAACGCTGATCGCCTCGCCCGCTCGACCAGCGGCGACGAGAACCCGGCCGAGTGAGATCCGCGCGCTCAGCGTGCGCGTGTGGTCCGAGCCGAGGGCCCGGCTCCAGTCGGCCATGATGCGCTCGTACCAGCTCACCGCGTCCGACACCTGGCCCGCCGCGAGGAAGGCGGCCGCCAGGTGCTCGACGATCACGAGAGAGTCGGGGTGGCCTGGCGGGAGTTCCCGGCCGGCGAGGGTCGCGAGCTCGGACCAGTACGTCACCGCCGGGCCGGTGAGCCGAGCCTCGTCCAGGCTCTGACCGGCGCGCAGGAGCACCGGGTGGCAGCCGTCGGACCACAGCAGCCCGCCGGTCGCCCGGAGCAGGCAGGTCGCACTCGATCGCAGCTCATGGGCGGCCCAGGCGTCGCGACCCGAGGCCGGCCACGCCTCAAGCAAGGCGCCGGCCGCGGCCGTTCCGGCCTGCTCGAGCAGTTCCGGCAGCATGGCCAGCTGCACCGCGCGCTGCAGCGGCGGGTGCATCCGCACCACCGGCAGGGCAGGCTGCCGGTCCACGATCAGCAGCCCCGACTGCTCGAGCGCGGCGAGCGCGGCGGGGCCCGGCGCATCAGGCCGCTCGGCAGGTGGCGTACCGCCGATCAGGTACGTCCGGGCGGTCTCGGTTTCAAACACAGATGCCGGGATCCCGTGCCCATCCAGCAGCCCCGCCAGCGCGAGGCAGGCCTGTGCTGAGTCGCCGGGTGCGAGCTGACCGGCGTGATCGACCGACAGCGTCCAGGTCACGGCGGCGGGCGGGACCGCCCCGCCACTCGGCGAGTTGAACACGCTCATCCGCCGGTAGAACTGCTCGCGGTAGTCGACGCAGTTCAGCCACGAGCTACCGATGACGGCGGTCGCCTGAGCTAGCGCTAATGGCTGGCAGCCGAGGTCCTGGATCAGATCGATCGCGCCGCGCCGCTGGTCGGGGTCCTGGGACAGCCGACTCACGAGGTAGGTCATCGCCTCACGCGGACTGAACGGGCCGAGCTCCAGCACCAGCACGTCCCGCAGGCCGGCCACCGCCTGCGGGTTCGCCGTGGTGATCAGGACCCGGCCTGCTGGGCCGCGCGGCCACAGTCCTTGCAGCACGCCGGCATCTGACACGTCGTCGAGCACCATGAGCCAGCGCCGGTCGGTGCTGCCGAGCCAGTGCAGGAGGCTCGTGGCTGTCTCCTCGGCGGTCCCGCCGGGCACGGCCGCAGCCAGCGTGCTGGCTGCCTGAACGTAGCCCGACAGGATGGACCCTCTGCTGCTCGCGTCGATCCAGAGCAGGAGGTCGACCGCCCTGGCCTGCCACTGCGCCTCGGCCTGGTAGGCGGCTAGCTGAGTCTTGCCGGTACACCGCAGGATGTCGTGGGACGAACCAGCGCTGACCCGCCCAGACCGGGCTGCCAGCGCGACCACCGGACTGCGCTGCAGGCCCAGGCTCACGTCGGGGCCGCTTTCCGGCCTGGCGGTGAATCTGTTGGCGAGCGGGGGGACCGTCCCGAGCCGGACTGGCCAGGTGGCCGTAACGTGCAGCGGGCCGACAACCGCCGGCGAGTCGGGGCGGTCCTCGCCGGTAGTCGCGTTCGTCTGCACCATTAGCTGCCTCGGTAAGCCTCGCGTGTGGTCGGGACCGGGGTATCGGGATACCGGAATGGTATTAGGCCTGGAATGGCTGGCAAGGCCCTCCGGCTAACTCCGGCCGCTAGATTTACGCCGTTGACCCGGTTCAACGGTCAGCTGCCGAACGAAACGTCGTGCCCGGTGACATTGCCGACGACTCCGCTAGGTGTCACGGCGACGCTGTCGATCGTCAGCCCGAGCGGCAGCTTCGGGATCTGCAGCGTGAGGTTCTGGATAGAACCCAGCAGTGATGACGGCAGGCCGTTGCTGTCAACCAGCTGGACGTTCAGGGCGTTGCCGCTCAGCCGCGTCACCCGCCAGGTTGCCGACCCCGACGTCACCAGCAGGTTAAGGGTCGCGCGTACCTCATCGGGCCCGGCGTCGGTCAGCTGCAGCCCGGTCCCGTTCAGCAGCGACCCGAGGGGACCAAACTGGGTTGCCAGGGTGTTGCCCAGCGAGGCGAAGCTGATCAGTGCCGTGCCGGACAGGCTGCCGATGGTGCCACTGGAGAAGGCGTATGAATTGAGCCGGATCGAGCTGGCTGCCGCGTTGATGGTGGTAATCGTGACCGGCCCGGCGGGCACGTTGCTGGCCGTGATGGTCACCCTGCGGAAGTCTCTGCTCGCCACCTGGGTGAGGAAGGGGAAGCCGTCGATGGAGACGCTCGGCTTGCTGGGCAGCCCCTGCTGCTCGATCTTGCTCGCCATGACCGTCTCGGCGGCGGCCCTGGCCGCGAAGTCCAGCCCGACCAGGACGGCCACGATGACGACGACGGCAACGAGCCAGCGGCGGGCGCGCCTGGCGCTCGACCTGCCGCGCATGCTGCGGGTCGCCGTCCGCGTCATCCGGGCTCCCTCATCCGCCTGATGCTATGGCATCGATGCGGGTCCGGGGCCCGGGTCCGGACTCGGTCACGGCAGGTCTCCTACCTGAATGGCCTGTAGCTGGTTCGAGTTGGTCACCGTGACCAGCAGCGTCGTGCCCTCGGCCGCGAGAGCGAACTGGCGCGGCAGCATGCCCGTCTGCAGATATCCCAGCAGCGACGGCCGGCGGGCTAGCGCGCGGGCCGTGTCAATCACGGCCAGGCTCGCCGAGGCGCCCGTGGTGTTGTGCTGATCGGAGTCGGCTACCACGAGCCGCGAGCCGCCGTCAACCAGTGTCACGCCGAGCGGGGACTCGCCCACGCGCACGTCGGCCACGAGCGCGTGGGCCGGGTCGGACTGAAGCCTGGCTGTGCTGAACCCCAGCAGTGCGTCGCTCTCCGATGCGGTGACCCACACAACCTTCTGATCGGCGGAAACCAGCACTCTGGCCGGGCTGCACCCGGCCGTTACCATCGCCGTCACCGCAGTTGCCGGATCGGTCTCTGCCTTCTCGAGGCTGAGCACGTTGAGCTTGCCCTTCTCGCTCGCCACGAACAGCGAGTCGTCGTCGGCGGCCAGGCCGACCGGAGACGGTCCCACCGGTACGTAGCCAACGAAGTCCGCCGGGCCGAAGCCGCCCTCGAGGGCAGCCTGCAGATTGAAAACCGCCACCTCAGCGCTGTCTTGCAAGGTGACGAACGCGTACGTGTCGTCGGCTGACAGCACCACCTCTGCCGCGCCAGAGCCAGTCGGGCTGACCAGCGAGCCCACGATGGGATACGCGCCGTCTACCGCCGCTGCGACGTCGACAACCACGGCACCGCTGCCGTCAGCCGCAAGAACGTAGCGCCCGTCGTGGGTGATTGCGTCGCCCTTGTTCGCACCGGGGACGCTGATCGTCCGCAGCAGCGTGGGCAGCAGGGCCGAGCCGTTATCACTGAGCACCGTGACGGCGTTGCCGCCAGACACGAATGCGTAAGGTCCGCTGACCGCTACGCCGAACGGACCCGGCAGTGACAGGGTGTCTGAGGCGACTTCGCCGAGCGTCTTCGCCGGCGCCGTCGCGGTTGTGCAGCCAGGCGCGGTTAGCGGGGCGGCGGGCCGGCTGGAACCGACAGCGGGTCCGCTTGCGCCCGGATGCTTCCCGCTGGCGACGAGGAACCCGCCCGCCGCTAGCGCCACCACGAGCACGCCGATGCCGGCGATCGGGGCCGGCGAGCGCCACCAGGGACGAGGCCGACCCGGCGGCCCTGCGGGCGGCTCTGGCGCGCTACTCCGGCGCCACAGATCGCGCCACGGGTCAGGTCCTGCGGTCGCCGATCCCGACGCGGGAGCGACCGAAGGCACCGCGAACTGCGTGGCCGTATGGTCGGCAGCCGCCGTGCCCAGCCTTTCCGGCTGGCCGACCAGTAGCCGTCGTAGCGCGGCTGCGAATTCGCCACAGCTCGGATACCGGTCGCCGGGCGCCTTGGCCAGCGCCCGGTGCAGCACGTCGTCGATCGCCGCTGGCAGCCCTGGCCGGTACTGCCTGACCGTCGGCGGCGGCTCGGAGAGGTGGGCGTACATGACCGAGATGCTGGGCTCACGCCGGAACGGCGGCTGACCGCAGAGCATCTCGAACGCGGAGCACGCGAGGCTGTACTCGTCGCACCTGCCGTCGAGCGGGCGGCCTTCGATCTGCTCAGGAGCGACGTACTCCAGGGTGCCGAGGAACTCGCCCGTTCCGGTCAGCGCTAGCGATGTCCCGAGCGAGGTCTTGGTTAGGCCGAAGTCCGACAGGTAGACGTGGTCGGGCAGATCGGGCGCCGGCCGGGCCTCCAGCAGCATGTTGGCCGGTTTGACGTCCCGGTGCACGAGCCCCCGCGCGTGCGCGGCGTCCAGCGCTGCGGCTGCCTGCGACACGATGTCGGCTACCCGGCCGGGCGGCAACGGGCCAGCCTGGTCGATCAGCGACCGGACATCGCCACCCCGCACGTAGCGCATGGCGATGAACAGCACACCAGCCGACTCGCCCGCCTCGAACACCGGGATGATGTGCGGGTCATCGACCGCCGCCGCGGCTCGCGATTCTCGGATGAACCGCCGACGGAAAGAATCGTCCCTGGCTAGGTCTGGGGCCAGTAGCTTCAGCGCCACCTGACGGTCAAGGCGCGAGTCATAGGCACGGAATACCACCGCCATTCCGCCCGCACCGATGCGCTCCTCTAGCCGGTAGCCGGCAATGACCGAGCCGACGCTGAATTCGCCCGGGACCCCGAACTCGGTGGGCGGCTCACTCCCCTGGTCAGTCACGCATCCTCCCGCTCGGCGGCTGGCTCGTCATAGATGAGGATCCGACACGTGAGGCGCCCGGCGATAGTAGGCATCCAGTTTGCCGGATGGGGGTCATCAACAGGCCGTTTTGCCAAATGGTGAGGAATGCTGCTCGACTTATCCTCTGCGCCGATCAAGCGCTCTACAGTTGCCCCAGTGACCAACGCGGCCGGTGCGGTGCCGCCGCGCTCGCCGACCCGATGAGGACCGTGCCGATGACTACCGAGCCGATGAGCGCTGAGCCCATGCGGACCGAGCGGGCGGCTGTCCCGGCCGCGGGCGAGTTGCGCGTCCAGGGCTCCGGCATCGACCGGCTGCTGCAGGCGGGATCCGTCTACCGGCTCGGCCGCGACCCGCAAGCCGACCTCGTCATCTCCGACCCGCGCGTTTCCTGGCAGCACGCAACCATCGAGCGCCGGGACGGCTCCTGGCTGCTGCTCGACACCGGCTCGACAAACGGCACCTTCGTGAACCGTCAGCGTGTTTCCCGGCTCACCATCACCGACAGCTGCGAAGTTCGCGTCGGGCATCCCGATGACGGGCCGCTGCTGACGTGCTCGGTGCCCGCGCCGGCGAGTGCGCCGGCTGTCGGCCCGGCTGGTACCGCAGTCTGGCAGCCGGGAGGAGCAGGCAGTGCGCCCAAGGCCGCCGCCCCACCCCCGATTCCCGCGCCCGCGCCCGCGCAGGCTGCACCCAGGTTCGCGCCGCAGGCCCCGGCGCAGCAGGCGAGCTCGGCGCGGCCGCCGAGCGCGATCATGAGCCTGCCGACCCGGCAGCTGCGCATCGGCCGCGCCACCGACAACGACGTCGTGATCGCCGACCTGGGCGTGTCGCGTTATCACGCCGAGTTGCGCCGGACGACGCGGGGCGAGTACCAGATCGTCGACCTCGACAGCCACAACGGCACGTTTCTCAACGGGCAGCGGATCACCTCCGCGCCGGTGACGGAGACCGACCAGATCGGGATCGGCCCGGCTTCGTTCCGACTGGTCGGCGACAAGCTGCAGGAGTTCCTGGACACCGGCGACATCACGCTCGCCGCGACCAACCTCACTGTCCGGATCTCCAGCGGCAAGGTGCTGCTCGACGACGTCAGCTTCCCGCTGGGCGAGCGCTGCCTGCTCGGTGTCATCGGACCGAGCGGAGCCGGAAAGTCCACGCTGCTCGGCGCCCTCACCGGCATGAGCCCGGCGACCGAGGGGACCATGCTCTACGACGGGCGCGACCTGTACAAGCACTACGCGGAGTTGCGGCACCGCATCGGCCTGGTGCCGCAGGACAACATCCTGCATACCCAGCTGACCGCCCGGCGGGCGCTGCGCTACGCCGCGGAACTGCGCTTCCCGCAGGACACCAGCAGGACCGAGCGCGAGCGCCGCATCGACGAGGTAATCGCCGAGCTGTCGCTGACGGCACACGCTGACACCCGGACATCGGCGATGTCCGGCGGTCAGCAGAAGCGGGTGAATGTGGCGCTGGAGCTGCTGACCAAGCCCTCGCTGTTGTTCCTGGACGAGCCGACTTCCGGACTCGACCCTGGCCTTGATAAGTCGGTCATGGAGATGCTGGCCGGGCTCGCTCACGACGGCCGCACGGTCATCGTCGTCACGCACAGCGTCGCCAACCTGAGCCTGTGCGACCGGCTGCTGGTGCTCGTGCCCGGCGGCAAGATAGCGTTCTTCGGGCCGCCGGCCGACGGATTGCGACACTTCGGCAAGCCGGGCTGGGCGGAGGTCTTCCAGGCCTTCGAGGCCGAGCCGGGCCGCGACTGGGCCGGTGAATTCCGTCAGTCGGTCTACTACGGCCGTTACGTCACGGCCGAGATGAACAGCGCTGCGGCCCCTGCCGCACCAGCCGTGACGTCTGCGGCCGCGCCGCCCACGCGAAACAAGCTCGCGCAGCTCGGCACCATGACGCGGCGGTTCCTCTCGGTCATCGCCGCCGACCGCGTCTACCTCGGCGTGCTGGCCGGCCTGCCCCTGGCGCTCGGCCTGCTGGTCAGGGTCATGCCTGCGGCCCGGGGTCTGCAAGGACCCGACAACGCCGGAGCGCAGTCGCTACTCCTGGTACTCGCCGTCGGTGCATGCTTCAGCGGCGCCGCCAACGCGATCTGGGAGATCATCAAGGAACGATCCATCTACAGCCGGGAGCGGGCGGCCGGCTTGTCGGCGGGCGCCTATCTGCTGTCCAAGGTGCTCGTACTCGGGCTGATCAGCGCCCTGCAGGCGGTCGTCCTCGTGGTCGTCGGCCTCGTCGGCCGGCCGCTGCCCAAGCAGGGCGCCCTGCTGACCCACCTCCCGCTGGTCGAGCTGCTCCTCGCGGTGGCTGCACTCGGGGTTGCCTCGATGGCGCTGGCGCTGCTCGTCTCCTCGCTGGTCAGTAGCTCAGAGAAGGCGATACCGCTGCTCGTCGGCATCGTCATGTTCCAGGTCGTGCTCTCCGGCGGCATCTTCCCGCTGCAGGGCAAGGCCGGCCTGGATCAGGTGTCCTGGATTTCACCGTCGCGCTGGGGGTACGCCGCGACGGCCGCGACGGCAAACCTCAACGCGATCATGCCGTCGGCGTCGGGCGCAGCGGCAGCGCTGCCCGGCACGCCGACGTGGACCGCGACCCTGAGCGCCAGCCGGTCTGGCTCCGTCAGCGCCAGCCCCAGCCCCAGCTCCAGCCCGAGCCCCGGTTCGAGCTCGAGCACGGGCACCGCGCCGAGCACAGGGACCGCGGGAACCACGATTACGGACCCGCTCTGGGATCACAACGGCCGGACGTGGCTCACCGACATGGGCGCCCTGCTGGGGCTGGCCCTTGCGTTCTGCCTGCTCACGTGGCGGCGCCTGGTCAAGATGCGACCGCTGCAGCGTCGCTGACGCGGACGGCATCGTCCGGCCCCGGGCCGGCCCCCGGGCCGGCCCCCATGCGGGACGGTTCAGCTGCTAGGGGGCGGTCCCGCGAACGTAAATGCTGGTGACCCCGATGCTGACATCGTTGTGGAACCAGTCGACTGCGTCGGCGTAGATCCGCACGCAGCCGTGCGACGTCGGGTACCACGGGACCGGGTCGCCACCGTGGATGGCATAGGCGCGGCCGATGAAGAACACCGGGTTCTCCATGAAGCCGAGCGGCACGGCGATCATTCCGGGCAGATACGACAGCGCCGTGTAGTTCCCGTCCGGGGTGATCGCGTAGCCACAGCCTCCGGTGCTGCAGTAGTAATACCCGCCACCGGTCGACACGTGCAGGATCAGGTACGGGCGGTTGTCCCGGTACAGCACGAGCACCTGGATGCTCTGGTCGATCTCGATCCGGTTCGGACCACCGTTCGGCACCAGGTCTGGCGGCGGCTTGGGGTTCACCAGGTCTTGCCGGAAGTAGGGCCCGAGCACCGAGTTGCCGCCGGTCACCGGCAGGCCCTGGACCTCCTTGAACGCCCAGACCGCCTGCTGCAGGTCGGGCCCGTACTCTCCGTCGACGGGACCGGGATAGTAACCAAGCTGCGCCAGGCGCTCCTGCACGCTCGTCACCGCGGCGCCAGAAGCCCCGTAGTAGATGTTCTGGCTGGGTGGCACGTATGCCGCGGCTGACGACGCGGCTAGCTCGAACGCGTGCCCGTCGGGCGCGATGTTGACCGCACTCGCGACGGCTCCCTGGCTCCATAGCGACGCCCCGACCATCGCCGCGGACCCTGCGCTCAGCAGCCACCACCGGACCGGAAATCCCATGCGCGCTCCTCGTCGGCGGCCCGCCGCCCGCGCCGTTTCCGAATGGCATTCGGAGCACGGCAAAAGCCGGAAAAGGACTGGACGGATTTCTAGACGTTTCAGCCGAACTGGTGGTTGCCCGCTCAATGATCACGAGTTGATCCCGATCGGCTGTGGCCGGTCCGGCCGCGCCCGCGCCCGTCCGGCCGCCCGTGCAGGCGCGGGTGTGTTGCCGTGCGGGCCGGGTATCTAGGGACCGTTGATCATGTCGGTTGCCTGGCGGTGATGCGAGCGCAGGGACGGGGGAGCGGTGAATCGCGGCACAAAGGTCAGGACTGCGGAGGGCGGCCCGGACCAGCGGGCCGAGCCGGCCGAGCCGGACCGCGGCACAGCTGGCACCGCCCAGACCGGCGCGTTGCCGACCGGATACCAGGCGGTGCGGGCGCATAGCCCGGTCGGCAGTGGCGGCCGATGGGCGGGGCGGACGATCAGCGCGGCTGCCCAGCTTAGGGGCGACGACACAGGCAACCACGCAGGCAACAGCGGCACCGGGCGCGCCGACACGCACGTGGCGCAGCTGCTCGACGACCTGGCCGCGCAGCTCGGCTATCGCATCAGGCCGGGCAAGAACGGCCCGGTGCTGGTCCAGCGAGACGGCAAGGTGGCCGAGACCTGGCGCGACGACTATCCCTACACGGAGCGGCTCAGCCGGAAGAAGTACGAGCACGCCAAGCGGGGCCTGCAGATCGAGCTGCTCAAGCTGCAGCACCACATCAAGAGCTCGGGCGGACGGCTCGTCATCGTCTTCGAAGGCCGCGACGCGGCGGGCAAGGGCGGCACGATCAAGCGTTTCACGGAGAATCTCAATCCCCGTGGTGCGAGGGTCGTCGCCCTAGAGCGACCCACCGAGCGTGAGCAGAGCGAGTGGTACCTGCAGCGCTACATCGCTCATTTGCCCACGGCCGGGGAGATCGTCCTGTTCGACCGGTCCTGGTACAACCGGGCCGGCGTCGAGCGCGTGATGGGCTTCTGCCAGCAGGACGAATGCCACGAGTTCCTCCGCGAGGCACCGGAATTCGAGCGAATGCTCGCCAGGGACGGGATCGTGCTCGTCAAGTTCTGGTTCTCGGTGTCACGGGCGGAACAGCTCCGCCGGTTCGTCGGCCGCCAGCTCGACCCGGTCAAGAAGTGGAAGCTCAGCCACATTGACCTTGCCTCGCTCGACAAGTGGGACGCCTACACCGAGGCCAAGGAAGCCATGTTCTTTTTCACCGACGTGGCCGACGCGCCGTGGACGGTGGTCAAGAGCAACGACAAGAGACGGGCCCGGCTGGAGGCAATGCGGTACGTGCTCTCGCACGTTCCCTACGCGGAGCGCGATGACGAGCTGGTTGGCAGGCCCGACCCGCTGATCGTGGGTCCGGCGCCGTTGCTGCGCGACGTCAGCGAGCGCGACGCCGGGCTGACGGCCGTCGCGCCCGCGAGCTGACCGACGGTCCGAGCCGGGCACCAGCGAGCCGCGAGAAGCCGCGACCGGGCGCTACCGGGCGGCGACGGGCCAGCCGGCGGCGATTGTGACGCTTGGCCTTTTCACCACGAGCCAGTCGGCCGGCGGGCGGCCGGGCACGGCACCGGCACGCCAGACCGCCACCTCCAGCTCGCGCGATCCAGGCCGGCCGAGCTGTGCCCAGCGCTCGCTCAGCGTCGCCAGCCTGGCCGCGAGCGCCGGCCCGCCCGGGCCGAGATGCCGGAACGCGGCCGCCCCGCTCCAGCCCGCTGCCGCCGCAGCCCCGCGACCGTTACCAGCAGCACGGCCTGCGCCTCGGCCATCGTCGCCAAAACCGGCTGGCATCAGCATGCAGATGCCGAGCCGGTACGCATCGGTCCCGTCGCTGACCAGGGCCCCGAATGGCGGCGGTGCCGCCGGGTCGAGCCAGTCACCGGGCGCGGCGAGAACGGTGAGCCGGTTCACCCTGCCCGCCATCATCGTCAGCCACAGATCCAGGTCGGCGAGCTCGGCGATGCTCGCCAGCACGGCGGGCACGGCCTCGTCGCTCGCCGGGCCAGCCAGCGCCGACGCCAGCGCGTCGATGTCCACCGGGCTGCCGTCTGACATCTGGAAGGCCAGCGAGCGCGGCTCGTCGAGCCGGACCACCTCCTCCGGCCCGGCGAACGCGCCGAGCATCCGCACGAACCCGCACCGGCACGCCGACGTACTCAGCCAGCCGCGGCCAAGCTGCTCAAGGGCGACGGAAAGCTGGACCCCACGGATCGAGAGCGGCAGTACCAGGCGGCCGCCAGGAACCAGCTGGTCCAGCCAGGCGGGCGCGATGTCCCAGGCACCAGCCGTCACGATGATGCGGTCAAACGGTGCGCCGCCGGGATCGCCGTAACCGCCGTCGGCGCGATACACCGTCACCGTGTCGGCCCCGGCCGCCAGCAGGCTCGCTCGTGCCCGCGCCACCAGCTGGGCGTCGATGTCGATCGTGACGACCTCGCCCGCGGGTCCGACGACTTCGGACATGACGGCGGCGTTGTAGCCGCTGCCGGTCCCGATCTCCAGAACGCGGTGGCCGGGCTGCAGGCCGAGCTGGTCCAGCATGATCGCCATCATGGCTGGCTGCGAGGACGAGCTGACCGGCAGGCCGTCGGGCCCGCACTTGATCACGAGCGCCTCGTCCCGGTAGGCGGCCGCCGGGCCGATCTCAGGCACGAACACGTGCCGCGGAACGGTCGCGAACGCTGCCAGCACTGCTGGACTCAGCAAGTGGCCTAGCTGGCGAAGCTCGTTGACCATGCGGGCGCGTGCGGCATCAGGCCCGGTCGGCGCGGCATCCGGGTCAGCCAGCCCGACAGCAGGCTCACCAGGCCGGGCAGCGGGCCCGGCCGGCCCGGCCGGCGCGCGGGCAGGCTCGGCTCTATCAGCGGGATCGGCCGGGTCACGGTGGCTCGACCGGGCAGGCTCGCGAGGCTGCATGGCGCGACCACCTCCCGATGTCCACCATAGGCGCGCACGCCGACCCTGGCAGGGCGTCTGAATTCCGGTCCCGGCCGGTGCGGCCCGGCGTCGGTCAGCCGAGGTGCGCGCGTCGCCGGGAGACGGCGTACAGGGCGATGCCGGCGGCCAGTCCCGCGTTGAGTGACTCCGCCGAGCCGGTGATGGGAATCCGCGCCACCTCGTCGCAGTGCTGCTCGACGAGCCGGGACAGGCCCTTCCCCTCCGAACCAACGACTATCACCAGCGGCGAGTCGGCGAGCTCGAGGTCGGCGATGTCGGTCGGGCCGTCGGCGGCCAGCCCGACCACGAACAGCCCGTCGGCGGCGTAGGCGGCGAGCGCCCTGGCGAGGTTCGCGGTCTGCGCAACGGGCACCTTGGCCAGCGCACCCGCAGAGGCCTTCCACGCGCCTGCGGTCACGCCGGCCGACCGGCGCGCAGGCACCACGATCCCGTGGCCGCCGAACGCCGCAACCGACCGGGCGGCCGCGCCGAGGTTGCGCGGGTCGGTGACGCCGTCCAGCGCGACGATGAGCGGCTGCTGCCCGGCCGCGCGCGCAGCCTCGACCAGGTCGCCCGGATCCGCGTACGAGTACCGCCGGATACGCAGCGCCAGGCCCTGGTGGACGGCGCCGCCCGTGATGCGGTCGAGCTCGGCACGGCCAGCCTCGACAACCGGAATGCCGGCATCGGCGGCCAGCATCACCGCCTGTCCGATCCGCTCGTCACTGTCCAGCCGAGGCCCCACGTGCAGCGCGGTCGCCGGGACGGCGGCGCGCAGCGCCTCCAGCACCGCGTTCCGCCCGGCCACCAGTTCCGGCGCGCTGCCACCGGAACCGCGCGCCTGCCGGTCCCGGTCGGCGCCCGCTCCCCTGCGCGGCTGCGTCGTCCTGGCCGCACTCGCCGCGCCCTGCGTGGCCGCGTCCCGCCTCACCTTCGCCGCCGCGCGGCGCTGAGCGGGATGACCCGGCCGCAATTCGGCGGGCGGCGTCGGGCCTTTACCCTCCAGCTTGCGTCTGCCGTGTCCGCCGGTGCCCGGCCGTGGCTTGCCGGACTTGGTCCAGCCGCCGCCG
>JASHPF010000229.1 GCA_030038295.1 Streptosporangiaceae bacterium
CGCCGAGTTCTTCGCGCTGCCGCTGGCGGACAAGCTGGAGATCGCCATGGCGCGCGGCGGCCGGGCCTGGCGGGGCTACTTCCCGGTCGGCGCGGAGCTGACCTCGGGCCGCCCGGATCTGAAGGAGGGCCTCTACTTCGGCGTCGAACTGGCCGAGGACGACCCGCGCGTCCTGGCCGGGCTCCCGCTGCACGGCCGTAACCTGTTCCCCGCCCGAGTGCCGCGGCTGCGACCGCTGGTCCTCGACTATCTCGCCGCGCTCACGACCCTCGGCCAGGCCGTGCTGGCCGGCGTGGCGCTGAGCCTCGGCCTGGACGCCGGGTACTTCGCCACCGGGTACACCGCAGATCCGACGATCTTGTTCAGGATCTTCCACTACCCGCCCTCGCCACCCCGCGACGACGGCTGGGGCGTGGGCGAGCACACCGACTACGGCCTGATCACGCTGCTCGCTCAAGACGACAGCGGCGGATTGCAGGTCGCCGCGCCGGAGGGCTGGATCGACGCCCCGCCGATACCGGCCACCTTCGTCTGCAACATCGGGGACATGCTCGACCGGCTGACCGGGGGCTGGTACACGTCCACACCCCACCGGGTCCGCAACCTCAGCGGCCACGGCCGGCTGTCGTTCCCGTTCTTCCTGGATCCGGGATTCGCCGCCGAGGTGCCGCCGCTGCCGGACCTGGCCGCCGCCGCGGCGGACGGCAGCCGCCGCTGGGACGGCCAGGATCTGCGGGCCTTCACCGGCAGCTACGGTGACTACCTGCTCGGCAAGGTATCCAAGGTCTTCCCGCAGCTCAGCCGCGACGCCCTGAGCTAGCTCACCGGCAGTCCCGCCGGGCGCCCGGCTGAATCTCCTGCCCGGCCGAGCCGGGTTGTCCGCTGTCGCCGCCCCGTCTTGTGTCACCCGCGGCTGCGAGGGAACGCTGTGCTCGTCCTCTCGGACGCCATGCCTGACCACCAGGAGAGTGAGCTCAGTGGTAGTCCGACGATCGCGGTGCCGGAGTGACGGCCGTCGCGGTCCGTGGCGCTGTCCGACCGGGCGATAGCGCGATGCCGCAGCGGCGCGGCGGCCGTGCTCACCGGCAGACCGCCCTGAGCCCGTATTTGGCCATGCACCGCGCGGTGCTCCGGAGCGTCGAGCGGGTCTGGCACGACCTCCGGATCAAGGACCTCCACCGCAGCGCCAGGACGTTCGAGCTCATGCGCCGGGCCCTCGGTTTCGCCGCGCTGGCCATTCTCACGGTGATCCCGCTGCTCATTGTCATCGCCGCGGCCAGCCCTGCCCCGCACCGCGGCCTCGCCGGCTGGGTGACCTACGGCATGGACCTGACCGGCTCCTCCGCCGACGCGGTGACGCGCTTGTTCTCCGCGCCCGCCCGGGTGCTGGGGACAACGGGCGTGTTCAGTGCCCTGTTGCTGGCCTTCGTCGCCGTGTCGTTCGCTGGCAGCGTGCAAGCCGGGTTCGAGCTGATCTGGGGGCTGCCCGCCGGGCCGTGGCACAAGATCTGGCGCCAGGCGGTATGGTCAGCCGCCCTCCTTGCCTACATCTACGCCGGCGCCACGGTGGGTACCGTGACGCACGGCGGGCCGGCCGAGACCGCGGGCCGGGTGGCGGTCGCGGTGCTGCTCGGCGCCGCCTTCTTCTGGTGGGGGCTCCGCTTCCTGGTCGGCGGCCGGGTGAGCTACCTGGCAGCGATGCCGGGCGCAGTGGCCACGATCGTGGGCCTGGGTGGCCTCCGGGTCTTTTCCGGTCTCGTCTTCGAGCCGCTCATCGCCAGGAACGCGGTCAGCTACGGCGCGCTGGGCACCGTGTTGATCGTGCAGTCGTGGCTGATCGGTGTCGGCTGGGTGGTCTACGGCGCCCAGCTGTTCGGGCGCTGGTTTCACGACGCCTGGCTGCGCGCCTGGATGGACAGCCGCCGGGGCGGCAGGGAGCCGGGTGGCGAGGGATGCGCCCGATGACGGCTTTGGGTCAGGTCACCGGGCCATCCGCTGACCGACGCTGATACTCGGTCACCGACATCGTGACGGTCTGCTCGCAGCCGAGGCTCTCGCACTCGCAGCTGAACGGGAACGGGGGCGGATCGGGCATCTCCTCTTGGCCCCGGTCTGCCCACCAGCCGAGCAGTTGCCGCACGACGACGGCGTTCTCCGCCTGCCGGATCCGCTGCCGCTGCCCGCCGTCGGCGGCCCTGACCAGTCCGCCCGGCAGGCGCTCCAGCCGGTCTGCCACCATGTCGAGGGTGTCCGCGAGCGACCTGTTGCCGTCCACGGCTATCGAGGACACGCCGTGCCGCGCCACCTGCCGCCTGTTCAGCTCCGTGAGCAGCACGTCACGATCGCGCCGACGTTGCGCCGCTTGCCCGGACAGGCCGCCTGCCCGCCGGCCGGCGACTCCCTGCTGACCGAATTGCGGCGTCGGCAGCAGCCACAGCCCGTGCTCGGCGGTCTGCATCAGCGGGGCGATCAGGTCGGGGAACAGCTGCGGCCCCTCCGCCACGACCGTCGGGCCCGGGCCGAGGTCGCGCAGGTCGGCGAGGACCAGCTCGAGCCGTTCCGCGGCAACGGC
>JASHPF010000230.1 GCA_030038295.1 Streptosporangiaceae bacterium
CCGCCGCGGCCCACGCGCGGCATCGGTCGCCGGAGGCCGCTACCCGCGCCGCCCAGCTGGTCCGCAGGCCGAGCCGGATGTCCCGGCCGCTGTCCCCGCCAGGGTCGCCCCAGGCCGACGTGGCCAGCAGGCTGCGCAGTTCACCCGTGCTGCGAGCCTGGCTGAGCCGAGGCCAAGCGGTCGCGAGGGCGCCCAGCTGGAACTCCGGCCCGACTGGCCGGCCCGCGAGCGCCTGCAGCAGCTCGTCCACGTTCGCGATCTCGAACCAGCCGGCCAGCAGGCGCAGCAGGCTCACGCCATCGCGTGGCAGCCAGCCCGCTAGCACCCGCAGGTCCCAGAGGATCGTGGCGGCGACAGCGTGCTGCGCCGCGGCGAGCGACAGACCCGGGGTGGCCGCGTCGCGGAATGACGTTGCCGTGAGCAGGTGCTGAGCCTCCGGCAGTGACCGGCACGTGGCGAGCTGCCTGGCGGCGTCCGCGCCGAGCACGCGCCGGGCCATGCCCTTGGCCCGGACTGTGCCCGCGACCCACCCTCCGGTCATGCCGGCGTGCCCTCCTCACCGAGGTCACGGACGAGGACGACGGCGCGCTCGGCCAGCACGGGCAGCCGCTGGCGGGCCCGCTCCGCGATGGCCGCCGCATCCGCTGCGCCCGCGGCTAGGATGCTCGCTGCCTCGGTCTCCGCGGTGCTCACGGCGTGCTGGAGAAGCTCGGCGACGATGTCGGCGGCTCGCCCTCGCGCCGCCGCCACGATGGCGCTGGCTTCGGTGCGGGCGGTGGCGACGATCTGCTCGGCGTCGCGCTGCGCCGCCGCGATGAGGTCGGTGCACTCGGCGCTCGGTCCGTCCAGGGCCGCGAGCACCGGGCCGAGCTCGGACTCCCGGTCACGCTGCCGGTCGGCGGGAACCCCGGCCCGCCCGGCGCCGGGAGTTCCGGCCGGGCGAAACCGGCTCAGGAAGTCCGTTATGTGCGGCACCGGTACAGCCTTCCTCGATATTTCGGGTTTCGAGCTGGCCGTGCGCAGGCCAGGACCCGATCGCGTTGTCACGACCAGTAGCGCGAGGCGGCTAGCTCCTGGCTGCCTCGGTGCCGCTGGGGTGATGCTCGACCACGGTGCCCGCCGAGGGGAAGAACAGCGTCTCGTGGCCGTCTTGCCACTGCACCACATAGGGCGGCGCACCGTCCTTGCCGTGCACCTCGGTGATCGTGCCGTGGCGCTCCGCGTCGCCCCGATGTAGGTTCCTCACCGTGAGCATGTCGCCAACTACAGCGCGCATGGCCCTTGCTCCTTCCATCCGTTTCCGATCGTCTGGCCGAGCACACGCGCGGTGCAGGGCCAAACTACCCAACCTGACAGGACTTCCGCACACCTGGTCGGGGCGTCAGGACGAACAGCCGGACCAGGTGAGACGGTCGCCCAGGCGGTCATCACACAGTCAGGATGCTCGCGCGCTGACTGCTGCCCAGTCAGCGGACCAAGGCCCGCTGGGCAGGTACGAAGGTCCCGGCCGCGCCGCCCTGGCGCCGATCACGACGGGTACTTGGCCAGGATCTCGCGGAGCTCGGCGGCGAACCGCAGCGACTCGGAATGTTCTCGCTGCCATACGTTGCGGCCGAAGATCAGGCCGGTAGCGCCCGCTTCCATGGATTGTCGCGCCTTGTCGAGCATGGCCGCGTCCCCGGCTTTCTCGCCGCCGGAGACCAGGAGCAGCGTGCGGTTAGCCGACGCGACCACGGCGTCGATGGCCTGCTGCGGGCTGATGTCCCGCTGATAATCAGCGGGCACACCGGCCTGCTTCTCGGGATGCGGGAAGTTGACCTTGACAACGTCGGCGCCCAGCTCGCTAGCCGTCCGCGCGGCATAGTCGACGGCGTAGAACGAGTCCTTGCCGCCCTTGGCGTCGATGGCGGTGCCCCTGGGGTAGGACCAGACGATCAGCGGCATGCCGAGCTGGCGGGCCTCGTCGCGAATGGCCAGGTACTGCCGGAAGTCATGTTCCTGCGCGGGGGAGCCGACGTAGAGGGTGTAGCCGACAGCGTCGGCGCCGAGCCGGACCGCGTCGCGCACGGACGCATTGACCGGCGAGAGCGGATCGATCGTGTCCGCTATGTCGGTCTTACCGTTGAGCTTCAGGATCAGCGGAACTTCGCCCGCGTAGTCCCAGTAGAACTTCTCCGCGAGGCCGATCTGGATGGCGACGCCGTTAAAGCCACCCTCGAGCGCCAGCTTGATGACGTACGCCGGGTCGCTCGCTGCCGGGTTCGCGAAGAAGTCGCGCGGACCGTGCTCGAGACCCTGGTCGTAGGGCAGGAAAATCGCGGTCCCGTTGCCGAGCCCGTGCCGGTACAGGATGCGGTGCAGCCGTGTCTTCTTGCCGGTGGACAGGCCAAGCTGGTCCAGGTTGGGTCTGGTGCTCATGGTCATTACCTCAGATCGCGGCTAGGTCACGTTGGCCGGTCCGCACTCGCAGCGCGTTATCTACCGGGCTGATCCAGATCTTCCCGTCGCCGATCGCGCCCGTGTTCGCCGCCTTGGCGATTGCCTCGGCCAGCGGCCCGGCTAGTTGGTCGGTGGTGAGCACGTCGAGCCGAAGCTTCGGCAGGATGAGCACGGTCCCGTCCGCAGGCCGGTCCTTCTCGAGGTGCCCGAACTGCTGGCCGAACCCCCGGACCTCGGTGACCGTCATCCCGCGCGCTCCGGCGGTGGATACTGCCTGAATCACGTCGTCGAGCGTCTCCAGCTTGACGACGGCGGTAACAAGCTTCATGTCGTCGGCCTCCCTACTCCTGCCATGCTCGGCCAGCGTGCTCGGCACGGGCAGGGGCAAAGGTCCGCAACACAGTCCCGAAAAACGAGGGACCGGGTCTGGACCTAGGCTTCTCGCCATGGGCCGAGGCTGTGTCGCGTGACCGTCCGGCTGGTGCTGCTGCGGCATGGCGAGAGCCAGTGGAACGCCAGGAACCTCTTCACCGGCTGGGTCGACGTGCCGCTGAGCGCGGCGGGCGAGGGCGAGGCCGTGCGGGCCGGGCACCTGCTCGACCAGCCCGGCCTCCGGCCGACGATTGTGCACACGTCGGTGCAGCGGCGCGCGATCCAGACCGCTGACCTGGCGCTGGCCGCGTGTGACCGACGCTGGATCCCGGTGCACCGCTCGTGGCGGCTGAACTCGAATCACTATGGCGCGCTGCAAGGCCGGAACAAGGACCAGGTCCGGGCCGAGTATGGCGAGCGTCAGGTCCTGGCCTGGCGCCGCCAGTACGATTGCGCGCCGCCGCCGCTGCCGGCGGACGCGCCGTATTCGCAGTGGAATGACCCGCGGTACGCGGTCATCCCGCCCGACGCGAGGCCGCGGACGGAGTCGCTGGCAGACGTGACCGCGCGGCTGCTGCCCTACTGGTATGACGCGATAGTGCCGGACCTGCTGACCGGCAGCTGTGTGCTCGTGGTCTCGCACGGCAACACGCTCCGAGCGCTCATCAAGCACCTGGATGGCGTCGGGGCGGAGCAGAGTGCGCTGCTGGAGGTACCGACCGGCATCCCGGTGCGCTATGAGCTCGACGGAAGCATGCTCCCGGTCGTTGCCGGCGGTGAGCGCCTCGGCTCGTCGCGGCATCCAGCACAATGACCTGATGCGCGTCGTCACGGAGTCGACCCTCCGCTCGGTGCTGGCCGGGCTCCGCGGCATCCCGCGGGTCGTCGTCAGTGGCAACTTCGCCACACCGTGGCGGGTGCTAGGCCTGCTTGACGCGGCGGTCGCCGAGTATCGGCTGTTCGCGCTCAATGCGCAGGCGGGGATTCCCGACCGGGCCGGCGTGACGTTCGAGTCAGCGTTTGTCGGCCCTGGCATGCGGGGCAGCGACCGGCTCCGATATCTGCCCTGCCGATTGTCCCTGGTGCCGAGCCTGCTCGCGACGGCGCTGCCACCGGACGTCGTCATGATCCACACCTCGGTCCGGGCAGGCGGAACCGTGTCGCTCGGCGTCGAGGTGAACGTGCTCCCGGCCGCGATCGCCGCTGCGCGGGCCCGGGGCGGGCTGGTCGTGGCACAGCTGAACTCGCGCATGCCGTATACGTACGGGGACGCGGTGCTGGCCGAGGACGAGATCGACCTGGCACTCGAGGTCGAGGATCCGCTGCCGTCGCCAGCACCTCGGCACGTCACCGACGTGCACGAGTCGATCGGCGAACGGGTCGCGAGGCTCGTGCCCGACGCCGCCACGCTGCAGCTTGGCATCGGCGGCGTGCCCGATGCCGTGCTGGGCCAGCTGCGCAGGCGCCGGGCGCTGGCGGTCTGGTCGGAGATGTTCAGCGACGGGGTGCTCGGGCTGGAACAGGCGGGCGCCCTGGCCGCGGACCGGCCGATCACCGCGTCGTTCGCGTTCGGCACCGCCGACCTGTACGCCTGGATCGACCGGAACCCGCGGGTGCGGATGCTGCGCACCGAGAAGACCAACGATCCTGGCCTCATCGCCCGCCAGGCCGCCATGGTGTCCGTCAACGGCGCGCTGCAGGTCGACCTGTTCGCACAGGCTAACGCCGCTAGGGTGCACGGCGTGATCTACTCAGGGTTCGGCGGCCAGACCGACTTCGTGGTGGGCGCGCTGCACTCGCCGGGCGGCCGGGCGATCATCGCGCTGCCCTCCTGGCATCCGAAGGCGAACGTGTCCACGGTGGTGCCGCGGCTGGCGGGCCCGGTTACCTCGTTCCAGCACAGCTTCATCGTGAGCGAGCAGGGCACGGCGACCATCTGGGGCAACGACGCCACCACCCAGGCTGAGCAGGTCATCGACCGGGTCGCGCACCCGTCCGCCAGGGACGAGCTGCGCAGGGCTGGCCGGGGGCTGGGCTTCCGGCTGTAAAATTCTGATCAGACTCCGCAAGGCCGGGTCCGGCGCCGCTGTGGCACCAGACAGGGACCTAAGGGTGGCGAGCGGCCGGCCATGGTCCCTGCCGCGGCGGCCGAAGTGGCGGCAGGCTGGTGACTAACCCAGTCCCTTCGCACCCACTGGCGGCCGAGATGACCGAACACCTGTACCCGCACAGCGTGACCGACCTGGAACTCGCTCCAGTCCTGATCTCCATCGAGCGCAATCTCGCGGTACTGCGGGATACTACCGATTTGGAGTACACGCTTGTTCTGGAGCTGAACGACGACGACAGCCTCTATCACTCGCCGACCGAGCGGGCCCGTCGCATCCAGCGCTTCGCGACACGCGGGGTCAACCTGCACGGCTGGAACGTCTACCCGTCGGGCGACCGGCACGGGCTGGCCGTCTGGCACGGTGATTTCAGCGTGACGCTGGCCTTCGGCAGATCGGTGACCGACTACGTGCTGAACGGGCGCGTCTAGCCGCTGGCTCCTATCGTGCGGGCACCTGGAACGGCGCTGACGGTCGGCTGACGGAGAGGTCGTGGTGACGACGCCCGGACACGAGATCATGATCGGTTACGACGGGTCGGCGGGCAGCGTGGATGCCCTCGACTGGGCGGTGCGCGAGGCTTGGCTGCGGGAGCTTCCGCTGACGATCTGCCATGCCTGGACGCCCGCGTACCCGGCCCTGACCGCGGGTGCGGCAGGCACAGCGGTGCCAGTCCCGGCGAACGGCGGGGTCGATCCCGCGTACGAGCAGGCCGAAGCGGTGCTGGCCCAGGCTCTGCGGCACGCTCAGGCAGCCGATGCCCGGGTGACGCTACGGCCACTGCTGGTCCGCGGGCCCGCGGCCCGGGCACTGTGCGAGCAGTGCGGCGGTGCGGACATGCTCGTGGTCGGCTCGCGGGGCGTCGGCGGCTTCGCGGGTCTGCTGCTCGGCTCGGTCAGCCTGCAGGTAGCCGCGCACGCGCCGGTGCCGGTGACCGTCGTGCGGGGGCGCTGGCGACCGGTGCCAGGACACCACCCGCGACCGGTCGTGGTCGGCACTGACGGATCACCGGGGTCGCAGGCTGCCCTCGATTTCGCGGTCGACGAAGCCGTGCTCCGCGGCGTGCCGCTCGTGGCGGTCTGCGCGCTTTCGGATGCCCCGGGGGTATTCGGCACCGCCCGCGCTATCGAGGGGGACTTCAGCACCAGGATCGCCAAGGTGCAAGCCGATCATCCCGACCTGCTGATAACGAAGCGAGCAGAAGAAGGCGCCCCGCGGTCGGCGCTCCTGGCGGCAGCGGCACACGGCCAGCTGCTCGTCGTCGGCGCGCGCGGCCGGGGCGGCCTGCGCGACATGAGGCTCGGCTCGGTCAGCCTCGCCGTCCTTCACCACGCCCCCTGCCCGGTGACGGTCGTACACGGTGCCTGATTGGTCAGCCCGGACCGCAGCTGTTCATAGAATGAGAAGGTTATGGCGTTTCCTCCGGGTCAAGGTGCTGTCCCGCGACGGGTCGCGCTGGCGGCGGTCATGGCCAGCGTCGTGCTGGGAGTCACGGGGTGCCTGACCCCGCTGACGTCGAAGCAGCCGCTGACACTGACACCAGTCCCCACTCCGGCGAGGCCGGTGGTCGGCGTCTATGAGCCGGGAGTACCGGGCAGCTGGTCGGAGATCACCGGGTTCACGGACGCGACCGGCATCAAGCCCAGGATCGTCGTGTACTACTCGGGGTGGAACGACCCGTTCAGCACGTCATTCGCGCGCATGGCCGCCGACCACGACGCCTACGTGCTCGTCCAGCTTCAGCCGAACGGGGTGAGCCTGGCCTCCATTGCTGCTGGCGGCTCGGATGCCTACCTGCGCTCGTACGCTGACGCCGTCGTCGCGTTCGGCCATCCGGTGATCTTGTCCTTCGGGCACGAGATGAACGGCACGTGGTACTCGTGGGGGCTCGGTCACGCGTCGCCAGCGGCGTTCGTGGCCGCGTGGCGGCACATCGTGCGGGTCTTCCGCGCTGCGGGAGCGGCCAACGTCACCTGGCTGTGGGCGGTCAACTCCATCGACGGAGCGTCGAGCTCGCTGAGCCAGTGGTGGCCCGGCGCCGCGTGGGTCAACTGGACCGGCATCGATGGCTACTATTTCCGGGTCACGGATACGTTCAGCTCGGTGTTCGGCTCGACCATCGCGGACATCCGCGCGTTCAGCGACGCACCGCTGCTGATCGCCGAGACGGCCGTGGGCACTACCCAGGACCGGGAGAGCCAGATCGCGTCGCTGCTGGCGGGCGTGCAGGCAGAACACCTCGCCGGCGTCGTCTGGTTCGACGAAGCGCAGTACGGCGGCATCTACCACCAGAACTGGCGCCTCGAAGACGACCCGAACGCCCTCGCGGCATTCAGCCGCGCAGTCGCGACGTACCTGGACGGCTAACCAGGGACATCGAGCCCGCCGGGCTGCCCGGCCCGCCGGGACTTGCTGCTCGTAAGTGAGGACATAGGGCATATAGCTATATGACGGGGCAGGACCCAGGCTGGGAGTGATCTTTCTGGCGCGTGAGGAGCTTTCATGCTGGAGGCACTGGTCATTGCCGGGCTCATCGCCGCGCCGCTCGGCGCTGCCATGCTCTTCCTGCCGGCCCGGCACCGCGACCGGGCAGGCGCGTGGGCTGTCCTAGGGCGGGCCATCCTGGCCGTTATCGGGTCGGCGGCGCTCGGCGCTGCAGCGGCGGGCGTGCTGTTCCTGCTGAAGGCGACAGAAGAAAATCTCATCCTCGGTGCCGCGGCTGTGACGGCCGCCGGCCTGCTCTGGCTTCCGGTCGCCAGGAACTGGCGGCCTCGGGCGCAGCTGTGCTGGGCGTCATCGACGTTCCTCTTCGCCGCCTACCTCGTGTACGCGCTGGAGTGGACCTTCGCCAGTCACCTCGGCACGGCGAGCACGGTCGGCGGCGTGCTGCTCTGGTGTCTCGAGCTGGTCGCCGCGCTGATGTCGTGCGCGTACCTATGGGAACTGTGCGACGCCCTCGGCACCGCGCACTGGCAGCGCAGGCGCCCCCGGCTTGACCCGAGACGGCGGGTGCCTACCGAGGTGCTGCGGGCGGTGGTCCCGACGAGCGACAACGCCCCGCCTCTCGTCAGCGTGCACGTCCCGGCCCACAACGAACCTCCGGCCATGGTCATCGAGACGCTCCGCGCGCTGCGGCGCCTTGACTACCCCCGCGTGCAGATCGTCGTGATCGACGACAACACCGACGACGAGTGGCTGTGGCGGCCGGTCGAAACCTGGTGCCGGAGACACGATGTCACGTTCAAGCACCTCGAGAACTGGCCTGGCTACAAGTCCGGTGCACTCAACTACGCGCTTGCGCACCTCACTCACCCCGACGCCGAGATCATCGGCGTGGTGGACTCCGACTACCAAGTCGAGCCGCAATGGCTGCGCCGCTGCGTGCCGCTCTTCAAAGACCCGTGGATCGGATTCGTGCAGGCGCCGCAGGACTACCGCGACTGGAAGTACGCGCGTTACTACCGGCGCCTCTACTACTCCTACAAGTACTTCTTCGCCGTCTCCCAGCCGTCAAGGAACGAGCGCGACGGCGCGATCTTCGCGGGCACCATGGGCCTGATCAGAAGGGTCGCGCTCGACGAGCTCGGCGGGTGGGACGAATGGTGCATCACCGAAGACGCGGAGGTCTCGCTCAGGTTGCTTCGGGCCGGCTGGTCGGGCATGCACGTCGACGAGTCCGGTGGTCGCGGGATCATGCCGCTGACGTTCGAGGCACTGAAAGGCCAGCGGTACCGATGGTGCTTCGGCGGTATCCAGCTGTTGCGAATGCACTGGAAGTCGCTGCTGCCTGGCCCGGAGACGAGAAAGAACCACCTGTCAGCAGGCCAGCGCTGGTCATACCTCTCGGGTGCGCTGCAGTGGTATGGCGACCTGCTCGGCCTGCTATTCCTGATCTTCCTGCTCGCCGGCGCGGCGAATCTGGCAACCGGGGGCGGTCAGCTTTTCCGCAAGCTGACGGTCTTCCTCGTGGCCGCCGTTCCGGTGCTCGTGCTGCTCGGCCTGCTCCGGGCGATGGCGCTGCTGCGCCGCAGCACCGGCGCGTCCTGGCGGGACGCGATCGGCGCGTTCTTCATCTGGCAGTCCACCTCACTGGTGGTGGCCCGCGCGTCCGTCATCGCGCTGTTCGCGAAGAAGGCGGTCTTCCTGCGCACGCCGAAAACGAGCGAGCAGACCACCGCGTGGAACGCGCTGCGCGCCAACTGGGCGGAGACAGCCCTCGCGCTGTTCGGCGCGGCCGGGATAGCGGGCGCGCTCACCAAGACAAGCCAGCTGAGCGGCCCGCTGCTGGCGGGGCTGCTGTTCGTCCCCACGCTCGGGCTGGCCGCGGCGCCCTTGAACAGCTGGGCCGCCCGCCATGCCGC
>JASHPF010000231.1 GCA_030038295.1 Streptosporangiaceae bacterium
TCGGAGTTCCGGTACCGCAGCCCGGTGATCGAGGAAGGCACCCTCTACATCGGGGTCAGCCAGTCGGGCGAGACCTATGACACCCTGGCCGCGGTCCAGGAGGTCAAGCGCAAGGGCGGCCGGGTGCTCGGCGTCGTGAACACCGTCGGCAGCACCATCGCCAGGGAGGTCGACGGCGGCGTGTACCTGCACGCCGGTCCGGAGGTCAGCGTGACCTCCACGAAGACCTTCACGGCCACGGCGACGGTCTTCGCCCTCCTGGCGCTGCACCTCGGCCGGATCCACGACCTGTCGCCGGCCGACGGCCGGCGGATCGCCGCCGGCCTGCGCCGCCTCCCCGGGCAGATCGCGGACATCCTCACGATGGAGGAAGAGATCGCCGGCCTGGCCAAGGACCTGGCGCAGTATCAGGGCATGTTCTTCGTCGGGCGGGTCCGAGGCTGGCCCGTCGCGCGGGAGGGCGCGCAGAAGCTGAAGGAGGTCTCCTACCTGCACGCCGAGGCGTACCCGGCGAGCGAGCTCAAGCACGGCCCGCTCGCTCTCGTCGGGCCGGGACTGCCCACCGTGGCCATCGTCCCCGATGACGAGCTGATAGAGAAGAACCTCTCGACCCTCGGGGAGATCAGGGCACGGCAGGGCCGGGTGCTCTATGTCGGGCACTCGGCTGCCGCTGCCGGACAGCTCGCCGACAACGTGCTCGTCGTGCCCAAGAACGAGCCGGAGCTTGACCCGATCCTGCTGTCGGTGCCGCTGCAGCTGCTCGCCTACCACGCCGCGGTGGAGCTCGGTAACGACGTCGACCGGCCGCGGAATCTGGCGAAGAGCGTGACCGTGGAGTGAGACCCGGCGCCCCGCCCACCGTCCGCGTGGCGGCCGGCGTCCGATGTGCCCGTGCCCCAGACTGGCTGTCATGGCAGCCGGTCCGGATGACCTCCCGGAACCGCTAGCGGCTGCGCTGGCGGCGTTCCGGCGGCACCTTGCCGCCGAGCGCGGCCTGTCTCCGCACACGGTCCGCGCCTACCTCGGCGACGTCGGAGCGCTGCTGGCGTTTGCGGCCGCCGACCGGCGCTGTGCGACGCCGTCCGACATCGACATCGCCGTGCTGCGCGGCTGGCTCGCCAGCCAGCACCGGGCCGGTCAGGCGCGGACGACCATCGCCAGGCGGGCGGCGGCAGCCCGGGCTTTCACCGCGTTCGCGCACCGTCGGGGCTGGCTCGCCGCCGATCCCGGGGTCCAGCTCGGCAGCCCGAAGGTCCCGAGGCACCTGCCGCAGGTGCTGGGCCAGGACGAGGTGTCCGCGGTGCTGGCGACCGTCGGGAGCGTCTCGGGTGCCGCGCGGCGCCCGTACCCGGACGCGGGTGCCGCGGCCGAGGCGCTCGAGCGGCGCGACAAGGCGATCATGGAACTGCTCTACGCCACCGGCATCCGGGTTAGCGAGCTCTGCGGCCTCGACGTCGCCGACCTCGACACGGGACGGCGCACCGTTCGGGTGCTGGGCAAGCGCGCCAAGGAGCGGACCGTCCCGGTGGGCATCCCGGCCGTTCGCGCGGTGCTGGACTGGGCCGAGCGAGGCAGGCCGGTCGTCGCCGCGGCCCGGCCGGGCAGCGGCGCCGCCCTATTCCTCGGGGCGCGGGGCGGCCGCATCGACCCGCGCACGGTCCGCCGCGTCGTGCACGCTCGCATCGCCGCAGCCGGGTCCGTGCCCGACACCGGCCCGCACGGCCTGCGGCACACGGCGGCGACCCACCTGCTGGAGGGCGGTGCCGATCTGCGCAGCGTGCAGGAGATCCTCGGGCACGCCTCGCTGGCCACCACGCAGCTCTATACCCACGTCAGCATTGACCGGCTGATAGCCGCCTACCGGCAGGCACACCCGCGGGCCTGACGCCCGGCGGCGGACCCGGGGACCGCCCGACTGCCTGGTCGGCTAGACCGCCAGCCGCCGGGCCGCCGGGTGGCCGGCCTTAGCTTGCCGGACATCCTGCCCGGGCCGGGGCATGTAGACTAACGGCACAGCCTGCCCTTTCGCCCGCGCGGCAGCGCGGCCCAGCGAGGAGGCGGCCAAATTCGCGCGTCCGCATGCTGCGCGGCCTGCCGCGCAGGACGCCCTTCACCGGTCCGCTGGCGCTACCCAGCGGCGACGGGCGTCCGGACGCCAGGAACTCAACCGGGCGGCGTCTTGCCTGCTGGCGGGACGCCCAGGACAGGAAGGGGACACCGGCATGGCTCCGGTCGTCACCATGCGCCAGCTGCTGGAGAGCGGCGTTCACTTCGGGCATCAGACCCGGCGCTGGAACCCGAAGATGAAGCGCTTCATCTTCACCGAGCGCAACGGCATCTACATCATCGACCTGCAGCAGTCGCTGGACTTCATCGACCGCGCCTACGACTTCATCAGGGAGACCGTCGCGCACGGCGGCTCCGTGCTCTATGTGGGTACCAAGAAGCAGGCCCAGGAGGCCATCGCCGAGCAGGCCCGGCGGGTCGGCATGCCGTACGTGAACCAGCGCTGGCTGGGCGGCATGCTGACCAACTTCGGCACCGTCTACAAGCGGCTGCAGCGGCTGAAGGAACTCGAGGAGATCGACTTCGACGACGTGGCCGGCTCCAACCTCACCAAGAAGGAGCTGCTGCA
>JASHPF010000031.1 GCA_030038295.1 Streptosporangiaceae bacterium
GCCGCTGGAGGAACGTCGCGGCGACGCCATAGATGGTCATGACGATGGCGGTCAGGCCGAAGGTGGCAGCCGGGTTTCGGCGGGCAAGGGTCACGGTGCCGTTGAGGATGTCGCCCAGGGACAAGGGTCGCAGCGGTACGCCGCCCGGTGCGGGAGCGACCCACCCCCAATCCGGCCCGGCCTGGCCGTACCCAGGCCGGCGATAGCCGGGCGGGCTGTAGCCGGGCTGGCCGTATGGGCCGGGCTGGCCGTATTCGCCCGGCTGGCCGGAGGGGCTGGGCTGCTGGCCGTAGCCGGGCTGGCCGGGCGGGCCGTAGCCGGGCTGGCCGTATGGACCGGGCTGGCCGGAGGGGCTGGGCTGCTGGCCGTAGCCGGGCTGGCCAGACGGGCCGGGCGGGCTGTAGCCGGGCTGGCCGTATGGACCGGGCTGGCCGTATGGACCCGGCTGGCTGTATTCGCCCGGCTGGCCGGAGGGGCTGGGCTGCTGGCCGTATGGGCCGGGCTGGCCGTAGCCCGACTGGCCGGCTTCACCCGGCGGAACCTGCCTCTCCGGGCTCGACGGCGGTTGGCCGGGCTGGCTCCACGGGCTGGGTTGCTGCGGCTGCTGACCGTAGGTCGGCTGGGAGTACGGGCCCGGCTGGCCGTAGCCGGGCTGGGCCCCTCCGCCGGGCGGAACCCCGCTCTCCCCGCTGGGCGGCGGTTGGTCCGGCTGACCGGACGGGACCGGCGGCACCTGGCTATCCCCGCCGGGCGGCATCTCGTCGGTCACGCGCTCTCCTTTGCCGGACCAATGGAAGAACCGGGCCAATGTTTGCACCGCTGGCTCGTCGCCCGCCAGTGCACAGCCGGTGGCCAAATCATCTCTTGCGGGACGAACCGCAGCACCGCGACCGCACGCGGCGCGGCGCGCGGCCGCACGGTGGCGGCCGTCCCGCCGGCGCAGCACACTCGGAAGTAATGACGAGCAAGACTGACGTGGCTGGCGGGCCAGGGACCAGGGGGCCATGGCAACCGAGATGATCGCGCTGCGGTGGCTGGACCCGCCGGACGGGCCGGCCATCGTGCTGCTGGACCAGACCAGGCTCCCGGCCGCGGAGACGTACCTAACCTGCACCGACGTCCCGCAGCTCATCGATGCCATCGGCCGCCTGGTGGTCCGCGGCGCACCGATGCTCGGCGTCGCCGGGGCGTTCGGGGTAGCGCTGGCCGCCGCGCGCGACGATGACGTCGAGGCCGCCGCGACCGCGATCGCCGCCGCCCGGCCGACGGCCGTCAACCTTGGCTGGGGTGTTCGCCGGGCGCTGGCGGCCTGGCGGGCGGCCGCGATGGGAAACGACCCCGTTCCCTCCGCGCAGGATCGTGCGCTCGCTGCGCTCGCCGAGGCGCGCGCGATCGCCGACCAGGACGCCGCGGCCAGCGCTGCGATGGCACGGCACGGCCTCGGGCTAGTACCGCCCGGTGCCCGGATCCTCACCCACTGCAACACCGGCGGGCTGGTGTCGGCGGGGGCGGGCACCGCGTTCGCCGTCATCCTGGCTGCACACCAGGCTGGCCGGCTCGAGCGGCTGTGGGTCGACGAGACCAGGCCCCTGCTACAGGGCGCCCGGCTGACGGCCTGGGAGGCCCGCCGGGCCGGGATCCCGCACTCGGTGCTCGCCGACGGGGCGGCCGCGTCGCTGCTCGCGGCCGGGCAGGTGGACCTCGTCCTCACCGGGGCCGACCGGATAGCCGCCGACGGTAGCGTGGCGAACAAGGTCGGCACGTATGGCCTCGCGGTGCTGGCGCGGCACCACAACGTGCCGTTCGTGGTCGTCGCGCCGGTCTCGACGGTGGACTTCGGCACGCCGGACGGAGCATCGATCACGGTGGAGCATCGGCCCGCAGCCGAGGTCGCGTGGCTCGCCGGTCAGCCCGTCGCGCCGGCCGGAACGGAGGCATACAATCCGGCCTTTGACGTCACTCCGGCGGACTTGATCACGGCCCTCGTCACTGAAGAAGGGCTGATACACCCGGTCACTGAGGGTAATCTGCGAATCCTGGGAACTCCTGGCGGCTCCGACACGGGTCCCCAAAACCGCTGTCTACGTGGAACTATGAGGTCATGAAAGGTCGCGTGCTTGTCGTCGATGACGACATCGCCCTCGCCGAGATGCTCGGCATCGTGCTCCGCGGGGAGGGCTTCGAGCCCAGCTTCGTCTACGACGGCGATAAGGCGATGGAGGTGTTCCGCGAGTTCCGGCCGGACCTGGTGCTGCTGGACCTGATGCTGCCAGGCATGGACGGCATCGACGTGTGCCGGCAGATCCGGGCCGAGTCGGGCGTGCCCATCGTCATGCTCACGGCCAAGAGCGACACCGTCGACGTGGTGCTCGGGCTGGAGTCGGGCGCCGACGATTACATCGTCAAGCCGTTCCAGTCCAAGGTGCTGATCGCCAGGGTCCGGGCCCGGCTGCGCCGGACCGACGACCCGGCCCCGGAGACGCTGACGATCGGCGACGTGACCATCGACGTGGCGGGACACTCGGTGCAGCGAGCCGGCGAGCCGCTGAACCTCACCCCGCTGGAGTTCGACCTGCTGGTCGCCCTGGCTCGCAAGCCGCGCCAGGTGTTCACCAGGGAGGTCTTGCTCGAGCAGGTGTGGGGCTACCGGCACGCCGCCGACACCCGGCTGGTGAACGTGCACGTGCAGCGGCTGCGGGCGAAGATCGAGAAAGACCCGGAGCGGCCGGAGATCGTGGTGACCGTCCGCGGCGTCGGGTACAAGGCAGGGCCGGGCTGATCGCTACTGGTGCCCGGCCGGCCAGCCGTCGGCCGCGGGTGCGGGCCGGTCACGCGGCGGAGAAGGGTCAATGCGGGCAGCAGCCAGGGTGGTAGCCAGGCTCAGAGACGGGCTGCGCCGGCTGCGCGCGGTGCTCTCGGGCCGCGCGGCGCTCCCGGCCCGAGCGGCGCTCCCGGGCCGCACGGCGCCGGCGACC
>JASHPF010000232.1 GCA_030038295.1 Streptosporangiaceae bacterium
GGATCCCCCCACATAAACGAGACGATCCGCAGGCCGGCGTCAAGGGCCTGGTGGAGGCGACGGTGATGATCTGAGGTCAGAACGAAGTTGCCGCCGAATGGCCGCTCCGTCAGCGCCGCCGTCTCCCTGACGACGGCACCGGCGTCATCCGACCAGGTCAGTGTCACCATGCCGAGCGCGCCGGCATTCGAGACAGCCGCGGCCAGTCGGGGAATGGCGGCCATGGGCGCCTGGACGATTGGTTGCTCGATCCCGAGCTTCTCGCATACCGGCGTGCGCACTGTTCCCGCCCCTCCGTGATCTTTGCTGGCCACGCGATGACCGGCCCCGTATCGCTGGCCGCGGCTTAGCCAAGCGGCCCAATCGTCGCTAGCTCACTCGTACGATGACGGCGTCGAACCGGGGGACCGCCGGTCCCAGCCGTGAAAGTGCGAGTAGTCGCCTGCGTCCCAGGCTGCGCGGAGGCCGGGGGCGCTGAGATCCCAGTCGGGGCGGATCTCACTGGTCACCGTGCGCAGGTCACCCCAGAGGTCGTAGAAGGACGGGCGACCCCAGAACCAGTAGCCGTTGTAGACACTGTGAATGACCAGCCCCGGCTTGAGCACCAAGGTGTGGGGGACCATCGGGTTGTGCTCGGGGTCGGTGTACTCCTGAATGTCGAGATCCTGCTGGACAGTGCGTCCGGGATCGGACAGGAATGTCCACTGGGCGCCCACCGACGCGCGGAACTCCTGTAGGACGTGGTGGTCGTCGGTCGCGATGGTGGCGATCTGGGTGTAGGCGACGGCGATCTTCGGATAATTCGCCGCCAGCTCGAGGTGCTGCTGGTGCTCTTTGGGGCAATAATTGCCGCGCGCCAGGGTGAGGATCAGCGGATCGGCGCCCTGAAGCTCGCTGAGCGAGCGCACCGTCCTGGTGTGATCCGGGAGAGCGTAATCGGGGAAGATGCCGCCAGGTCTGATGTCAGGACGCATCGGAGGACTGTCCCTCGCAGCTTCGAGTGCCAACCTGCAGTGGTGCAGCTGTCAGCTGCTCACAACGTCCCCGTTGTACCCAGAAGGACCGAGCTGACACCCGCGGTAACGAATACTGGCCGGGCCGGGACCTGGCGGAATGAAAACGACCAGCGGCAGGCGATGGCGATGCCCGCATCCGCTCGGCATTGCCGGGAGCAGCAGCCGTAGCTGGCCGGTTAGGTCGGAGCCGGATCGGCCGCGGGTGCGTCGGCCGTCATCCCGCCGACCGCGGCAGGGCTCGGCGTATCGCGAGCGGCCGCGCGCCTCGGCAACGCCAGCACGGTGGCGATCGCCAGGGCCGGGAAGGCCGCGACCAGAATCGCCATCGGCAGCGGATCGGCAGTCCCGCCGAGCCCTGGCAGCGGCGCGGCGACTGCCGCGAGGGCGAACTGCAGGAAACCGACGACCGCCGAGGCAGCCCCGGCGTACTGCGGATATCGCTGCATCCCGAGCGCCAGCGCGTTCGGCGCCACCAGGCCCCAGCCCGCCATGATCATGAGTACGGCGGGAATCACGCCCGCCAGCCCGGTCGCCCGGGAGACCACAACCCCGAGCAACAGCACGCCGCCGGCCGTCATCGTGCCGAGGCCCCCGGCGAGCAGCGAAGCCGAGCCGACACGCCCGGCCAGCCTGCCGCTCAGCTGAGCGCCCGCCACCATGGCACAGCCAGTCAGCGCGAAGATCAGCCCGTACTCCTGCGGCGAAAGCCGGTAGACGTTCTGCAGCACGAACGACGAGCCGGCTACGTAGGAGAACACCGCGCCCATCGCCAGCGCGCAGCCGAGGGCGTAGCCGAGGAATGTCCGGTCGCGGCTCACCAGCGCGGTCGTGCCGAGCGCGCGCCAGATGCTGCCCGCGGAGCGGGCAGTCGGCGGCAGCGTCTCCGGCACCCGCCACCACACCAGCGTCAGCAGGATGGCGCCGAAGACGGCGAGCGCCGCAAAGACCCCGCGCCACGACGTGACGGCGAGAATCCAGCTGCCGATCTGCGGAGCGAGCACCGGACCGAGTCCGGTCGCCAGCATCAGCGTGGCGTAGAACCTGGCCAGGGCGGGGCCCGAACGCAGGTCGCGAACGATGGAGCGGGAGATGGCTATGCCCGCCGCCCCGCCGAGGCCCTGGATCAGCCGGCACCCGGTGAGCACATAGATGTTAGGTGCGATCGCGCAGGCCGCCGACGACACGAGGAAGGCAGCCAGTCCGGTCAGCAGCGGCGGGCGGCGTCCCACTCGATCGCTGATGGGCCCGAGCACGAGCTGGCCGACGGCGATGCTGACCACGCACGCGGTGAGGGTGAGCTGCGTGGCGGACGCTCCGACGTGCAGTTGCGAGCTCAGCTCGGGGAGCGCCGGCAGGTACATGTCGATGCACAGCGGCCCGAAAATCGACATGGTGCCGATCAGCGCGACCAGCCGCCACCCGCTCGGAACCGGCCGGCTGCGGGCAACTCCGGTAACGCGCGCGGACTCGCCGAGGCAAACCTGTCCGAGCGGCGGTCTCTCGGCGTGCTCTGCTGCGCTCACGCGGGACCGTCAGTTGCCACACAGCAAACAACAGACTCGGCATGGATACATTCCCAGCGGCACGCACCCGCCGTGCGCCCGCAACAGCAGGCGGCCGACTTCGCGAGTTAGTCCCCGGCCGACTGTCGGGTCGGCCCGGTCTCGACTGTCACTTCGGCTGGAGCGGGTGCGCGGCCAGGAAGGACAACACCGCAGAGTCGGCGGCTTGGGTCGCGTCCGTGATGTACATATGACCTGCTCCGGGGAGCACGACCAGGTCCGCGCCGGGTATCAGCCGCGCCAGTTCCTCGCCGTAGCGAAGCGGGACCACCCGGTCGTCGGAGCCGTGAATGATCAACGTCGGCGCGCGGACCGAACCCAGTCGGAGCTGCGAGCCCTCGTAATCCAGCACGGCCCGGCGCTGGGCCCGTATCCCCTCGGCCGGCCGATGCAGCGAGTTGAGCAGCCGGATGTCCTCAGCGATCAGGGCCGGGTTCGTCGCCGGCCCGTATACCAGCGCGCGTGCCAGCGCCTCCGTCCTCGCCTGCCGGCCTGCGGCCAGGGCAGGAAGGAGGTGACGAATCACGAGCCACAAAGGCACATGCCGCCTGGCGGCTCTGGTTGCAGTACAACCCAGAATGAGGGCGCCCACCCGCTCGGGATGCTCGATAGTCACCACCTGAGCGATCCCACCGCCCATCGATGCCCCGTACACATGCGCCTGCGTCACGCCGGCCGAGTCCAGGACCGCCAGGGCGTCGTCCGCCATGTCCGAGAGCGTCCACCGCGACGACGTGGTCGTCGTCTGGCCCACGCCGCGGTTGTCGAACGTGATGACCCGAAACCGCTCGGTCAGCGCCGGGAGGTGCCTGGCCCACATCTGGCGCGGCCATCCGAGGCCCATCACCAGCAGCAGTGGCTCGCCCGACCCCTGCTCTTCCCAGAAGATCTGAGTGTGGCCGCGGTCTGCTACCGGCATCGCGCTCCGAGCCGCGTGGTGCCGGAGTTCGCGGGATTCAACTCGCCTCCCTAGCAGGTGGTAGCTCAGGTGAGCGTGGCAGACCCGATGGTTGCCGTCAACGGCCTCCGATGCCCACCGCGCTCCGCGCACGAGACACGCGGCGCGCGTCGACGCTGCGCCACGTGCGCGTGATCCGTCGATCAGTGATGGCTGTCGCGCCGGCTGGTCAGCCTGATCCTGCGGCGCAGCTCGGTGCGCGGTTCGGCAAGGGCTATCGCCGCCGCGGGCAGCGTGGGCTTCGGGCGACGGGGTTCACGGACACCAGCCGCAGGCGGACGCTGTCTCCGGTGCCCGAACTGGTTCCTGACCCACCGGCTGGCCACGTCGAGCACGGTCCACACAAGGTTGCGGCGTCCCTGCCCCATGGTTGCAATTGTCCGCGAGCAACTCTCGCGAGAGCAAATCTCGCCGGTGTTTCGCGACCAGCGAACAGGTCACCAGCTCAAACCGGAGTGGGTCTTCCCAGCCCGGTCGTCGGCGATGACCAGGTTGCCGGATCTGGTGACAGTCCGTAGGGGGCTCACGGTGACGGATCCTGGGGTGGCCCGATCGTCAGTTCCGGCAACGTCACCGCGGCCGGCCGCATACTGCCGTCGGCTGCCCAGGCAATCAGCGCCACCTCATGGTGCCCGGCGGGCAGCCGGGAGAGGTCGAGGCTGGCCGCGCCCGTGCCCGTGACGACCACTGGATCCTGCGCATTCCAGCCGGGTTGGTCGCGTCGGAGCACCCGGGCCACCGCGTGGATCTCCTGGCCGCGCCTGCCCCCGCTGACCGTGATCTCGACCCGCAGCGGGCCCGCTGCGGCGGCAGGGACGACGGCCGCCGGGTCCGCCGTCACCACGTCGACCGGGGGCGCGCCCGCTGTGCCGACGTCCACGGAGCCGACCTGGGCGGCCGGGTCGATGAGCGTGACCCGGCCGATCGTGAGCTCCCCGCGCCTGCGGGCCGGCGCGGAGTGGCCCGGGGCGGGCTCCCTCCCGCCCGCCCGCGCGGCCGGCTCCCGCGGTGCCGATTCCTGCGTAGTGGGCGGCCCGCTTTCGGCAAGACCCAGTTGCTCGCGCATCCACCCGCCGAGCTCCTGGCAGTCCCAGCCGGGCCAGTTCCGTCCCTCCTGCTCGGGCTCGACCTCCGTCCGCTCGACCTCGAGCCGACGTTCCCAGCCGCCGCCGTCGACCTGGCGCTGGGCGAAGACGACCGCGAAGGACGCGGCAGGGTGCCAGTCCGACGGGTCCATCGCTGTCTCGCTCAGCCTGCTACGCGCGTGGTCTTGCCATCGCGCGATCTGCTCCAGGGTGGGCCGCGGCCGGAGATTTCGCGTCGCCCGGTGGATGTCCCGCCGGTCCGCGTGGACGAGCGCGCGGAAGCTCGTGATCTTAAGTTCCTCGGCGAGCACCCGGATGTGCTTGTCCTGCAGGTCGGGGATGGAACTCAGATCGTCGGCAACCACTGAAAAGCTCCCTCCAGCCTGCGTCGCTTAGACGAACTGATACTCCCCGAGCCGCTCGAATCCACTGCACGCGAGCTGGCTGTTCGGAGCGCCGCAGGCGCCGCAGCAGCGCAGCTCAAACCAGGCGGCCACCTCGTAGACCGTCCCGCAGCAATCCGCCGGGATCGCCTCAGCCGGGATCGCATCGCCGAACACCGTGACGGTCTTTTCGATGCACAGCGTGTCGCAGCCCGTCCAGTTCGGTACCTGGAATTCGGCCGGGTTGGGAACGCGCTGGGAGAGGTTGAAGTCCGGTCCGGTTCCGATGGCGGAGAACCCGACGTTGAAGCACCAGTGGCCGCTGATGCAGCGCCAGAGCCGCCCCTCAAGTTCGACCCGGAAGCGGACCAGGAAGGGATCGCGCCGTTCGATGATGCGATCGTGCGGGTTCCTGGAGTCGACGTCCAGGATCTCGGCGTGCCAGAACGCCCGGAGGTACCGCTCCGACGGTAGCTCGATCCTGGTGTGAGCGCGGTGCCAGGTGTCCTCGGCCGGCCAGCAGCCACGCCTGCAGACGACGATCGGCATGCCCTCGGTGAGAGGCTGCTCGGCAACGGTGCCAGGAGCTGGCGACGTGGTTGGCGTGGTCATGTGCGGTCTCCTTCGCGCATGGTGAACGGTGGGCTGCTAATGGCCTGCCCTCATCGTGCGTTGAGGTACTGAAGAGGCCCATCAAATGGCACTCAATGCGGAATCAATTTGCGCGAGGTTTTCTACCACCACTTATTAAGCGCTAAATTCCCGCCTAGTACCACAGCCGCAGCTTGGCAGCGGTCAGCGGCGCTGGCTCTCACCATCCGCCAGACCGAAGCTCCGCACCTCATCCCAGCGCGCCCCGGTGTAGGCGATCAACTGGACTGACTCGATCCGCTCGGTAACGGGCAACCGATCGCAGACCTCGGACTCGATCATGTCGAGCACCTCCGGGTCCTGTCCATGAGCAACGGTCAGATGCGGCACGACGTCCGCGAACTGGCCTCCGTAGGGCGGCGCCTCGGGCCATCGGCCGACGATAGCGGCGGTCAGTGCGCGAAACCTCGTTTCTGGCTCCGGGGCCAGATACAGCGCGCCGGGGAACCGCCTGCACTGAGTCAGACGCAGGTCGAAGGCCTGATGCTGACCCACCAGCGCGTCCAGATCCGCGAGAACGCCGGCGTCCACACGGTCGTGGTCGAGGAACGGATACAGGACGGTAATGTGCGCGGGGACCCCGGCCGCCGCGGCAGCATCGAACTGGCTGCGCCAGCCGCCCACGATCGGTTCAGCCGCCGGCACCGTGACAATCAGTGCAGTCTCGCCATCCCGGTAACCGCCCGCGCTGCCCGCTGCCACGAGGTCACATCGTAATTGGCGGAGTGCGCCTGGTCTGCTGCGTTTTCTCCGCACGCCGACACAAGATCACAAGCTGCGGCTGTAGTACTAAACGCGCGAGGTAAGGCTGTGGAAGAGCTCGACGGTATCCGCCCCAGGTGCGACGCCAAGCTCGTCGTGCAGAGTATCCGAGCAGATTCGGTACTGCCTGGTCACGAGCTGCTGCTGGTGCTGCAGGGCATAACAGCGCATCAGCAGCCGGTGCGCTGGCTCGCAGCACGGGTCGGCGCTGAGCGCAAGCTGGCCGAACTGAACGGCGGTGGCGAGGTCGTGCTGTTCCAGGTGTATCTCGGCCAGGCCCTCGACGGCCTGCAGGTAGAGCTCCTTGAGCCGACGTTGCTCGGGAATGTACCAGTCGCCATCCCTGTCATCTTCAAAGAGCGGTCCGCGGTAAAGGCGAACCGCTCGCAGGTATGCATTGACCACCTGCTCTGGGTGGCCATCACGTCTGGCCAGCTCGGCGCGTTGCAGAGCGGTGAGGAATTCGGTTCTGTCGATCCACCACATCAGCTCGGGGTTAGGCAAGTAGCATCCGTCGCTGTAGAGGATGTACTGGACCTTCCTGCCGTGCTGGTCGAGGGTGTTGCGCAGGCTGTAAAGCGCGGCGTTCAGGTTGTTACGGGCAGAGCTCACGCTGTGGTCAGGCCACATCAGATCCATTAGCACCTCGCGCCGGACCGGGCGGCCGTGGACGACGAGATACTGAAAAACGGTCCGAGCCTTGAGGCTGTTCCACCGCACGATGCGATGGCCGGCGACCATTAAATCCAGGGGCCCGAGCACGCGGGCAGTCACCTCAGCGTCGGGGACGGCCGAGTGGGCCGGCATAGGCTCGGCGCCGACGTACGTCGGCGCCGGCCCTGAAACCCTCCCCGGCCGGGCCCGGCCGTCACCTTTCTCGGCCCCGGCAGAGCCGCGGCCGAGAAGCCGCCACCGCGTGCGCCGCCGCTGCTCGCCGCGCCGCGCCGACCACGCCACCAGCGGCGCGGCCCCTTCCTGCGCCATCATGATGTGCCGTTCCCAGTTCGCCAGGAGCGCCTCGATCCCGTGTTGCACCTCCTGCGCCAGCAAGCGCTGCGCCCGGGCGGCGGAATCCAATTCCATGGCAATTCGCATCTGCTCGGTGCCTGACACGCAAAGCTGACGCAAGGTGTCAATGGTGGCCGGAGAACCAACGTCGCGCAGGCCAGCGAGCATCCGTTCGGCTGCCCGGAACTGCTGATCCAGCACCAGTCGGCGGAGTTCCGCCACAGCGGCAAGGGCCGCGGGGCCCCGCATGCGATGGCGCTCCGGCTGGGATGAATCGCTCACAGCGTTGTGATCTGAAACCATGGGGGTTATCGCCGAGTTTGAGGAGAGGACGCCAGGAGGCTCGTGCGAGCCATGGACGCGTCGGCTGCCCCCGGAGCCGATGTTCTGTCGAGTAAAGGGCCAGCACTCCATAGTGGAATGAGTCGTGACAACCGTCAAGGAATGGCGACACCACTATCACGAAAATGGCTTAGCGCGGCGCAGGAGACCATCTTCGTCGCTTCCTTCAACGCGTGGTCACCAGATCCGATCCCGTTACGTGGGGACATCCGCTCACCGAGCCAGCATTTCGCCCGGACCGGCCGCGACTGGCAGGCGCCGGGCAGACCTGAGATGGTGTGCTTATGAGCGAACAGCCCGACCCCGTGGAGCGAGTACTGGCGGCCGTGAGGGCCATGGCGGACGCTGTCGGCGAGGGACTGGCAGACATCGCCGAGCAGCTGAAGCCGGTCATTGAGACGGTGAGCCGGCTGGCTGCCGACCCATTGGTACAGGCCGAGGTGCGGCGCCGCCAGGTCATGCGCGCGCTGGGTTTGCCCGTTCCCCGCGGCTGCCACTGTCTGTGCGCGGCTGCCCATCCCGGAGCGCAGGTTTGCGACGGCGAGCCCGTAACCGCGACCTCCCGGCACTCCGGGCTGTTCGGTGCCGTCCAGGTGCCGACGTGCGCGCCGTGCGCGGCCGAGCTGATGGCGCAAGCGCGATGACCGACGACCTAGCGGTAGCTGACCAACCTGGCAACCTCGTGCCAGGGACTCTGTCGGCGATAGCCCCGGCGACCAGCGACGCCACTCCATCGCGGGTCGCCGCGACCGCGTACCGGCCGGAGAGAAGAGCCAGCTGAGCAGTCACCTGCGGGCCATCGCCGAAGAGACGGTGGCGATCATCGAGTCCGGCCGATACCAGGCGCCTGGTGGCGGTGAGGTGACGCTGGCCGACGACATCGCGGCCGCGGTAGCAGGCACCCGGTTGTACGTGCCGTCGGCGCCAGTCGCTGCCGCCGCGCCGACCGCAGGCAGACATGTTGTCGAGGTGACTGGCGAGACCACGCTCGCCGCCGCGCGCCGTGTCGGCGGCGATGTGGCCTGCCTGGTGTTTGCGTCGGCGAGGAAGCCGGGTGGCGGGTTCCTGACTGGTGCGCAGGCCCAGGAGGAGAGCGTGGCGCGCGCTTCGGCGCTGTATGCCTGCCTGCGCGCGGTGCCAGAGTTCTATGCTTT
>JASHPF010000233.1 GCA_030038295.1 Streptosporangiaceae bacterium
CCTTCCCCATCCTGGACGACCTGCATCATCGCACCCGTGGCAACGTGCACCTCGGCGTGCGGAACGGCCTGGAGGTCGTCTACGTCGAGGCCATCCGGGCGTGTGCCGGTGCGCATCGGGTGGCCTAGTCGGCCGCGGTGCCGGGTTCGGCCGCCCCGCACTGCTCGGCAGCCTCGCCGGGCTTGCCGGCGATGAACAGCACCGAGTAGTTCACGATGAGCGTGACGGGAGCAAATCCGATCGTCTGCAGCCGGGTGAGCAGCGCGGCAGGCTCGACCGGGTTGTAGGTGTCGCCGGCGTGGAAGTGGTGCAGGTCGTTGCTGGCCAGGCTGTCCGAGCCGATCAACACCCCGCCCGGGCGCAGGACCCGGAACACCTCGGCCAGGATGGCATTCTGGAGCGCCGCGGTCGGGACGTGGTGGAGCATCGTGAAGCACCCGGCGGAGTCGAACGAGGCCGCCGGGTAGCCAAGCTCGGTGGCGCTGCCGGTGACGACCTCGACGTTTGTCCCGGCGTGGCGGTCGGCGAGGGCCCGCGCGGCCTCGGCATCGACCTCAACCGCGGTGAGCTTTTCTACCTTGCGGGCGAGCCAGCCGGTCGCCGCTCCCGGACCCGGTCCGATTTCAATCATCCGGCTGCCGAGGTCGATGTCGCGGGTCAGCACCGGCAGGATGTCGTCTTGCAGGTGCTGCGCCCACTCGGGGCTCGGGCACAGCCGAGCGTGGTTCTCATTCATGGTGACGACGCTAGGAAAACCGCGCGGCGGCGCCAATGGCGTAGGCTGCCAAGCTGTGTCGCAGGGCGGACAATCAGCCTGGCCCGACCAGTACTGCGCGGCCGACGACGTCGCCAGCACCGCCGCGGTCATCGTGGCGACCTTCCCGATGCCCGCCGGGCTTGTGTTCGACTGGCACACGCACTCCGATCACCAGCTCGCCTGGGCGGCGAGCGGCGTGCTGACGGTGCGCACCGAATCCTCGACGTGGGTGCTGCCCCCCACCAGGGCGCTGTGGATCCCGGCTGGCCTGCGGCACGAGACCCTGGCGGCGGGCGTGGCCACCATGCGATCGGCATACGTGCGGCCGCACCGCTGCTCCATCGCCTGGACAGCAGCCACGCCGGTCGCCGCGACCCCGCTGCTGGCAGAGCTGATCGGCTACCTGGGCAGCCAGGACCTGGCTGCCTCCCGCCGCGCCAATGCCGAGGCCGTGCTCGTCGACGTGCTGGAGCCGGTCGCGATGACGACGGTCGAGGTGCGCACGCCTGATGACGATCGCGCGAAGCGGGTCGCTAACGGCCTCGCGGCCAACCCGGCCGACGACCGGACCCTCGCGGAATGGGGCCACCTCGTCGGCGCCAGCGAGCGCACGCTCGCCCGGGCCTTCCTCGCCGGGACCGGTGTCAGCTTCGGCCGGTGGCGCACGCTGCTGCGTGTGCAGACCGCGCTGCACGCGCTCGCCGATGGCGAGCCGGTGGGCAACGTGGCCAGGCGGGTCGGATACGAGTCCGACAGCGCATTCGTGCAGGCCTTCCGCCGCGAGACGGGCGTCACGCCGGCTGCCTACTTTCGCAGTTCGGCGCCAGGCTGATGCCGGGCTAGCCGGCCGGGTTCCGACGTGCTGCCGCGCCCGGCTCGGGGCGTAACCGGCCCGCGTCCCCGCGGCGTCGCCAGCTGCGGCCGGCCGCGGTCACGCAGCGATCAGCGCAATGCCCACCGCGGCGAGTAGCAGCCCGGCCTGCTGGGTGGGCCGCATGCGTTCGCGCAGCGCGAGCCGGGCGAGCAGCACGGTCACCGCGGGATACAGCGACGTGAGCACGACCGCCGGGCCGAATAGCCCCGCCCTGGTCGCCAGCACGTAGCTGACGTTGGCCGTGGCGTCGAGCGCCCCGGCCCCGATCGCGGCGGCGAACAGCGGCCAGCCCGCGCGCCAGCCGACCGGACCGGTCCGCACGACGAGGGCCGCCGCCACAAAAACGACCAGGCCGGCACACCGGGCCGCGAGCGCGGGCCAGAGCGCGCCGGTCTCGCCGCCGTTCCGGATGAACAGGAAGAACAAGCCGAACGCCGACCCACTCGCGAGCCCCAGCCCGACACCGCGGAGCCGTCTCGCCCATGTCCCGGTGGTCGGCGGCTGGCCGGTAGCCGGTCCGGTGGCACCGGAGTGGTCGGCGCCGGAACTCACCAGCACGGTCGCGGCGAGGCAGAGCAGCACCCCCGCGTAGACGGCCGGCCCGGGCCGTTCGCCGTCCGCGATGGCGACCCCGACCGGCAGCACGGTCGCCGCCAGCGCCGACAGCGGTGAGACCACGCTCATCGGCCCCGCCGCGAGCCCGGCATAGAAGAGCATCAGCCCGATGCCGCCGACCACGCCGGCCGCCAGCCCCCACTCGATGCCGACGGCCCGCGGCGGGCCGCCGGCCAGCAGCGCTGCCGGCACCTGCACGGCGACTCCGGCGATACCGGCGGTCAGCAGCACCTTGACGAGCGCCGCCCGGCGGGCAGCGGCGCCGCCGAGGAAATCAGCGCTACCGTAGAGCAGCGCAGCGCCGAGGGCGAGGATGACAAGCAAGGCGTCGCTCCGGTCGGTTTAAGATACTGTCTAGTTCACTATACCGACCGGGCGCTCGAGCGTCACGGCAATAACGACGCGGACGGGTGGGCAGCGGACATGGCCGACGCCACCGAGGCAGCCGGGGTATCCGGCGCGCTGGCCCGGACCGTCGCCGCCCTGCGCGCCGAGCGCGGCTGGTCACTCGACAACCTCGCCGGCCGGTCCGGGGTCAGCAAGGGCGTGCTCGTCGCGGTGGAACAAGGCCGGTCCAACCCGAATCTGGCCACGCTCGCGCGCATCGGTGACGCCTTCGGCGTCCCCGTAACCCGGCTGCTCGAGGGCGCCGACGAGTCGCTCGTGCAGCTCAGCGGTCCGCGCGACGCGCGGGTGCTGTGGACAGGCCCCGCCGGCGGGACCGGCACGATCGTCGCCGCCACGCCGCCGCCGTGGGCGGCTGAGCTCTGGCGGTGGCAGCTGGCACCGGGCGAGCGATTCGGCGGCGACTCGCACGCGGCGGGCCTGCGGGAGCTCAGCTACGTAGAGTCCGGTGAGCTAGTCCTCACGGTGGCGGGCCGGGCCTACCGGCTCGGCCCCGGCGAGTGCGCGCGGTTTCCCGGCGACCTGCCGCACGGCTACGCCAACGAGGGCAGCGAGCGCACGGTGCTGACCATGGTCTGCGTCATCCCGCCGGTCGTCAGCTGAGCCCGCGCCTCCCGGCGCTTCCAGCCCGGGAGGCGCGGGCTCAGCCGCGACGAGTCGCCACCATGAGGTCGAGTCCGAGCCAGTGCGCCAGGTCCTTGATCTCCTGATCGACCGCCTCGGTCACGGCGGGGCTGAACGGCTTGTCCTGGTGAATCCCATCCACCCGGAGGACGCCCGCCTCTCGGTCGGCGGTCGCGTCGAGCTTGCCCACCAGCCGGTCCCCGTAGAGGATCGGCAGCGCGAAGTAACCCCAGCGCCGCTTCGCCGCTGGCTTGTACATCTCCAGCTGATAGTCGAACTCGAACAGTTCCGCCATCCGCTTGCGGTCGAAGACGAGCCGGTCGAGGGGTGACAGCAGCGCCGCGCGTCCCGAGAACGGCTGACCCAGCAGGCCAGGGTCGACCCGCCACTGGCCCTTGACGCCGTCCACCACGGCAGGCTCGCCGGCCTCGCCCACGTCGTTCGGCTCGACGCCGCACTCAGCCCCGCGGGCGCGCGCGATGCCGAGGGCCCGCAGCCGTCGCTCGTCGCGTATCCGCCGCGCCTGCGGAGCAGGAACGCTGGGCTCGTCCGGGTACACGCGCTCGGCCAGGTCCCACAGGCGATCACGGCCCCGCCACCCGGCCATCGCCACCTCACCCCGGCGCACCATGATGTCCAGCAGCACCGAGACGTTGCGGTTATTGGTCCAGCCGCTCGACCGCCACGGGAGGGCGCAGCTGTCCGGCAGGTCGCGCGCCGCCAGCGGGCCGTCGGAGCCGAGCCGGTCCAAGATCTCCAGGCGACACGCGTCGTTGGCCGCCAGCCACCGCAGGTTGGCCCGCTGCCAGTCGCGCAGCGGTTCTGGCCCAGGCCACTCGGCCATCTCGGCGGTGTAGAGCGCCACGTCCTCGCTCGGCCTGATCATGCCCCGCAGCTCAAGCAGCGTCCGGTCGCGGAGGGCGGCGGCCAGCTCGCCGGGCCAGTACGACGACCCGAGACGGCTCCAGGCGATGAGATGCGCGTTCGGCGCGACAGCCGCCGTCTGATCGTGCTGCACCGCCGTCAGGTGACGCAGCATGTCCAGCAGCCCGGCGGGCCGTCGGTCGGCCAGCAACTGCGCCCGCACGGCGACGCGGCGCGCGTCCGCACGCGAGAGCTCGTGCAGGGTCACGACCCCAGGCTAGGTGGTCGGAACGCTCGGTGACCCGGTGCCATGGCGTCCTGGTCCGGGGTCGCCGATCCAGCGACGCCGGTGCTCCTGCCGACGCCCGACGGGTCTGGCCGTCCCTCGCCACGCCGCGCGCGAGGATGGGGTGCGGGCTGACTCATGCGTGCGGGGGAGACGCAACGCGGCGGGCGGCGGCCGGGACCGCGGCGGTCTCGCCGAGGCGGAGCAGGCGCTGGGCGCGCTCCTGCTCGAAGTCAAGCGCCCGGGCGGGTGGCGGCTGGATCCGGCCGAGGCGCCGGCCGAGCTCCGCCACCTCGGCGCGGATACGCGGGTCTGCCAGCACGCGGATGCCGAACGCCAGCGCCGCCGGGCTAATGTCATATCGCCGCTCCAGCGCCAGGCTGAGCGCGACGGCGGCGAGGTCGTTATCGGTGAACTGGCGGTGCAGTCCCGCCGCCGCTGCCGAGCCGGGGGGCCCGTCCGGCCGATGCGAGCCGGGCCGCCGGACGGCGTGCCGCAGCGGCGGCAACAGGCCCAGGGACTCCCGGTATCGCAGCATCCGGGGGGTCATATCGAGCCGCCGGCCCGCCTCGGTGATGCGCATGGCACAAATCTAACATTCTTCTGTCAAAAACGTGCCCACCAGCGTGCGGGGCACGGCCTGCCTGCCGTAGCGTCGTGCTGTGGCACCAGCGCCGCGCCCGTCTCAACCGGAAACGCAAGGAGTCTGCATGGCTGACACTGTCCCGTTCAAGGTCGCCGACCTGTCGCTCGCCGACTTCGGCCGCCGGGAGATCCGGCTGGCCGAGCACGAGATGCCAGGGCTGATGGCGATGCGGGCGGAATACGCGGCCGCCCAGCCGCTCGCCGGCGCCCGGATCACCGG
>JASHPF010000032.1 GCA_030038295.1 Streptosporangiaceae bacterium
TGCCAGAACCGCACGTCCAGGCCGAGGATCCGGCCCTCGTCGTCGTAGCCGACCGTGACGTGATGCTGCTGTCCGCGCTCGTGCGCGCTGGCGATGAAATGCTCGCGCCTGTCCTCGGTGAACTTCACTGGTTTGCCGAGCAGCCGAGCGGCCCAAGGAACGAGCACCTCTTCGGGCCACGGATGCACGATCTTTACCCCGAAGCCGCCGCCGACGTCGGGGGTGATGACGTCGACCTGAGTCAGGTCCAGGCTCAGCTTGGCCGCGACGGCGGCTCGAACCCCCGTCGAGGTCTGGGTGGACGTCCACAGCACCAGGCGCTGCTGCTTCTCGTCCCACTGGGCCAGCACGCCGCGGCCTTCCAGCGGCGTGGACGCCGACCGCTCGATTTCCAGGTCGAGCTCGAGCACATGGGGTGCCGTTGCGATGGCGGCCGCGGTGTCGCCGTGCTCCTGAATCGCATTGGCGGCCCGGTTGCCTGGCACGTCGTCGTGCACAAGGTGCACGGCTGCCCTGGCGGCGTCCAGGCCCACCACTGCAGGCAGCGGCTCGTAGCTGACATCGATCAGGTCGGCGGCGTCCTCGGCCAGATAGCGGTCGGCCGCCACCACCATGACCACTGCCTCGCCGACGTGGTTGACCTCGCCATTAGCCAGCGGATACGGCGTCCGGCCGTGCGTGAGCGCCGGATGCGGGATCAGCAGCGGAAGGGGCTCGGCCAGCCGGGCCGGCAGGTCGGAGTAGGTGTAGATCGCGACCAGACCGGGCACCTCGAGCGCGCGGCTGAGGTCGATGTCGGTGATGCGCGCGTGCGCGAGGGGGCTGCGGACGAACGCGGCGGCGAGCGCGTCCGCGCCGAGGTCGTCGAGGTACGCCCCGCGGCCGCGGATCAGCCGGTCGTCCTCGACCCGCTGCACGCGGGCGCCGAAGAGCGAGCTCATGCCGGCCGAGCCGGTGTTTCGAGCGCAGCCTCGGTCGCTGCCGCCGAGGGCGATCCGGCCCGCGCACGGATGATCTCAGCCGCCCGGTGCACCGACGCCAGAATGTTCTGATACCCCGTGCATCGGCAGAGGTTACCGCCGATCATCTCTCGCGCCTGCTCGTCGTCGGGCTGGGGAATGTCCCGCAGGCCCGCCGTGATCGTGGTCAGGAATCCGGGCGTGCAGAAGCCGCACTGCAGGCCGTGACATTCGACGAAGGCCTGCTGCACCGGTGACAGCCTGCCGTCGGGCTCGGCGAGACCTTCGACGGTGGTGATGGCCGCGCCGTCGGCGCTGACCGCGAGCAGCAGGCACGACCGGACCGGTGCCCCGTCGAGGAGGATCGTGCAGGCACCGCAGACGCCGTGCTCGCAGCCGACGTGGGTCCCCGTCAGGCGCAGGTCATGCCGGATGCAGTCGGACAACAGCCGACGGGCGGGCACCCGCGCCGTGCGGACCGCGCCGTTGACCGTGAGGCGCACCTCGTGCAGCTCTTCGCTGTGCAGCCCACCGGCGTCGTTCATGCGGCTGCTGTCTCCCTCGCCTCAGCGAGCGCCTCGACGAGCGCTCGCTCCGTGAGCACCGCTGCCAGCTGGCGGCGGTAGCCCGCCGTGGCGTGCAGGTCAGACCGTGGCTCGAGGCGCGCGCGAGCGAGACTCGCGGCGGCTGGGAAGGACACGGCGTCGGCTGCCGCGCCCGCGACGGCCTCGGTGAGGTCGAGCACGACCGGAGACGGCCCCACCGACAGGTACGCGGCCTTCCCGCCGCCGATGCGGCCGTCGGGGGCTAGCCACGCCGTCACGGCGACACCGCACACCGCGTAGTCGCCGCGCCTCCGGCTGACCTCAGCGAACCCGGTGCCGACCGCAGGACCGGCGAGTACCGGAAACCGGACCTCGGTGGCGATCTCGCCAGGCTGCACGGCCGACTCCAGCGGCCCGAGGAAGAAGTCCTCGGCCGGGATCGACCGAAGGCCCGCCAAGCTCGCCACGCACACGGTGCCGGCGAGCACCGCCAGAACCGCCGGCATCTCGCCCGCCGGGTCGGCGTGCACGATGCTGCCCACGGTGGTGCCGCGGTTGCGGATAGCCGGGTGCGCGACGAACCGGAGCGCCTTGCGCAGCAGCGGCTGCGCGGCTGCCGCCGCCGGGCTGGCCAGCACCTCGGCGTGCCGGGCTACGGCGCCGACGCGTACGTAGCCGTCGGTCACCATGACGTAACTAAGCTCCGTGAGGCGGTTGATGTCGACCAGCAGGTCGGGCCAGGCGAGCCGGATGGACATGAGCGGTACCAGGGACTGGCCGCCGGCGAGGACCTTCGCTTCCACGTCCGGCGCCGCCAGCGCCGCCAGTGCCTCGGCCACGGATTCCGGCCGCGTGTAGCCGAACGGGCGTGGCTTCACGACGCTATCGTCCCGGCCGCTGCGTTCATAGCGCGACGGTACGCTGCCGGAGGCGTAACGGAAATCATCTTCTGCTTCCGGATGGCACGATGTGAGATGCTCGGCTGCCGCGAGCAGCGCGCTGCGGCCCGTGCTCGCCGGGCCCGCGCGGCCGGCGGAATGCCTCGGCGTGACTCGCGGGGCGCTCTTCCTCAGGACCGCAGGATCACCCGGTGTGCTCGCCGTGCTCTGCCACGACGCAGCGCGGCTGCCCTGCGGCCTGCTGCTCCCGGCGACCAGCGCGGAGCTGCCCCTCACCTCGCTCGCTCCGCCGTCGACGGCTGGCTCGGCCGGGTTCGCCGTTGGCGATCACGCCGTGAGCTGGACCGGGCCGGCTGGCCAGGTGGTGGTCCGCGCGGCCAGGGAGTGGGCGCCGGCCCGGCCCGCCCGCGGCGGGGTGACAGGCGGCGCGCTCGCGACGGTGCGTACCGCGCTCGGGCTCGAGGACCGGGGTCGGAACCTTGATCGATGTGAGTTTTCTGTCGCCAGGACGACAGCAAACTCACATTCATGGCCCGAGGGCGGCGTCGATCCGGGCGTCGACGCGCGCCTGCTGACCGTTCTGGCCGCGGCGGCTGGTGATGGTGACGCCAGCGTGGCCGCAGCCACCGGCCTGCTGGGCCGCGGTCCGGGGCTCACGCCGGACGGCGACGACGTCCTGGCCGGGTTCCTGGTCGGCGCCGCCGCCTTCGGGTTGGACGCCGCCGCGCTGCGGCGCGCGATCGCCATCCTGGCGCCCGAGCGCACCACAGCCCTGTCGGCGGCGCTGCTGTGGCACGCGGCCCGCGGCGAGTGCATCGATGAACTGGCCGCGGTCGCCGCGGTGCTGATCAGCGGGCCGCCGCAGGAACCGGAGCGGGCCGAACGCGCGGTCAGGCGGCTCGTGTCCGTCGGCCACAGCTCCGGCGCAGCGCTCGCCCGGGGCCTGCTGACCGCGGCCGAGAGCGCGCTGCGCCGGCCGGCCGGGCGGGCTGCGTGAGCGCCGAGCACGTCGAGGCCAGGCCCGGTGCCTACGCGGACTCGGTGACGCTCATGCGGGTCAGCGCGGACATACGGCAGGCCGACGGGGTGCAGGCCGCGCTGATCGCCATGGCGACCGAGCTGAACCTTGACCTGCTGCTGGCGATGGGCTTCCGGCCGCCACCGGACCTCCAGCCCGACCACTTGCTGATCGCGGTCCGCGCCAGGGACGACACCGCGCTGTCGAGCGCTCTCGCCGCCGCCGATGCGGCCCTGTCCGCCCGCCCGGTCGGCGGGCTCGGTATCGCTGACCCGGAGGCCGCGCGGGCCGCGCGCACGACGGCGGCCGCGGTGCGGGCGAGCGGACCGGGGCTCGCGCTGATCTCCGTGCCGGGCCGGTATGCGTTCGCCGAGGCGATGGACGCACTCGACGCCGGCTGCGATGTAATGATCTTCTCCGACAACGTGCCGGTCGAGCAGGAGATCACGCTCAAGGATCTCGCGGCGGAGCGCGACCTGATCGTGATGGGACCCGATTGCGGCACGGCGGTCATCGGCGGCATCGGGCTTGGCTTCTCGCACACGCTCGCCGCCGGGCCGGTGGGGCTCGTCGCCGCGTCGGGGACGGGCGCCCAGCAAGTGCTGTGCCTACTCGACCACGCGGGGGTCGGGGTCAGCGCGGCGGTCGGCGTCGGCGGCCGTGACCTTTCCGCCGCGGTTGGCGGCCGGTCGGCCCGCGCCGCGCTCGCCGCGCTGGACACCGATCCCGGCACCGAGCTGATCATCGTAGTGTCCAAGCCCCCGGCCGCGGACGTTTCGGCGCGGCTGCGGGAGTTCGCCGACGGCCTGGCGACGCCCGTTCAATTCGCGCTGATCGCGCCCGGTGAGCCAGACCTGACGGCAGCCACCGAAGCCGTGCTGCGCAGGCTGGGTCGGCCCGTCCCGGCCTGGCCCCGCTGGCCGGGTCCGGGCGCGACCAGGCGCGCGGGTGTGCTGCGCGGCCTGTTCGCGGGTGGCACCCTGTGCGACGAGGCCATGGTCATCGCGACCGAGCGGCTGGGGCCGATCTGGTCGAACATTCCGCTGCGGCCGGAGTGGCGGCTGTCTCCGCGCGCGCCAGCCGCGTCGGCGGCTGCCGGACACCTCATGATCGACTTCGGCGACGATGAGCTGACCGCGGGCCGGGCGCATCCGATGATCGACAACTCGCTCCGGCTGGAGCGGCTGGCGACCGAGGCTGCCAATCCGGCCGTCTCGGTCGTCCTGCTCGACGTCGTTCTCGGGCACGGCGCCCATCCTGATCCGGCGGCGGAGCTCGGCCCGGCGATAGCCGCGGCGCGCGCGACGGGGGGAGTGGCCGTCGTCGTGTCGCTGATCGGCGCGGCGTCCGATCCGCAGGACCCCGGTCGGCAGGCGGCGGCGCTCCAGGGTGCCGGGGCACACGTGTTCGCCTCCAACGCGACGGCTACCCGATTCGCTTGCGACCTGCTCGAGGGCGTCCGGTGAGCGACCTGCTGCGGAGCGAGCCCCACGTCATCAGCGCGGGGCTCCGGCTGCTGGCCGATGCCGCGGAGCGGCAGGCAGCCAGGGTCACCCGGGTCGACTGGGCTCCGCCGCTGGCCGGCGCCGCGGACGACCTCGTTCCCGTGCTGAGCGACCCGCGCCGGACTCCGGCAAATGCGCTCGCCGTCCAGCGGATGTTCGGCGTGCGTCCGCACCTGATCGGTGTCGTGCCCGCGCGCACCGCGCTGGATCTGCAGCCTGGTGAGTTCCTGCACGCGGGGCCCCCGGTCGGGTGGGAACGGGCGGCGGGTCCGCTGCGTGGGGCACTCATGGGCGCAGCGGTCTTCGAAGGGCTCGCCGACTCGCCCGACGCGGCGGCGCAGCTTGCCGAGCGGGGCGCGTTCGCGCTCGCCCCGTGCCACTCGCGCGGCGCGGTAGGGCCGATGGCTGGCGTGATCTCGCCGTCGATGTGGCTGTTCGTCCTGCAGGACCCCGCGACGGGGCGGCGGTCGTACTGCTCGCTCAACGAGGGACTCGGCAAGGTGCTGCGGTACGGCGCCTTCTCGCCCGAGGTACTGAACCGGCTGACGTGGATGTCGGAGGTGCTCGGCCCGCTGCTCGCGGCGGCGGTGCGCCGGCACGGGCCCGTGGACGTGGCCACGATCCTTGCCCAGATGGTGCAGATGGGCGACGAGGCGCACAACCGGAACCGGACTGGCACGCTCATGCTGCTGCGTGACCTGCTGCCGTCGATGATCGAATCCGGCATGGCCTCCGGCGACGTCGCCAGGGCGGCAGCGTTCATCGGCGGCAACGACCACTTCTTCCTCAACCTGGCGATGCCCGCCTGCAAGCTCGCGCTCGACGCCGCCCGCGACATTCCCGGCTCCACGCTGGTCGTGGCCATGGCGCGGAACGGCACCGACTTCGGCATTCAGGTGGCGGGCACGGGGGACCAGTGGTTCACCGGGCCGGCGCTCATCCCGCAGGGGCTCTTCCTGGGCGGCTACGGGCCCGATGACGCCGGTCCGGACATCGGTGACTCGGCGATCACGGAGACCGCAGGGCTCGGCGGCTTCGCGATGGCGGCGGCGCCCGCTATCGCCGCACTCGTCGGCGGGACGGCTGCCGAGGCGCTCGCCACGACGCGCCGCATGTACGAGATCACGCTGGCCGAGCATCCGCTCTATCGGGTGCCCGCCTTGGAGTTCCGCGGCACGCCAGCAGGCATCGACGTCACGCTGGTCGCGCGCACCGGGATCCTCCCGCAGATCAACACCGGGATGGCGGGCAAGGTAGCCGGGACTGGCCAGGTGGGCGCGGGGCTGGTCACGCCGCCGCGCGAAGTCTTCCTCGCGGCGCTGCACGCGCTGGCTCGCGCGACCACGTCGCGGTCGGGGACCGAATCAGGTTGACTTCAAGCGCGCTTGAACTCCTACGCTCGGATGCGTGACCGCCGAGAGAGAACTAGCTGAGGCAACCGCGAACGCCGCGGGAGCTCCCGTCGCGCGCGACGAAAGGTGCAGTGCAGGCGGGCTTTGGTCTGCGCAGCGCCGCGCGCTGACGATCGGTCTCGTGCTGACGATCACCTTCATCGCCTCCGAGGCACTCGCGGTGGTGACGATCATGCCGGTGGTGGCGCGCGATCTAGGCGGCCTGCGGCTGTACGGCTGGGTGTTCAGCGCGTTCATGCTCGGCAACGTCGTGGGCATCGTCGCAGCAGGCAGGCAGGCCGATCGCTATGGCCCCGCGCGGCCGTTCGTCGCCGGGCTCACGCTGTTCTGCGCTGGTCTGGCGACGGCTGGGCTTGCGCCGACAATGCTGGTCCTGGTGGGCGGCCGGGTACTGCAAGGCATCGGAGCCGGAGCCGTGCCCGCGGTCGCGTACGTGGCGATTGGCAGGAGCCTGCCCGAACAGCTCCGGGCCCGGATGATGGCCGTCTTGTCGACCGCGTGGGTGCTGCCTGGCCTGGCTGGTCCGGCGGCGAGCGCAGCGGTGGCGACCCTGGTCGGCTGGCGCTGGGTGTTCCTCGGCCTGCTCCCGCTTGTCGCGATCACCGGCGCGCTGGCGATGCCGGCCCTGATCCGGCTCGGCAAGCGCCCGCAGGAAGAAGGCAACGTCGGCCGGGATTCTGCCGCCGAGCACAAGCTGAGCCTCGGCGTCGTCGCCGCCGCAGGGGCCGGGCTGATCCTGGCTGGACTCACGCTGACGGCCGGATCCGGCCAGGTCGTGCTCGGGCCTGTCGTGCTGGTGCTTGGTCTGGCGGTGACCGGTCCATCCCTTCGCCGGCTGCTGCCACCGGGCACCTTCGCGGCGCGGCCGGGCCTGCCCGCTGTCATACTCTGCCGCGGGCTGCTGACCTTTACCTTCTTCGGCGCGGACGCGTACGTCACGCTGACGATCACGACTGTCCGGCATCATTCCACGGCACTCGCCGGATTGGCAGTGACCGGAGCGACGCTGGCATGGACCGGTGGTGCGTGGCTGCAGTCCCGGCTGAACGGCCGGTGGGAGGCACGCCGCCTGGTGCGCTCCGGCCTGGTCATCATCGTCACGGGCCTTGCAGCCATGGCGACCGTCCTGCTGCCAGCCACCCCTATCGAAGTCGGCGTGGCGGCCTGGACGGTTGCCGGCTTCGGCATCGGCCTGGCCTATGCGCCCATCTCGCTCCTGATGCTGCGGGAGGCCCCGGCCGGCTCGGAAGGCTGGGCTTCCGCGTCACTGAGCCTGGCCGATGTACTCGGCACGGCTCTTGGCATTGGCGCCGGCGGCGCCGCGGTGGCCGCGGCCACCGCCCATAACTGGCCGCTCCGGGCCGGAGTCGCGGTGGCATTCGCGATCGCCGGAGTCGGCGCCATCGGGCTATCGGTCGCCAGCCGCCGACTGCCCCGTTCCCTTGCCAGCGCCAGCCCGCGACCTGCAGTCAACTGATCGGCAGCGCCGCTGTCAGACCGATCCAGGACACTCTCGCCCAGCCCGTGTGCGAGGGAACCGCCGACAGCAGGGTCGGGTCAGCGAACTTCGGTGTACTCGCTGCGGTCCAGCTGCACGACGTCGGTGTAGCCGCTGCCGTTCGGCTCGGCGGTGTCGTCGGTGTACTGTCTGTGGTCCAGTTGCCCGAGGGTGAAACTGGCCCTGGACAGCAGCTTGCGCAGGTGCTGCATCCCGGTCATCCCCGCGAGCGCGACAGCCGCGGCGGCGGCGAGCACCGAGCCGCCGAACAGCGCGAGCCCCCCGATGACGTGTCCCAGTATCATCATGATCACTGCGGCCAGCAGGGCCACCGGAACAGCTGTCAGCAGCAGCAGTGCTAGCAGCGTCACGGCGATCACGGCCTTGGCCGACCTGCTCGGCGTCCGCTCCGCGTGCCAACCGGTCATTACGCTCACCTCGCTAGCCCGGGGTACGTCAAGGGTCCAGGCCTCCGACATCAACACGATATGTCGTGTCCTCTGGTTGTCAACGCTCCTCTCGATCAGGATGTTCCGGCCGCCATCCGGCAGCGGCGCGGGCGGCTCCGGCTGCCCTGTCACCGCTCGGAGGGAGGGACGGTCGTCAGGTCACCGAGCAGGCCAGATGTGATGGACGGGACCGGGACGCCCAGCGAACGGAAGCGGTCCAGGATGGCGTTGGCGGTCACCCGTAAGGTGGACCACTCGGGCCGGAGCACCGCTGTCGCGCACTCTTCCGCGGGTGCCGACCGGGCGGCCGCCAACGCCTGATCGCACAGCAGTCCGAGTGCCGGCGCCAGATCATCGGGCACCACACCCGCTTCGATCAGGCCAGGCACCGAATCGTAAGTCCAGTCGACAAAATCCATGACAGCCCCGTCGATGTCAGACCCGTTCGCGTGCACGTAGTCGACCAGCTGGTCAGCCGATGCGGCCAGCGGAACGATCGTCTCCACGAGGCGGTAGCGCATGAGCCGCGGCGTCGTCTCCTCCGGCATCACCCAAGGATCACGCCTCACCGATGTCGCCGCATCCCAATTCGGCTGGGCCTGCGGCTGGTTACGACCAGACGGCAGCAGCTGCTGACGACTAGCTGAACTCAGCGAGTGACGCCTCGTGCGGACGGCCTTCGCCAGGAACGAGGCCCGGCAGAGCGTGGCCGA
>JASHPF010000234.1 GCA_030038295.1 Streptosporangiaceae bacterium
GTCGGCGCGTGGCGCTGTGCCGGCTCCTGCTGGCGCAGCCGGATCTGCTGCTGCTGGACGAGCCGACCAACCACCTGGACGCTGAGAGCGTGCAGTGGCTCGAGCAGCACCTGGAAAAGTATCCGGGCACCGTGGTCGCGGTGACCCACGACCGGTACTTCCTCGACAACGTGGCTGGCTGGATCCTGGAGCTTGACCGCGGGCGCGCTTACCCGTATGAGGGCAACTACTCCGTCTACCTGGAGACCAAGGCGGCGCGGCTCAAGGTCGAGGGCGCGAAGGACGCCAAGCGGCGCAAGCGGCTGGAGGACGAGCTGGAGTGGGTTCGGTCCAGCCCCCGCGCGCGGCAGGCCAAGAGCCGGGCCCGGCTGCAGCGCTATGAGGAGATGGCGGCCGAGGCCGACAAGCACCGCAAGCTCGACTTCGAGGAGATCCAGATCCCGCCGGGCCCGCGGCTGGGCACCAAGGTCGTGGAGGTCGCCCAGCTGTCCAAGGGATTCGGCGACCGTGAGCTGTTCGAGGGCCTGAGCTTCAGCCTGCCGCAGGGCGGCATCGTCGGGGTGATCGGGCCGAACGGCGTGGGCAAGACCACGCTGTTCAAGATGATCATCGGCGAGGAACTGCCGGACGCGGGCGTCATCACGATCGGCGAGACGGTCGAGATCGCCTATGTCGATCAGGCCCGCGGCCGCATCGACCCAGACAAGAACGTGTGGGGAGTCATCTCCGACGGAGAGAGCTACATCATCGCCGGGAAGATGGAAATTCCGAGCCGCGCGTACGTCGCGGCGTTCGGCTTCAAGGGCAGCGACCAGCAGAAGCTTGCTGGCGTACTGTCCGGCGGCGAGCGCAATCGGGTCAACCTCGCGCTCACCCTCAAGCAGGGCGGCAACTTGCTGCTGCTGGACGAGCCCACCAACGACCTCGACGTCGAAACGCTGTCCTCGCTGGAGAACGCCCTGCTCGAGTTCCCCGGCTGCGCCGTCATCACCAGCCACGACCGGTGGTTCCTCGACCGCATCGCCACGCACATCCTCGCCTGGGAAGGCGGCGCGAACTGGTTCTGGTTCGAGGGCAACTTTGAGTCCTACGAAAAGAACAAGATCGACCGTCTCGGCGCCGAGGCGGCGAGGCCGCACCGGGTGACCTACCGCAAGCTGACCAGAGACTGAGCCTGAGCACCGTGGCTGACCTGCCCGGCATGCCCGACCTGCCCGAGCGGGCTCAGGTGGTCGTCGTCGGCGGCGGCATCATCGGCACCTCGGTCACCTACCATCTGGCGCACCTGGGCGTCGACGTCGTGCTCCTGGAACGGGACCGGCTGACCTCCGGTACGACCTGGCACGCGGCCGGGCTGATGGCGACGTTCGGCTCGACGTCGCAGACCTCGACCGAGCTGCGGACTTATACCAGGGATCTGTACCTGCGCCTGGAGGCTGAGACGGGCCTCGCGACCGGGATGCGCCAGGTCGGCCTCATCGACCTCGCCATCGAGCCGGGCCGGCTGGCGGAGTACCGGCGGGTCGCAGCGTTCAACCGGCACTGCGGCGTGGACGTGCAGGAGATCTCGGCCAGCGAGGTAGCCGGGCTCTGGCCGCTGGCCCGGACCGACGACGTGCTGGCCGGGTTCTACGTGCCGACCGACGGCCGGGTAAACCCGGTCGACGTCACCATGTCGCTCGCCAAGGGTGCCCGGCTGCAGGGCGCGCGGATCATCGAGGGCGTACCGGTGACCGGGTTCCTGCGCAAGAACGGCGCGGTGACGGGCGTGCGCACCCCGTACGGCGACGTCGAGGCCGAGTACGTCGTCAACTGCGCGGGCATGTGGGCTCGCGAGCTTGGCGAGCTGGCCGGTGTCAGCATCCCGCTGCAGGCCGCCGAGCACTACTACCTGCTCACCGAGCCGATCGACGGCGTGAGCCGGGAGTGGCCCGTGCTCGAGGACCCGGCGAACTACGGCTACTTTCGCGAGGAGGGCGGCGGACTGATGCTCGGCCTGTTCGAGCCCGTTTGCGCTCCGTGGCGGGTGGACGGCATCCCGCCGGACTTTTCCTTCGGCTCGCTGCCACCGGACTGGGACCGGATGGGGCCATTCGTGGAAAGGACGATGTCCAGAATCCCGATCGCGCCCACGGTCGGTATCCGCACGTTCTTCTGCGGGCCGGAGAGCTTCACGCCGGACCTGGCCCCCGTCGTGGGCGAGGCCCCGGAGCTGCGGAACTACTTCGTCGCCGCCGGCCTCAACTCGATCGGCATCCTGACCGGCGGCGGCATCGGCCGCGTGCTTGCGCACTGGATCGTGACGGGCCGGCCCGACGTCGACGTCACCGCGATCAACGTCGACCGGCTGCAGCCGTATCAGGCGAACCCCGAGTACCGGGCGACGCGGACAACGGAGTCGCTCGGCCTGGTGTACGCGACGCACTACCCGGGCCGGTCGATGCACACCGCGCGCGGCGCGCGGCTGTCGCCGGTGCACCACCGGCTGGCGGCGCGGCACGCATTCTTCCGCGACGTTAGCGGCTGGGAAGGCGCGGACTGGTACGCGCCTGGCGAGACCGACCCAGCTGCGGCGGGCGAGCTGTCCTGGGATCGCCAGCACTGGTACCCGCACTGGGCAGCCGAGCACCGCGCCTGCCGCGACGGCGTGGTCCTCATGGACATGTCGTTCATGGCGAAATTCACCGTGCAGGGCCGCGACGCGGGCCGCGAGCTGGACCGGCTGTCCGCCGGCCGGGTGGACGCTGAGCCGGGCCGGATCACCTATACCCAGTGGCTCAACGACGACGGCCGGATCGAGGCCGACCTCACGGTGACCAAGCTCGCCGACGACGAGTTCTACGTGGTGGCGTCGGACACCGCGCACCGGCACGCGCTGACCTGGATGCGGCGCCAGTTCGACGCGCGCGACGCGCGAGCGGCCGCCACGGACGTCACCTCGGGGTACGCGCTGCTCAGCGTCCAGGGTCCGCGCTCGCGGGCGCTGCTGGCGGCCGTCACGAACGCCGACGTCAGCGACGCGGCGTTCGGCTACCGGACCGCCCGCCACATCGACATCGGGCTCGCCAGGGTGCTCTGCATCCGGATCACCTACGTCGGCGAGCTGGGCTACGAGCTGCACATCCCGGCCGAGCAGGCGGTGCACGTCTACGACCGGCTGGTCGAGGCGGGCCGCACGATCGGGCTGCGGCACGCCGGGCTGAAGGCGCTGTCGAGCCTCAGGCTGGAGAAGGCCTACCGCGACTACGGCCACGACATCGACAACACCGACACCGTGATCGAGGCTGGCCTTGGCTTCGCGGTCGCGCTGGACAAGCCGGGTGGTTTCGTCGGTCGGGACGCGGTCGCGGCGCAGCAGGCGGCCGGGCCGCCGTCGAGGCGGCTGGTCCAGGTGCTGCTCTCCGACCCCGAGCCGCTGCTGTTCCACGCCGAGATCGTGCGGCGCGATGGGCGGGAGGTCGGCTACCTCCGGTCGGCGTCCTACGGCTGGACGCTAGGCGGCGCCGTCGGCCTGGCGATGGTCACGGCGGGCGGCGGTCCCGTCGATCAGGCCTGGCTGGACGCGGGCGAGTGGGATGTGCAGATCGGTGACCTGATCGCGCCGGCCAGGGTCTCGCTGCGCCCGGCGTATGACCCGGCGAACCAGCGCATCCGGATGTGACGCCCCCGCTCCGCAGCGACCGCCGACCGCGAAAGCCGCGGCCTGGCCGGGCGCCCAGGGCCTCCGCAGCCGTCAGTTGGTCTGCTCGACGTCGGTGGAACTGATCTCGCCGCCGGTGACCGTATAGGTGCCCTCGTAGACCTTCACCGTGCCGTTGGTCTGCGTCGCCACGAGTCGCGCCGTCACGACGTCGCCATTGACCGACAGAATGGTCACCGCGTCATGCGCGGTCCCGGCGAAGCCGGCAACGAACTTCTGGTACGACTCCTGCTCGCCGCTGAGCCGCCAGGCGAGGCCGTACCGGCCGCGGTCGATTGCCGCGAAGTACTCTCGCACCGTCATCGCCGGGCTCGGGCCTACGGGCGGCGGGACGGTCTTCGTCACCGTGACCGGCGGGAGCTTGCTGGCCGTATCGGTGCGGTGCGCAAGCCGGTACGCCACCGCGCCGACGACTCCGGCCACGAACAGCGCCACCAGCAGAACGATGGTGACCGTGCGCCCCGTATGCCGCTCCGGACGGCCGCGCCCAGGGGAAACCCGACCGGGCTGAGGCGGCCAGGCTCCGCCTTGCTGGCCGCCGACGGGGGACGACGGCGGCTGACGCTGCCAGGACTCGGCGGCCGGGGTTCCCGGCGTGAGGAAATTCCGCGCGAGCTCCGGCTGAGGCCTGGCCGGAACGGGCTTGCTAGGCCCAGCTGCCGACCGTGCCCCCCAGCCGGCTCCGGCGGTCTGGGTCTCGTCCGCCAGCCCGTCGGCCGGGACCGGCCAG
>JASHPF010000235.1 GCA_030038295.1 Streptosporangiaceae bacterium
GCTTGCCGGCCTCGGCCCGGTACACCGGATGCGAGGTCAGGAACGTGATCGCGGCGGCGCGCTCGGCGTTCAGCGGCTCGTCGGGGAAGGCGTTGAGCAGTGCCTCCGCTCGCTCCCGCACCCCGTCCCTGAACTCCGGGTGGGTGAGGATGAACAGGTCGCCCCGGCGGACGCCCTGCAGCACCCGCTCGCCGGCCTCCTCGTAGCTCATGAACGGGAGCCGGACGGGCGGCCGGCTCGGGTCGGGCCCGGGCGGGGGAGGGTAGCCGCTGTCGGCGTACCGCTCCGGCCTGGCCGCTGAGCTGGCGCCGAGGTTGCTGTGCACCGGACCAGGGATGTAGGCGGACACCCCGATGTTCTCCGGGGCCAGCTCGATGTGCAGGGTCTCCGACAACGCGATGATCCCGGCCTTGGTCAGGCAGTACAGGCCTGCCGAGACCGGGAGCAGGCCGCCCATCGACGCGGTGTTCACGATGTGCCCGCCCTCGCCGTGCGCCCGGATCCGCGGGAGGAAGGCCTGCAGGCCGTGTGCGACGCCCTTGATGTTGACGTCGATGATCCAGTCCCAGTCGGCCGGTTTTGCCTTCGACACCGGCCCGATGATGCCGATTCCGGCGTTGTTCACCAGCACGTGCACCCGCCCGTATCGCTCCTCGGTCGCCGCCGCCGCGCGCTCGACCGCGTCAGCGTCGGTCACGTCGAGCTGCATCACGTGTACGTCGAGGCCCGCCGCCGCGAACAGCGCCGCCGACTCATTCAGGTGCGGCCGGCGGCGGCTGGTGGCGACGACGTGCATGCCCGCCCGGGCAAAGGCCAGGGCGATGCCGAGGCCGATGCCACTGCAGCCGCCCGTGACGAACGCGACCCTGCCGTCGACGTCCTGCATCGGGCGCTCAGCCGCCCTGGCCGGCCGAGTCCGCCGCGTTGGTCAGGCCGAATAGCCTGGCCGCGTTCTCCTTCATGATCAGCGGCCGGACCTCGGGCTTGATGCTCAGGTTCTCGAAGTCGGTGATCCACCGCTCGGGCGTGATCACCGGGAAGTCGGTGCCGAACAGCACCTTGTGCCGCAGCAAGCTGCCCGCGTACTGCACGAGCTGGGGCGAGAAATACTTAGGCGACCAACCGGACAGGTCGATGTACACACGCGGCTTGTGCGTCGCGATCGACAGCGCGATGTCCTGGAACGGGAAGCTCGGGTGGGCCGCGATGATGTCGAGGTCAGGGAAGTCGACCGCCACGTCGTCGAGGTACAGCGGGTTCATGTACTTCAGGCGAATGCCGCCACCACCGCGGGTGCCCGCGCCCACGCCTGTCTGCCCGGTGTGGAAGAGCCCGACCAGCTGATGCTCCTGCATCACCTCGTAGAGCGGGTACGCCATCCGGTCGTTCGGGTAGAACGCCTGCGCGCCGGGGTGGAACTTGACGCCCCGGATTCCGAGCTCGGTCGCCAGCCGCCGCACCTGCGCCACGCCGGCCTTGCCACGGTGCGGGTCGATGCTGGCAAACGGGATCAGCACGTCAGCGTGCTCTGCTGCCAGCTCGGCGATCTCGAAGTTGTCCGGGACCGGATCCTCACCCGACTGCGAAAAGCTATCGACGGTGAACGTGACCGCCGCCATGTTGCGCTGCCGGTAGTAGTCAGCGAGCTCCGGAACGCTGTAGCGGGGCATCTTGCCGATCCGGAAGTACTCGCCCATCTCCTCACGGCCGCCCGCGGGCTCGTGCTCCGCCCGGACGGACTTGTGCACGTGCGTGTGCACGTCGAACGCGGTAATGCTGCTGACATCGATCACGGCCATGGTGGTCCCCGTTCAGTCGGCGACAGAGCTCAGGCTTCGACGAAGGGCACGCCGGTTCGCTCCCTGATGGCCTCGGGGGTGACGCCGGGCGCGCATTCGGTTAGCCGGAGCTCGCCGGACACGATGTGGAAAATGGCGAGGTCGGTGTAAATCCGGGTGACGACCCCGCGACCGGTGAGCGGGAAGGTGCAGCGCTCGACGATCTTCGGCCGTCCGGCCCGGTCCACGTGCTCCATCGCGACCCAGACCTCGCGGGCGCCGGCGACCAGGTCCATCGCGCCGCCGACCGCCGGGTTCTGCCCGGGCACGTACCAGTTGGCCAGGTCCCCCCGGCCAGAGACCTGGAGCGCACCCAGCACCGTCACGTCGAGATGGCCGCCCCGGACGACCGCGAATGACAGCGAAGAGTCCACGATCGCCGCCCCGGTGATCAGCGTCACCGGCTGCTTGCCCGCGTCGGTGAGATCAGGATCCTCGTGGCCGGGCGCGGCCAGCGGGCCCATGCCGAGCACACCGTTCTCCGCGTGCAGGATGACCTCCACGTCAGGCGGCACGTACTTCGGCACCAGCAGGGGGATGCCGACACCCAGGTTGACCACGAAGCCGTCGCGCAGGTCGGCGGCAAGCCGCTGCGCGATGCCGTCTCGGCTCCGGCCGCTGATCTGCTCCGAGACTGCCGTCTGCGTCATGCGGACCGCCTTGTCATCACGCCCAGCCGCGGCGAGAGCTCCGACTTCAGCAGCACCTCGTCGACGAAGACACCGGGCAGGTGGATGTCATCAGGGGCGAGGTCGCCCGTCGCCACCAGGTGCTCGACCTCCGCGAACGTATACCGCCCCGACATGGCGGCCAGGGGGTTGAAGTTGCGGGCCGACAGCCGGAACCGCAGGTTCCCTTTCCGGTCCCCCTGATACGCCTTGACTAGCGCGAAGTCCGCGACGATGCCGTATTCGAGCACGTGCTCGCGACCACCGAACTCGCGATGCTCCTTCGCGGGGACGTGCGTCGCCACCTCGCCGTCCGGACGGTAGCCGAGCGGAAAGGTGCCGTCGGACAGCATCGTGCCGGCCCCGGACGGGGTGTAGAACGCGGCGATCCCGGCCCCGCCGGCCCGCAGCCGCTCCGCGAGGGTTCCCTGCGGTATCAGCTCGAACTCCACCCGGCCGGCGAAGTACTCGGTATAGAACTCCGGGAGCACAGGGAACGAGGCCGTCACCCGCCGCAGTCGGCCCTCGGCCAGCAGCCTGCCGATCCCGGTAAAGTCGGCGCCCACGTTATTGACGATCACGTGCAGGTCACGGAGATCGAGGTCGCACAGCGTGTCGAGGAGCGTGTCCGGTCGGCCGGAGCTGCCGAATCCGCCGACCGCCAGCGTCGCGCCGGACGGGATCGGGGCCAGCGCGGCCAGCGCATTGTCGCGGAACTTATCGATCACCCGGTCTCCCTCGCCTGATCCGGACGTCGCGGAAGTTAACACGGCGCACAGCACCGGCGGAACCGGCTCTTCCGCGTCACAGAAGCCGCCCCAGCAGCGCCCCGTCGGTGGGCGGTTTCTCTCTTCCGCGAAGTGAAAGTAGTGTGGCGGCGCCCGTCTTGGGCGTCCGAAGGTGGACTTGCGACGAGCGATCCAGCGCACCTCCCGCGTCGCGGCATGCCCGGAAGGGGCCCCCATGAGCATCATCACCCGCGCCGCCGTCTGCCGGGCTGGCGGTCAGCCGTGGGAGATCACCGACCTCGAGCTCGACGACCCGAAGGACAACGAGGTCCTGATCAAGTTCTACGCGGCCGGGCTGTGCCACTCTGACGACCACATTCAGAAGGGCGACGCGCCCATGCGGATGCCCGTGGTCGGCGGCCACGAAGGCGCCGGGGTGGTTGAGGCGGTCGGCGACGGCGTCACCCGTGTCGCCGTGGGGGACCACGTGACGTGCTCGTTCATCCCGGCGTGCGGGTCCTGCCGGTACTGCGCGACAGGGCGGCAGAACCTCTGCGACGCCGGCAAGAACGCGGGCACCGGCATGTTCCCCGACGGCACCTTCCGGTTTCACCAGAACGGCGAGGACTTCGGCGGGCTGTGCGTGCTGGGCACGTTCTCTCAGTACGCGGTCGTGTCCGAGTTCTCGGTAATCAAGATCCCGGCGGAGATCCCGTTCGACGTCGCCGCGCTGGTGGCGTGCGGCGTGCCGACCGGCTGGGGCTCGGCGGTGCGCGCGGCCGGGGTTAAGCCGGGTCAGACCGTGGTCATCTACGGCTCCGGCGGCGTCGGGAGCAACGCTGTCCAGGGCGCCAGCCTGGCCGGCGCGAAGAACGTCATCGTCGTGGATCCGGTGGAGTTCAAGCGGGAGATGGCCGCCGTGTTCGGGGCCACCCACACGTTCGGCACCGCCAAGGAGGCACACGACTTCGTCGTCGAGACCACCTGGGGCGAGCTGGCCGACCACGCCATCATCACCGTCGGCATCCTGACCGACCAGGTCATCGCCGATGCCATCCGGGTTGTCGGCAAGACCGGGCAGGTCACCGTGACGGCCGTGGGCAAGGGCATGATCGACGAGAACCCTGGCATTCTCATCGGCTACCAGCGCCGGATCCAGGGCTCGATCTACGGCGGCTGCAGCCCGCTTGTCGACGTTCCGCTGCTCATCGGCCTGTACCAGTCCGGCGACCTCAAGCTGGACGAGCTGATCACCCGCCGGTACCGGCTCGACGAGATCAACCAGGGCTACCAGGACATGCTGGACGGCAAGAACATTCGCGGCGTCATCATCCATGAGCACTGACGCGGCTGGCCCGGGTGCCGCCCCCCGGGGCAGCACTGACTCGGT
>JASHPF010000236.1 GCA_030038295.1 Streptosporangiaceae bacterium
GGTTCCAGGTGCTGGCGCCGGTCGTGCGCGGCCGCAAGGGCGAGTACACCGAGTTGCTGCGCGACCTGCAGGTGAAGGGCTACTCGCGAGCGCGGGTGGACGGCACGATCATCCGGCTCGACTCCGCGGTATCCGGCGAGCTACCCGCGCTCAAGAAGTACGAGAAGCACGACATCGAGGTCGTCGTCGACCGGCTGGACGTGAAGCAGTCGGCCCGGCGCCGGCTGACGGACTCGGTGGAGACCGCGTTGTCGCTTGCGGGCGGTGTCGTCATCCTCGATTTCGTCGACCTGCCCGAGGGCGACCCGAACCGCGAGCGGATGTTCTCCGAGCACCTGGCCTGCCTGTACGACGACCTGTCGTTCGACGAACTGGAGCCGCGGTCGTTCTCGTTCAACTCGCCGTGGGGCGCGTGCACCGACTGCACCGGACTCGGCACCAAGATGGAGGTCGATCCGGAGCTCGTGGTCTCCGACCCGTCGCGGACGCTCGCCGACGGCGCGATCGGCGCGTGGAGCGGCGGCCATGTCAGCGACTACTTCCTCCGGCTGATCGAGGCGCTCGGCGATGCGCTCGGGTTCCGCGTCGACACGCCGTGGGAGCGGCTGCCCGCCAAGGCCCAGAAGGCGTTGCTGTACGGGTACGACCAGCAGGTGCACGTTCGGTACCGGAATCGGTACGGCCGCGAGCGCTCCTACTACACCAACTTCGAGGGGGCGATCCCCTACATCGAGCGGCGGCACTCCGACGCCGACAGCGACTACAGCCGGGAGCGGTACGCCGAGTTCATGCGTGAGGTGCCCTGCCCCTCGTGCCAGGGCGCGAGGCTCAAGCCGGTGTCGCTCGCGGTCACCGTCGACGGCCGGTCCATCGCCGACTACTGCGCGCTAGCGATCGGCGAGCTGGCCAAGCTGCTGCTGGCGCTGGAGCTCTCCGACCGCGACATGCAGATCGCGGGGCGGATCCTCAAGGAGGTCAACGCGCGGCTCGGCTTCCTGCTCGACGTCGGGCTTGACTACCTGACGCTGGACCGGGCCTCGGCGACGCTGGCCGGCGGCGAGGCGCAGCGGATCCGGCTGGCGACGCAGATCGGATCCGGTCTGGTTGGCGTGCTGTACGTGCTCGACGAGCCGTCGATCGGACTGCACCAGCGAGACAACCACCGGCTGCTCGAGACGCTGCTGCGGCTGCGTGACCTCGGCAACACGCTGATCGTGGTCGAGCACGACGAGGACACGATCCGGTCGGCGGACTGGGTCGTGGACATCGGGCCGCGGGCCGGCGAGCACGGCGGGCACATTGTCGTGTCCGGTCCGCTGGAGGAGCTGCTGGCGAATCGGGAGTCGATCACCGGCGCGTATCTGACCGGCCGCGAGACCATCGCCATCCCGGCTCGGCGGCGCAAGCCGGCCAAGAGTCGCGAGGTCGTCGTGAAGGGCGCCGCGGCGCACAACCTCAAGGGCATCGACGTCGCGTTCCCGCTCGGCTGCTTCATCGCCGTCACCGGCGTGTCCGGCTCGGGGAAGTCGACTCTCGTCAACGACATCCTTTACAGCGCGCTGGCGCGCGAGCTGCACGGCACCCGCATCGTGCCCGGCAAGCACTCGAAGATCACTGGCATCCAGTACCTCGACAAGGTCGTGCACGTCGACCAGGGCCCGATCGGCCGCACGCCGCGGTCGAACCCGGCGACCTACACCGGCGTGTTCGACCACGTCCGGCGGCTGTTCGCACAGACCACCGAGGCGAAGGTCCGCGGCTACCAGCCGGGCCGGTTCTCCTTTAACGTCAAGGGCGGCCGCTGCGAGGCGTGCTCCGGTGACGGCACCATCAAGATCGAGATGCAGTTCCTGCCGGACGTGTACGTGCCGTGCGAGGTCTGCCACGGCGCCCGGTACAACACCGACACGCTGCAGGTGCACTACAAGGGCAAGACCATCGCCGACGTGCTGGAGATGCCGATCGAGGAAGCCGCCGGGTTCTTCGAGCCGGTCCCGGCGATCCACCGGCACCTCAAGACCCTGGTCGACGTCGGCCTCGGCTACGTCCGGCTCGGCCAGCCGGCGCCGACGCTGTCGGGCGGCGAGGCGCAGCGGGTGAAGCTCGCGTCCGAGCTGCAGCGCCGATCGACCGGCCGGACCATCTACGTGCTGGACGAGCCGACCACCGGGCTGCACTTCGATGACATCCGCAAGCTGCTCGGCGTGCTCGGCCGGCTGGTCGACGGCGGCAACACGGTGATCGTGATCGAGCACAACCTCGACGTGATCAAGACTGCCGACTGGATCATCGACCTCGGGCCGGACGGCGGCTCACGCGGCGGCAGCGTCATCGCCACCGGCACGCCCGAGGACGTGGCGAGGAACGAGGAGAGCTACACCGGCCAGTTCCTGGCCAAGATCGTCGGCGGCTAGCCGACGACCGGCGCCGGGCGTACCGTTGCGCGCATGACGCACCGGGCGGGTGACCGGGGAAGCCTCGTCGTGGCGGCCGACTCGAACCGGTTCGGCGCAGCCGCGAAATCCGCGAGCCTCGCGGTCGTCGATGTGTCACACGCACTAGCGAGACACCCGGCCCTGGTGGGCTCCGTCCCCGCCGGCCAGTTCCCGCGGGGCTTGGCGGTCGCGCCCGGCAGCAGCATGTTGCTCGTCGCGAATGACGATTCCGGCCAGCTCGAGACCGTCAACCTCACGGCGCTTCCATAAAGGGACGATCTCATGCGCATCGCCGGCTCGTCATCGTGGCGATTCGAGGAGCGTGATGCGCAGGACCTGCACAGCGCGCTGTTCGCCAGGGACGCCGGCGGGCTGACGCTGCGGCCCTCGCCCGAGATACCGCCGCCGCTCGCCGCGGGCTGGCTCGCGGGCACGGAGGCTGCCAGCGCGGTGCTGGCACAGGCGGACCGGGCGAAGGCAGCAGCGCAGTGGCTGGCCTGGTGGCGTCGCCTCGCCGGAACTGGGGCGGACCAGGTTCGCCCGCCAGCCAGCGACGACCGGACCGTGCGGGCGTGGCGTCGAACGAGGGCCAAGCGCGAGGCCGCGGCGTTCGACCCGCCGCAGTTTGCGTCCCTGGCGGCCATGCCTGAGCTGAGGACTCTCGTCACGGCCACGTTCGGCGACGCCCAGCGACTGTTGGCCGAGCGGGAGCAGCGTCGGCTGCAGCGCGGTCCCCAGCCGGGCGCGTTCGACTTCTACATCGTGCGGGCAGCGGCCGAGCAGGCCGCGGTGGCGGGCGACGTGCCGATCGGGGACATCGACGGCGTGGTGCAGGTGCTCGATGTGGACGGTCTGTGGTGGTACCTCGCCGCGCCGGGCCGGGCGCTGTGCTCGGTCGCCACGGCAGCCGACCCCGCCGCGGCGTTCGGCCTGCTTCGCGCCGTGTTTGCCAGCAGACTTGGCCGCCCGCAGCGAGGCTAGGCTGCCAGCGTGGAGATCAGCACGCAGGCCGGACCTGCGCGGGTCGAGGTCGACCGGCCCCGGACGGCCTCGTTCCTTCTCGTGCTCACGCATGGCGCGGGCGGGGGCGTGGCCAGCAAGGACCTGCTCGCGGTCCGTGACGCGGGCCTGGCGCTCGGCGGTGTGGTGGCGCGGGTGCTGCAGCCCTACCGGGTGCGGGGCGCGCGAGCGCCGGGCGCGCCGGGGCCCCAGGACGCCGCGTGGCTGGAGGTCATCGGGCGACTGCGCGCCGACAATCCGGGCCTGCCGCTGATCCAGGGTGGTCGCAGCAATGGCGCGCGGGTCGCATGCCGTACGGCGGCCGCGGCGGGTGCGCTGGCCGTGATCGCGCTGGCGTTTCCGCTGCACCCGCCTGGTCGTCCGGAGCAGAGCCGGGTAGCCGAGCTCCGGGAGGCGGGTACCGACGTGCTCGTGGTCAACGGGGAGCGGGACCCGTTCGGTATCCCTGACCAGCGGGACGCGACCCGCGTCGTCGTCCTGCCGGGCGAGACACACGCGCTCAGCAGGGCGCCGGCTGCGGTCGGTTCGGCCGTGGGCGAGTGGCTGGCGACGCTGCTGAGCCGCTGATCGGGTAGCCACGTGGCGGCTGCGGCCTGCTCCAGGGCAGCCGAGGGCGCGGTCTGAGCGGGCGGGGTGATCGGCCGATGCTGAGTCGACACGGGGGCTGCGGCCGGGGGCCGCTCGCCGGGCATGGCCCTGAGGTGCAGGGAAGCGGGATCAGCCGGGTTCGGCCGTCCCTACGCGCTCAGGCCGCCGGGATATGGGAAGTGGCTACGGGGGTGCTCACCACGACGGGGAGGTCCGTGGGCCGGTGCGGGGGGACCGCAGTGCCACCGGGAAGAAGCTCGCCGGTGTCCTCGAAGACGACGATGCCGTTGCAGAGCAGGCTCCATCCCTGCTCTGGGTGACTGACGACAGTGCGGGCCGCCTCGCGGTCCGGGTCATCAGGATCCGGACACCGTGGCGTATGCGGGCACATTCGCGTGCCTCCTGTGCTTGCTTGTTTCCTACTTGCTGGTTGTGCTCTTGATCACACCCTACTGTGCCAGGCCGGTACTCAGCCCCGACATGGCCCGTTGTGACGGTTTTCCTTGTCGCGCTTTGTAGGTTTCCTGTAGTCAATCCATCCTGGCCAGACGTCCGGCCAGCCGGCTGCTCAGGCGTGGTCCTCCGCCGGGAGGCGAGCGATCTCGACCCCGAGCGCGGCGGCCTCGGGCCGGGCCGGGAACCCGGTGAGCCGGTGGGTCTCGCGGAGCGTCAGCAGCCGCTCGGCCTCGCGGGTCCAGGCGTGCACGGCCGATGTGGCCATGGCCTTGCGATGGTAGATCCGGTCGTCGTAGCCGCGCGGCCCGATCTCGGCGCGCTGCGCCGCGTACGCGGCCCTGGTGACGTCCGTCAGCGCCGCGTCCAGCGCGTGGGCTAGCGGATACTGCACGCTAACCGGAGCGCTGGCCGCCTGCGCCTGCCGGAACTCCTGCTCTGCCGCCTGCGCCCTGTCCAGCAACTCGCGAAACCGCGCGGCCAGTGCCACGTCGGCGAGGTAGTCGCTCTCGGCTGCTGAACTGATCTTGATCCGACCCCTTGTCACGGCGGCCAGCTTAGCGAAGCACCGACACCATCCGCGTACCAGGCGACCGGCCGGCTGCCGGTCAGCGGGCGAAATAGTGCCAGCCGAGCCACAGCCAGCCGGCCAGGACGATCGCTCGCCCGGCTCGTGGTCGCATGACGTAGCCCAGCCATTCGCTGACCGTCGGGATCCTGGCGATTTTCCGTCGGCCCAGGATCTCGAGCGCGACCAGCGCCGCGATCACCGCGACGAAGCCGATCATGGTGACGGTTCTGGTGCTCATCGCGTCACCGCCGCACCAGGGCCCATCCCGCCAGCAGCCACACCACGATGGCGGCCGCCTTGATCGGATGGGGGGCTATCAGGGGGTTAATCAGGTCCGTCAGCGACGGATGTCCTGGCGGGGAGTTATCCCTCACAGCCGAGGCCTCCCACTCGAACAGCAGGGCGATGCAGATCACCCAGTAGGAGAACCCGG
>JASHPF010000033.1 GCA_030038295.1 Streptosporangiaceae bacterium
TACCGATTCGCCGGGCCGGAGACGATGGAGACGAAGATCTTCGGTCGGCTGACCGCGTGGCAGAACTGGATCTTTACCCGGCCGAACGCGTCCGGCCCGGACGGTGCGCTGCGCCGGTACGGCACCGGCCGGCGCGGCGATTTCGACAGGAAGCGAGTGTGACCCGAGATGACCGTGACGCCGGATTACACCGAGAAGATCCCGAACAACGTTGACCTGCGCGAGGACCGGCGGTTGCAGCGAGCGCTCGAGTCGTGGCAGCCAAACTTCCTGACCTGGTGGGAATCCATGGGTCCGACGCTGCCGACCAGGGACGTGTACCTGCGGACCGCAATCAACGTGGGCCGGGAGGGATGGGCGCACTTCGCGCACGTGCCGATGCGGGACTACCGGTGGGGCATTTTCCTGGCCGAGCGCGATCCCGGTCGGCTAGTCGGGTTCGGCGAGCACCAGGGCGAGCCGGCCTGGCAGCAGGTGCCGGGGGAGTACCGGGCCGACCTGCGGCGGCTGATCGTGATCCAGGGGGACACCGAGCCGGCCTCGGTCGAGCAGCAGCGCAACCTCGGTGCGACCGCGCCGAGCCTCTATGACCTGCGCAACCTGTTCCAGGTGAACGTGGAGGAGGGTCGCCACCTGTGGGCGATGGTGTACCTGCTGCACGCCTACTTCGGCCGGGAGGGCCGAGACGAGGCGGAGCAGCTGTTGCACCGCAACTCCGGCAGCCTGGACAGCCCCCGTATCCTCGGCGCGTTCAACGAGGAGACCCCGGACTGGCTGTCGTTCTACATGTTCACCTACTTCACCGACCGGGACGGCAAGTACCAGCTCGGCACCCTCAAGGAATCCGCGTTCGACCCGCTGTCGCGGACGTGCGAGTTCATGCTCAAGGAGGAGGCCCACCACATGATGGTGGGCACGACCGGCATCGACCGGGTCGTCGAGCGCACCGCCCAGCTCATGGTGGAGCGCGACACCGACGACGTGACCGCGCTCGGCGCGATCCCGCTGAGCGTGATCCAGAAGTACCTGAACTTCCACTACTCGGTGTCACTTGATTTGTTCGGCGGCGAGACCTCCACCAACGTGGCGAACTACTACACCGCCGGGCTCAAGGGCCGCTGGCTGGAGGGCCGGCGCAAGGACGACCACAAGCTCACCGACGACGGGATCATGGTCGAGGCGCTGGTCGACGGGGAGATTGCCGAGACCGAGGTCGCCGCGCTCACCGGCTTGAACACCGACCTGCGGCGGGAGTACATCGCTGACTGCCAGGGCGGCGTCAACCGGTGGAACAAGATCCTCGAATCGGCTGGGCTGCCGCAGCGGCTGGCCCTGCCGCACGTGGCGTTCAACCGGAAGGTCGGCGCGTTCGCCGCCATCGAGGTCACTCCGGCCGGCGAGATCCTGCCAGCCGAACAGTGGCAGCAGCGCAAGGGTCAGTGGCTGCCCACCGACGTCGACAAGACCTATGTCCGATCGCTCATGCACCCGGTGCACGAACGTGGCAAGATCGCAGCCTGGATCGCGCCGCCCCGCAATGGCATCAACGGCCAGCCATTCGACTACGACTATGTCCACCTCGCCTAGACCGCGCGGCGGGATCGGAGTGCACGGGCAATGGCGCAGCCGCTGAACGCGTGCGAGTACCTGCTGGACCAGCGGCTCGCCGCTGGCGACGCCGAGCGCATCGCGCTGACCGGCCCGGCCGGTGACCTGACCTACGCGCAGCTGCACGACCGGGTGTGCCGGACGGCGGCGGGCCTGCACGCTACCGGGCTGCAGCCCGAGCAGCGAGTGCTGCTGCTGATGGCAGACTCGCCGGAGTTCGTCATCGTCTACCTGGCGGCGATGCGGATCGGCGCCATCCCGGTCCCGGTCTCCACGATGCTGCGCGCCGACGGCGTCGCCGAGCTGCTGCGCGACTCCCGCGCTCGGCTGCTGGCGGTGACCCCGGAGTTCGCCGGCCAGGCGATCGAGGCGGCCGCCGCGGCGCCCGAGCTCGCGGCGATGATCCTCGCCGAGTCCGCGGGGGCGGGCGCGGCGGGTACGGCCACCCGGCCGGATTCAGGGGCGCCGGTCCCTGTGCATCCGCTCGGCGAGGTGGCGGCGGGGTCGCCGGACGAGGCGGTGTACCCGACGACCGCGGACTCGCCCGCCTTCTGGCTCTACACCTCCGGCACCACCGGCCTGCCCAAGGCGGCGATGCACCGGCACGGTTCGATCCCGGTGGTCTGCGAAACCTACGCCGCGCAGGTTCTCGGCATCCGGCCGGACGATCGCTGCCTGTCGGCGGCTAAGGCGTTCTTCGCCTACGGTCTGGGAAACTCGATCTTGTTCCCGCTGGCAGCGGGCGCGGCGGCGGTGCTCGAGTCGGCCCCGGCGCGGCCGCCCGCGCTAGCAGCGCTGGCGCAGAAGTTCGGCGCGACGCTGTTCTTCGCCGGGCCCACGTTCTTCGCCAACATGCTGAACGCCGAGCTGGCGGCCGACTCGCTAGCGGGTGTGCGGCTGGCCGCGTCGGCCGGCGAGGCGCTGCCGGCCGCGCTGCAGCGGCGGTGGACCGCGCACTTCGGCATCGACATTCTCGACGGGCTGGGCATGACGGAGATGCTGCACATCTTCCTGTCCAATGTGCCCGGCCGGATCCGGCCGGGCACCACCGGCGTCGCCGTTCCCGGCTATGAACTCCGGATCGTGGCCGAGGACGGGACCGACGTGCCGCCGGGCACGGCCGGCACGCTGCTGGTCCGCGGGGACTCCGCGGCGACCGGCTACTGGTCCAGGTACGCGGCGTCGCGACAGGTGTTTCAGGGCGAGTGGCTGCGCACCGGCGACACGTACGTGCGGGACGCCGACGGCTATTACTGCTGCCTCGGCCGGACCGGTGACATGCTCAAGACCAGCGGCATGTGGGTGTCACCGGCCGAGGTCGAGCAGCGGCTGCTGGCGCACGACGCGGTGGCGCAGGCGGTCGTCGTCGCCGGGCGCGACGCTGACGGGCTGGAGAAGCCGGTCGCCTACGTGATCCTGCGGCCGGGACGGGCCGCCAGCGAGGACGATCTGATCGCCTTCAGCCGGGCGGGGCTGCCGTCGTTCAAGCGGCCACGACGGGTTGTGTTCGTCGACGCCTATCCCACCACCGCGACCGGGAAAATCCGCCGGGTGGAGCTGCGTGCGATGGCGACCGCGGTGCTGGCGTCGGCCGGCTCCGCCGGCGGCTAATCCGAGCCCCCGTCCCCGAGCAGGTGCATGGCGGCTTCCTCCGCGGTCGCGCCGCCGGAGTCGATCCCGGCGTCCCTCGCCACCGCATCGGCTTCGGTGCCCGGATACACAGCCGCGTCGTCATCGGCGGGAACGAGCCTGCCCGACCGCGGATCGGGGACGTCCTCGTGCTCGAGCCGCCCGATGTCGTTATCCGTCGCGTTCTCGTCCCAGTCGCCGCTATCGGAGTAGTTCACATCGATAGCGGGGTTTTCGTCCGGATCTTCCCTGGCGAGTGACAGATCCAGCGACCTGCCTGACTGCTGCTCGGCGGCCGTCGAGCCGAACCTCATCGCGGCTGACCACCGTTCCGGGGTCGCGACCCCGCGGTCAAGCGGATCATCGCCGGGCGCACCGCCCAGCGTGTCGAGGGTGTCCAGCACCTCGTAGTCGGCGAGGTCGGCCGACTCGTGCCGCCACTCATCGGGCATCTGTCAGCTCCCTCCCCGGTCTCCGGCGACGAGAGACAGCCGGTCCTGCGGCCCTGCCAGCGACCGCCACCCGCTCGATGACGACTCCAGCCTAGTCACCCGGCCGCGACGGCTGCCCGCCCGGCCGACTCCGGCCCCCGATCGGCGGGCACGTGCCGACGGCGAGCGCGGCGGCGAGGCCGGTCGCGCCGGCAGTGACCGCGCGGCTGAGCCGGATCGCACGGGCAATGTCGGCGGGCCGCGGAGGGCGCCCGGTGCCGAGCGCTGCCCGGTGCTCGACGCAGCCCGCGTAGCTCAGCGGCCCGCCGAGCCGGACGCCCAGCGCGCCGGCGAACGCCGCCTCGCACCAGCCCGCGTTCGGGCTGG
>JASHPF010000237.1 GCA_030038295.1 Streptosporangiaceae bacterium
AGCACGTCGACCAGCCCGTCCGCGAACGCCAGCATGGCCTTTTCCTTGTCCTCGGCCGGCAGCCTGCCGTGCAGGATGCCCAGCCGCAGCCCGGCGAGCGGCCCGGCGGACAACTCGGCGGCGAGGTCAAGCACCGCGGCCGGCGCTCCCTCGACCTCCTCGTCGGCCAGGCCGATGCGCGGGCAGACCACGTACGCCTGGCGGCCGGCCGCCACCTCTTCGCTGATCCGCTGCCACGTCCTGGTCAGGTAGTGCGGCCGCTCCGCGACGGGGACCACGTGCGTGCCGATCGGCGACCTGCCGACCGGGAGCTCGGTCAGGGTGGACACATCCAGGTCACCGAACACCGTCATGGCGACCGTTCGCGGGATCGGCGTCGCGGTCATCACGAGCATGTGCGGGCGGCCGTCACCCGCCTTGTCGCGCAGCGCGTCCCGCTGCTCGACCCCGAACCGGTGCTGCTCGTCGATCACGACGAGGCCCAGGTCGGCGAACTGCACCCGGTCCTCGAGCAAGGCGTGCGTGCCGACGACGATGCCAGCCTCGCCGGACGCCGCCTCCAGCAGCGCGCGTCGGCGGCCCGCCGCCCCGAGCGACCCGGTGAGCAGCGTGAGCCGGGTCGCGTGCTCGGCCCCGCCGAGCTGGCCCGCCATGCCGAGCGGGCCGAGCATCGCGGCGATCGACCGGTAGTGCTGCTGGGCGAGCACCTCGGTGGGCGCGAGCAGCACGGCCTGTCCGGCCGCGTCGACGACCTGCAGCATCGCGAGCAGCGCGAGCACGGTCTTGCCGGAGCCGACCTCGCCCTGCAGCAGCCGGTGCATCGGATGATCACGGGCCAGGTCCGCGGCGATCGTCGCGTCGGCTAGCTGCTGGCCGACGGTCAGCTCGAACGGGAGCGCGGCCTCGAACGCGGCGCGCAGCCCACCCGCCACCGGCGGCCGCGGGATCGCGCTGTAGCTGGCCGCGGCGAGCCGGCGCTGGGCGAGCAGCACCTGCAGCGTGAACGCCTCGTCCCACTTCAGCCGCGTCCGGGCGCGGCGGTAGTCGGCGTCGTCGACCGGGCGGTGGATGCCGCGCAGGGCATCGGCGAAGCCGACGAGGCCGTACCGTGCTCTCACCGCCGCGGGCAGCGGGTCGTCCGGCACGTCCAGCACGTCGAGGACGATTCGGACCGAATCGGCGATCTTCCAGGATGCGAGCTGGCTGGTTGCCGGGTAGACGGGGATGAGCTCGGCGGCGAACTCGGCCGCCCTGGCCCCGGCGTTGCCGGGGCCGAGCAGCTCGTAGTCCGGGTGCGTGAGCTGCCGCTTGCCGCGGAAGCTGGACACCTCCCCCGAAAACAGGCCGCGAACGCCGGGCTCGAGCTGCCGCTGCCGCCAGTCCTGCGAGCCATGCCCGAAGAAGGTGAGGGTGAGCTTCCCGTGGCCATCGGTGACGACGGCCTCGAAGATCGACCCGGACCGGTTGCGCATCCGGCGGACCGAGCCGGAAGCCACCTCCGCCTGCACCGTGACGTGATCGCCGTCGCGGAGCCCGGCCAGGTCGGTCAGCTCGCCACGCTTGTCGTACCGCCGGGGGTAGTACCCGAGCAGGTCGCCGACCGTGCGCAGGTCGAGCGCGGCAGCCAGGCGCTTGGCTGCCTTATCGCCCACGACCAGGCGCAGCGGATCCGCGAGCACGGCCATGCCGCCAGGATAGGCTCGGGCACCGTCGGCGCGGGATCAGCGCGACGAGACTGCGCGCCGGGCCGTGCTATCCTGCATCGACTACCAGCCCTTTCGAAACTGGAGCGATCCCGTGGCTTCCGTCTGCGATGTGTGCGGCAAGCGGCCGTTCTTCGGCAAGAACGTGTCGTTCTCGCACCGCCGGACCTCGCGCCGCTGGAACCCCAACATTCAGCGCCGCCGCGTGATGGTCGGCAAGACTCCGCGCCACCTGTACGTGTGCACGTCCTGCATCAAGGCTGGGAAGATCAGCCGCTAGGGCAGGTGCGAGGCGGCACGAAGCCGCCAGCCGTGATCCACCGGGCCGATTCCGGCGCCCAGCGGGAAGCCGGCCGCGATCGCGCCGGTCACGTACTCCCTGGCCGCCTTGACCGCGCTGGGCACGTCGTCGCCGATCGCGAGCCGGGCGGCGATCGCCGACGCGAGCGTGCAGCCCGTCCCGTGCGTGTTGACGCTGCCGATGCGCTCGCCGGGGAACCGGAGCACCTGGCCGCCACCGACGAGCAGGTCGACCGGGTTGCCCGGCAGGTGGCCGCCCTTCACCAGCACCCAGTGCGGTCCCATCGCGAGCAGCGCCCGCGCGGCCACCAGCATCTGCCCCTCGTCCCCGATGGTCGCCCCGGTGAGCAGCCCGGCCTCGAGCAGATTCGGGGTGACGACGGTGGCGAGCGGCAGCAGTCGGTCCCTGATCGCCTCGAGGGTGCCGGCTGACAGCAGGCTGTCGCCGTGCTTGGACACCGCGACCGGGTCGATCACGATGGGAGCGGCGGCTGCCAGCCCGGCAAGCTCCTCGGCGACGGTGGCGACCAGCACGGGCGAGGCGAGCATCCCGGTCTTGACCGCGTCGGTGCCGATGTCCGTCAGCACCGACCGGAGCTGGCCGCGGACCGCCTCGGGCGGTAGCTCCCAGTAGCCCTGCACGCCGACCGAGTTCTGCGCGGTGACGGCGCAGACCACGGTCATGCCGTGCACGCCGAGCGCGAGCATGGTCTTCAGGTCGGCCTGGATGCCCGCGCCGCCGCCGGAGTCCGAGCCGGCGATGGCGAGGACGCGCGGGGGCGCAACGGACATGAACCGTAATCTACCTAGAACACCTTGAGCGTTCTGGCCACGGCCAGCGCCGCGGGGTCCCCGGCCGCCCGCACCCCCAGCTCGGCCCACGTGCCGCGCTGCGTGACCCATCGAATCAAGGCCGGACCGTCCGACGAGATCGTCGCCGCCGGCCCGCCCGACCCGAACGGAATCGACCGTGCCCCGGTGCCGGTCACCTCCAGCGCGAGCGTGCACACCGCGGCCGCGGCCGGATTCTGCTGCGGCAGCGCCGCCTCGATCCAGTCCAGCACGGACGCCAGCCGCTCTGCGTCGGACTGCGGCGGGGGGCCGGGCAGCGGCCCGCGCGGCGGGAACAGGTCGGCCCGGATATGGGTGTAGTGGTCGAAGCTGTACGCGGCGGGCAGCAGCGCGGCCGGGTACGTGCCGAGATCGCCGAGCGGTACCTCCAGGTCGAGCGCCGCCAGCTCGGCGAGCCGGTCCAGGGCCGGCCCGCGGGACTCCGCGTAGTCCGCGAGCGCGGCGGGCCCGGACATGCCTCGCCTGGCCTGGACCGCGGCCTCCTGCGCCTGCTCGGTCGGCAGGCCGTCCAGCGGCGGCAGCCGCCCTGGGTCAGCGAGCAGCCAGAACAGGTTTGCGAGGTGCGTGACCACGTCCTGGACCCGCCAGCCCTCGCACCCCGACGGCGCCTGCCACTGCTCCCTGGTGAGCCCGGACCCGATGTCGAGCAGCGCGCCGCCGTCGGCCCGCACCGATTCCAGCGCAGTCTGCATAGTAGAGCTCCTCGAAGTAACGATACTCTTGAACATAGTATTACTATGTCACCGCGCGTCGATGTGCGCAAGGGCGCGGTTCTGAGCTAGACAGTGGATATGGCCGACGAGCACCTCTCGCTGCGAGCAGAGCAGGTCGCCCAGACCCGCGCGGCGCTGGTGACGGCCGGCCGGCGGCTGTTCGGCGCGGCCGGCTTCGCGGCGACCTCGGTCGAGGACATCGCCCGCGAGGCACGGGTGACCACGGGCGCGCTGTACCACCACTTCCCGACGAAGGCCGCCGTGTTCGAGGCGGTGTTCGAGCAGCTGCACGGGGAACTGCTGGCCGCGTCGGCGGCCGCCGCGGCCGACGCCAGCGACGCGGTCGAGCTGCTCGTGGCCGGGTTCGGCGCCTTCCTGGACAAGGTGCTCGAGCCCGATGTGCAGCGGATCATCCTGACCGACGCGCCAGCCGTGCTCGGCCTGGCGCGCTTTACCGAGCTGGACGAGCGCTATGCGTTCGCCGCGACCGTCGCGGCACTCACCGCCGCGGACGAGTCGGGCCTGCTGCAGATCGACGACCCGCCGACGCTCGCCCGGCTGCTGCTCGGCGCGCTCACCAGGGCGGGCTTGCTGATCGCGAGCTCGCCCGAGCCGGCCGCGACCAGGGACGCCGTGGCTGCCACGCTGCGGACGCTCCTGACCGGCCTGGCCCGGCCTAGCTCCGGCTGAACTGACAGGGCGCGCCGTTGAAGGCGCAGTTGGTCGGCGCCGCGGGGGTGCCGAAGCCCCGGACGATCAAGGACACGGAGTCCGGCTGATCGCCCGCGTGCCCGCCCGGTCCCTGCGTGCTCGGGCTGAAACCCGGCCAGTCGGGGCGGGCCACGCCCTGCTGGCTCGCACCCGTGCCGGTGGTCGTCCCGGTCGCGGTGCCGCCGTCGGTGCCCGACGGCTTCCACGTCGCGCCGACCACGCTCACCCTGCTAGCGCCGGGGATCACGAGCGCGAGGCGCCAGTCGCCGATGGCGTGCTTGGCGGTCACCGTGAGCACCATCTGGAAAGCGCCGTGGCCCTGCCAGTCCACCGTGTACCGGAACGTCAGGCCGGCCGACGCAGCCGGCGTGGTGCCGTCGGTGAGCGGCGCGGCCCCGCTGCCCGCGGTCAGCCCCTGCGCGCCCTGCTCGGTGGTCTGATTGCACTCAGCCAGCCTGCACTGTGTCACGCCGATCGCGTTCCCGAACTCGAGCTCGGCGTGCGGCGCGTAGAGAAATGCGCCGGCGGCGATGACGAAACCCGCCCCCGCGGCGAACCACGGCGACACCAGCAGCCCCCGCACCGCCCCGGACAGCAGCGGCCCCTGGTCGCGGCGAAGCCGCGCGCCGGCCGCCAGCAACCGATCGGAGGCACTGGTACCGAACGCGTCAAACGCGGCGCCGACGCGGCCGGCCCCGGTTGCGGGCCTGGCATGCGCCGCCGGCTGATACCGCATCGGTACAGCACTCAACTGGACGCGTCGGACGACCGGTCGGGTCGGCCGCTGCGCCCTATGGCGCGGCTGGTGCTCAAAGCGATGGCGGGGCATCAAGGGGGTTATATCAGCGGCGGCGATACGCCACCAGAGCCACGTCCATCTGCACAGCGCATTCCCAGCATTCTCAGCCAGACATTCTCAGCATTCTCAGCAAGCCGGGAAGTGGTCCCAGCCACCGCGACCGTGCCACGGCCGATTGTCGACCAGAACCCCGTTCCCCCGCCCGATCGTTCCGATCACCAGCCAGCCTGTTGGCAAGCTCGCGCCGGCCGGGAACGACGCCGCCAGCGCGTGATCCTCACCGCCACCGAGAGCCCAGTCGCGCCAGTCGGCGCCCAGCAGGGCCGCGGCCTCCCGCAGGCCGGGGATCGGGAGGCGCGCCGCCTCGATATCGACGCGGACACCGCTCGCCGCCCCGACGTGACCGACGTCTGCGACCAGCCCGTCGCTGATGTCGATCATCGCGGTGGCCCCGGCTGCCGCGGCGAGCGGTCCGGCCTGGTAGTCGGGCCGCGGACGGCGGTGCGCCGCCACCAGATCGGCGAGACCCGGCGCGCTCGCCGGATCGACGCCCGCCTGCAGGATGGCGAGGCCGGCGGCGGACCGCCCGACCATCCCGCTGATCGCGAGCACGTCACCTGGCCGGGCGCCGCGCCGGGTCACGGGCTCGCGTCCACCCAGGTTGCCGAGCGCGGTAATGCCCAGCATGACCGTGTCCGCTCCCGTGACATCGCCGCCCGCGATGACGGCGCCGGCCCGGTCGCACTCCGCGACCAGGCCTTCGGTGAGCTCGAGAACCCAGGTCACGGCCGTGTCGGCAGGCACGGCCAGGCCGAACAGCAGCGCGGTGGGCACCGCGCCCATCGCCGCGATGTCGGCCAGGTTTTGCGCCGCGGCCTTGACGCCGATGTCCCGCCCGGTCGACCAGACCCGCCGGAAGTGCCTGCCCTCGATGAGCAGGTCGGTGCTCGCGACCGTCCGGCCGTCCGGGGCCGGCAGCACGGCCGCATCGTCGCCGACGCCGACAATCGCGGTCGTATCGGGCGGCAGTATTTCCTGAATGGCCGCTATCAGGCCGAACTCGCCAAGGTCGGCAACGGTAATGGCGGCCTCCCGCGATAGCGTTAGGACGACAACCACGAGTGTGGAGGGGCGCAATGGTGCAGGCTTACATTCTCGTGCAGACCGAGGTGGGCAAGGCAGCCGAGGTGGCGTCCGCCATCAGCAAGATCCCTGGCGTCACCCAGGCGGACGACGTGACCGGGCCCTACGACGTGATCGTCCGGGCCGAGTCGGACAACGTGGACGAGCTCGGCCGCATGGTGGTTGCTCAGATCCAGGGCGTCGCCGGCATCACGAGGACCCTCACCTGCCCCATCGTCCACATCTAGTCTGCCCGGCTGGTTAGCTCGGCCGCGGTCCGCGGGCCGAGCCCGATCGCGGCGGCCGCGCGCAGGTCGTCAACCGTGTCAACGTCGCGGCGCAGGCCCTCCAGCGCGACGCCCCCGATCTCCCTGGCACCGCCGTCCAGGTGCCGGCGGCGGGACGCCCGGCCAAACCGCGGCCGGAACGCCGCGCCAGGCACCGCCGCGTACAGCGCGGTGCCGGTTCCGTCGGCGTCCGCCACGAAGGCGACGCCGAGTTCCGCCGCGGCCCCGAGGGCCGCCGTGAGCTCCGCCGGCCGCATCGCCGGCAGGTCCCCGGCCAGCCCGCCGAGGCCGCGCGCCGGCCAGCGCTGCCGCGCGTACGCGGCACCGTAGCCGAGCGCCTCATTGAGCCCCGCGCCAGGGGCGTCGGGGAGCACCACCGCACCGAGCGCGGCGGTCAGCTCGCGGACCTCGGGATCGTCGGTGACCACCAGCACGGCGGCGACGGTGTCCGCCTGCAGCGCCGCCGCCACCGTGTCCGCCGCCATCGCGAGCGCCAGCCGTGACCTGCGCTCCGGGGCGATCCCCGTGAGCCTGGTCTTCGCCTGGGCAAGTACCTTCACGGGGATCACGAGCGACCAGGCAAGCGGGGTCTGCGAGTCCGGTGCCATGCATATGATCCTCCCAGGCAGGTGCACGCGGTGGAGGGAACCGATGGCAGGCAAGCAGGCTCGAACCGCGGACGGCTCCTACTCCACCGCCTGGCGTAACGCCTCGAAGATCATCTTGCGGCCCGGCATCCGGATGATGATGAGACTGAATTGGCGCGGGCAGGAGAACATCCCCGCCACCGGACCGGTCATCCTGGCCATCAACCACCTGTCGTACATGGACATCTTCGCCGTGGCGCTGTTCACCGACAGCGCGGGCCGGTACCCGGTGTTCCTGGCCAAGTCGTCGCTGTTCGATATCCCGGTGCTCGGCTTGATCCTGCGCCGGCTCGGCCAGCTGCCGGTGTACCGCGGCCAGGCCGACGCGGCCCTCGTGCTCAAGCAGGCGGCCCAGCTGGTCGCCAAGTCCAGCTCGTGCGTGATCTTCTACCCGGAGGCGACCGTCACCAGGGACCCGGACCAGTGGCCCATGGTGGCGAAGACCGGCGTCGCCCGGCTCGCGCTGGAGTCGGACGTGCCGGTCGTGCCGATCGCGCACTGGGGCGCCCAGAAGATCCTGCCGTACGGCTCCTACCTGCCGAAGCTGCTGCCGCGCAAGACCGTCCAGGTGGTCGCCGGGCCGCCCGTCGACCTCTCCGAGTTCCGCGACCAGCCGATCACGAACGCGGTGCTCAGGGCGGCTACCGACAAGATCATGACTGAGGTGGCCGCTCTTCTCGGCGGGCTGCGGGGCCTGGAGCCGCCGACCGAGTTCTACCACCCGGCGGTCGCGCGGCGGAAGCTCCGCCAGGACCTGCGGGCGCTGCAGGACGCCAGCCAGGCGGGCGACGAGCCGGGGACCCCCATCCCGTGAAGGCCGCGGTGCTCGGCGGGGGGCAGTGGGGCACCACGTTCGCACAGGTGCTCTGCGACGCGGGCACGCCCGTCGTGCTCTGGTGCCGCCGTTCCGAGCAGGCCGCGCAGATCGACTCGACTCACACCTCGCCGCACTACCTGCCCGGCGTCACGCTGCCCGCGAGCCTGCGGGCCACGGCCGACCTCGCCGAAGCGCTGGCCGATGCCGACCTGGTCGCGCTGGCCGTGCCAGCCCAGTCGCTACGGGCTAACCTCACGGACTGGCGCCGCCTGCTGCCCGGCGACGCGGTCCTGGTCAGCCTCATCAAGGGCATCGAGCTCGGCACCGGAGACCGGATGAGCCAGGTCATCGCCGCCGAGACGGGCGCCGGCCGCGATCGGATCGCCGTGATCTCCGGACCGAACCTAGCCCTGGAGATCGCCGCGCGCGAGTACTGCGCCACCGTGGTGGCCTGCGCCGACGAGGCCGTCGCCGTCCGGCTGCAGCAGGCCTGCTACACCGGCTACTTCCGTGCCTACACCAACCCGGACGTGATCGGCTGCGAGCTGGGCGGCGCGGTCAAGAACGTCATCGCGCTGGCCGTCGGCATCGCCGTCGGCATGGGCTTCGGCGACAACACGAGGGCGACGCTCATCACCCGCGGGCTGGCCGAGATCGCGCGGCTCGGCGCCGCGCTCGGGGCCGACCAGCACACCTTCGCCGGGCTGGCGGGCCTTGGTGACCTGGTCGCCAGCTGCAGCTCGCCGCTCGCGCGGAACCGGTCGTTCGGCGAGAAGCTCGGCCGGGGCGTGCCGCTCGACGAGGTGCTCGCCACCACGACGCAGACGGTCGAGGGCGTCAAGTCATCGCATTCCGTTCGCCTGCTGGCCCGCACGCACGGCGTGGAGATGCCCATCACCGAGGTGATCGCCGGCGTCATGCACGACGGGCTGGGGGTCGCTGACGCTGCCCTGCTGCTGGCCAGCAGATCGGCCAAACCCGAGCGTTACGGCGTCTGACGCGCGGGCACCTATCGACAGTGGAGGACTCGTGACCGAACAGCGCAAGATCAGGGTCGCTGTCGTCTTCGGCGGGCGCGGCCCGGAGCACCAGGTGTCGTGCATGGGCGGCGGCAACATGCTGTCCGGCATCGACCGCTCGCGGTACGAGGTCATCCCCGTCGGGATCACCACGGATGGCAGCTGGGTGCTGGTAGCCGACGCGCCGGAGCGGCTCGCGGTGACCGACGGCCAGCTGCCAACCGTGGCGGCGGTGACCGAGCCAGGCTCATCCGTGGTGCCCTGGTCAAGCGGCGAAGTTGTCGCGACCACCGCGGCCCAGATCCCGCACCTGTTCGGCGACGTCGACATTGTGCTGCCCGTGCTGCACGGCCCCTACGGCGAAGACGGGACGATCCAGGGCCTGCTGGAGATGGCGGGCGTCCGGTACGTCGGCGCCGGCGTGCTCGCCAGCGCGGTGAGCATGGACAAGGAGTACATGAACCTGATCTTCCGGGCGAAGGGCCTGCCGATCGCGCCCTTCGTCGTGGTCAGGGAGCGAGACTGGCCCGACGTGACGGCCGAGCCGCTGTCGGTGGAGGCCAAGCGGGTCCTGGAGGACATCGAGGAGCTCGGCTGGCCGCTGTTCGTCAAGCCAGCCCGGGGCGGCTCCAGCATCGGGACCTCGAAGGCGCACACCATGGACGAGCTGCGCGCGGCGATCGCGCTGGCTCGCGAGTACGACCCGAAGGTGCTGGTCGAGACCGCGATCGACGGCGTCGAGGTCGAGGTCTCGGTACTCGAAGGCCTCGACGGCGCGCCGCCAGACACCAGCATCCCTGGTCAGCTGCTCATCGATGGCGGCGAGGAATTCTGGGATTTCGAGGCCAAGTACCTAGACGCGGCGAGCGGCATGGCGATCCCGGCGCCGATCCCCGACACCGCGATCACCGAGATCCGCCGGCTCGCCGCGGCCGCGTTCGACGCGGTGTCCTGCGAGGGGCTCGCCAGGGTGGACTTCTTCTACACCAGGGACGGCGAAATCCTGGTCAACGAGATCAACACCATGCCCGGCCTGTCCCCCGCCTCCTACTTCCAGAAGATGTGGGAGGCGAGCGGGATGCCGTTCGCCGAGCTCATCGACCGGATGCTGCAGACCGCCCTGAAGAAGCGGCCAGGTCTGCGGTAGCCGACCCGCGAGCAGCCAGTGCAGCGTCGCGCCGCAATCCCAGTCGGTCTGGTCTGGCTGCTCACCGTCGTCGCCATGTGGGCGGCCACCACCGCGGCGCTGGCGGCCCTCATCGGCGCGCGGACGGACCACGCCGCGGTCGGCGGGCTAGTCGGGCAGGCTGCACTGAGCGCCGTGCTCGCCTGCGTCGTTGTCGCCGGCCCTGCGACCGCCGTCGCGCTTCGGGTCAGGCGGCGACACGGACTCGGCCCGGCCGCGGTCACCGGCCTCGCGGTCGCGGTGCTGATCCTGGTGTTCATCTGGTCGTACATGGCGGCATCCGGCACCGCGCTCCGCGACGCCTGGAGCGGCATCATCCCCGCGCTCGTGGTGACCGCGGTGCAGCTCGCGCTCGCCTTCACGCTGCGCGGGCGACGCCAGGAGCTCACGCCGGAAGAGCCGGTACGCGCGCCCGAAGAGGTGCTCGCCCCGGAGGAGGCCGGCGAGCGACCCGCCGACGAGGACTTAACGGCTGCTGGACCTGGCCGCGCGCTTCGCGTTGACCATGGCCTTGAAGTCCGCCCCAGCCCGGAACTTGGGCACCGAGGTCCTCGGCACCTTCACGGCTGCCCCGGTGGCCGGGTTACGCGCGGTCCTGGCCGGCCTGACTTGCTTCTCGAACACCCCGAACCCGGAGATCGACACCTTGTCCCCGCGGGCCACCGTCTCCTGGATGGTCTGCAGCACGGCGTTGACGGCCTCGGTCGCCGTCTTCTTGTCGCCCATCCGGCCGGATACCGCGTCGATGAGGTCACGCTTGTTCATTGTCTGGTCCCCCCGTAGTACCCCGGGCAGCTAGGAATGCCCGGAGAATCTGGCCGCTGCCTGCTCGAGCGCGGCGAGGAACGCGGTGAGCCGACGCTCGCCGCTTGCCTCGTCCGCGCTCGGCGCCTTGACCGCGTCGCAGATGGCGATGAACTGCCGATGCAGTCGCGCGGCCAGCGGCCGCGGCAGGTCGAGCGCAGCCATCCGCCGACGCGCCTCGGCCAGCTTCGCCGCCAGCGTCGCGTCGGCTGGCGACGGCACGAAGTCAGGCATCGGCGTTCCTCTGCTCGCAGCTGCGAAATCTCGCAGAACCATACCCGCTGCACGCAGGCGGCTACCGTGCAGCGGGCAGTTAACGCCCCAGTCCATACTGGATGTGCAGCCTGACGGTAGGCTGCTAGCCCCCTGGCGACCCCGAGCGAGGTCTGTCCATGAAGGTATCCGTGGTCAAGGAGACCGCGCCCGGCGAGCGGCGGGTAGCGCTCGTGCCGGAGTCAGTCGCCAAGCTGCGGGCGACCGGCCTGGAGGTCGTGGTCGAATCCGGCGCTGGCGACGCAGCCTGGTTCACCGATGACAGCTACGCAGAGTCCGGCGCCAGCGTCGTCGATCGCGCCGAGGCGCTGTCCGCCGACGTGGTGGTCATGGTCGGCAAGCCAGATGACGCGACGCTGGCCAGGCTCCGAGCCGGCCAGGTGCTGATCGGCATGCTGTCTCCGCTGACCGACCCAGACCTCGTCCGCGCGCTCGCGGCCGCCGGCGTGACCGCCATCAGCCTGGACATGCTGCCCCGGACGCTGCCGAGGGCGCAGCCCATGGACGCGCTGTCATCCCAGGCCAACATCGCCGGGTATCACGCGGCGCTGATGGCGGCGACCGAGTACGGCAGGTTCTTCCCGCTGCTCATCACCGCGGCGGGAACGGCCCGGCCGGCCCGGGTGCTCGTGCTCGGCACGGGTGTCGCCGGGTTGCAGGCCATCGGCACGGCCCGGCGGCTCGGAGCGGTGGTGAGCGCCTACGACGTCCGCCCGGAAACGCGCGCCGAGGCGGAGTCCGTGGGTGCCACGTTCATCGAGCTCAGCTCCGTCGGCGCGGCATCCGGCGCCGGCGGCTACGCCCGCGAGCTGACCGAGGACGAGCGAGAGGCCCAGCAGCACGAACTGGCCGGGCACATAGCCCGGCACGATGTCGTGATCACCACGGCGCAGGTGCCTGGTCGCCGGCCGCCGCTGCTGGTCAGCGAGGACGCGCTCAAGGCCATGGCGGCAGGGTCGGTCGTCGTGGACATGGGCGCGAGCCCGCTCGGCGGCAACGTCGCGGGCTCGGTGCCGTCCGACACAGTGACAACAGAAAACGGCGTGACGATCGTCGGCGCGGACCACCTGCCCGCCAGGATGCCGAGCGCGGCGTCCGCCATGTACGCGCGGAACGTGAGCGCCCTGCTGCGGTATCTGCTGTCGGACGGCGCGCTGGTGCTCGCCGGCGACGACGAGCTGACGGCCGGGGTGGTCATCACCAGGGACGGCGCCATCGTGCACCCCGCGCTGTCAGAGCAAGCCAGTCAACCGGAGGAGCCCGCCTGATGTACCCGGCACTGCTCGTCGACGTCGCCATCTTCATCCTCAGCCTCTGGGTGGGCTTTGAGGTGATCAGCAAGGTGCCAGCGACGCTGCACACCCCGTTGATGTCAGCCGCCAACTCCATCCACGGGATCGTGCTGGCAGGCGCCATGCTCATCGCGGTCACCGCTCACAACACGGTCGGCTACATCATTGCCTTCCTCGCCGCCGCGTTCGCCGCCGCAAACGTCGTCGGCGGCTACGTGGTGACCGGTCGCATGCTGAAGATGTTCAAACGGCGGCCGCTGACCGCCAGCCACGTTGCGGCGAACGGCTCGCACCCCAACGGCCATCACGACACGGGCCCGGCGGCATGAGCGACTTCGCCTGGACCATCCAGATCATCTACGTGCTGGCAGCGTCGTGCTTCGTGCTCGGCCTGCACCTGATGAACACGCCGGCCACGGCGCGGCGCGGTAACCAGGTGTCCACGACCGGCATGGTTGTCGCGATCGCCGCGACGCTCGCCATCATCGTGCACGCTGACCTGATCACCACGACCGGCTGGATCGTCATGATCGCGGGCGTTCTGGTCGGCGCCGCGCTCGGCCTGTATTCGGCCAGGAACGTGCAGATGACCGCCATGCCGCAGCTGGTCAGCATGTTCAACGCGGTCGGCGGTGGCGCCGCCGCACTCGTCGGCATCCACGACTACATGACCGCGGGCGCGGGGGTGTCCGCGACGACGTCGGTCACCACCCTGCTGGACGTCATCATCGGCGGCGTCACCTTCTCCGGCTCGATCATCGCGGCGGGCAAGCTGCAGGGCGTCATCACCTCGGCGCCGGTCACCTTCCCCGGCGCCAGGGTGGTCAACCTGCTAGTGGCCGCCGTCGGCGTCGGGCTCGGCGCCTACCTCATCACGTCCCCGAGCACCGGGCTGCTCGCCGTGGTGATCGCGGCAGCACTCGTGTTCGGCGTGTCGATGGTGATGCCCATCGGCGGTGCGGACATGCCGGTGGTGATCTCGCTGCTGAACGCGTTCACCGGCACGGCCGTCGCCATGGCGGGCTTCGTCATCGGCAACTGGGCGATGATCATCGCGGGCGCTCTCGTGGGCGCCTCTGGTGGCATCCTCACCAAGCTGATGGCCGACGCGATGAACCGCTCTATCCGCAACATCATGCTCGGCGGATTCGGCACCGGCGACACGGCTGTCGCGCTCGCGGGCGGGCCGGGTGGCGACGTGAAGTCCATTTCAGCGGACGACGCCGCCATCCAGCTCGCGTACGCGTCCAAGGTCATCATCGTGCCCGGCTACGGCCTCGCGGCCGCGCAGGCGCAGCACGAGGTAGCGGCGCTGGCCGAGCTGCTGGAGTCGCGGGGTGTCGACGTGAGCTACGCGATCCACCCGGTGGCGGGCCGGATGCCCGGCCACATGAACGTGCTGCTCGCCGAGGCGAACGTGCCGTACCCGCAGCTGAAGGAGATGGACGAGATCAACCCCGAGTTCGCGCGGACCGACGTCGCCCTGGTCATCGGCGCGAACGACGTCACGAACCCGGCGGCCCGGCGACCGGGCACCGCGATCTCCGGGATGCCGATCCTTGACGTAGACCAGGCCAAGAGCATCATCGTGATCAAGCGGTCCATGGGTCACGGCTACGCGGGCATCGACAACGAGCTGTACGTGGACCCGAAGACGAGCATGTACTTCGCGGACGCCAAGAAGGCGCTCACCGAGCTCGCGGCCGCGGTCAAGACGCTCGTCGGCTGATCAAGACCTCGGGGAGGGCGCGTGCAGCGGATCGAGGCGAGCCTGCTGATTCCCGGTCGCGGCGCCCCCGTCCGCGACGGCGTCGTGCTCCTCGACGGAGACCGCATCAGCTACGCCGGCCCGGCTCAGGGCGCGCCGAATACGCCCGAGGCGGAGACCCACCGGGCGGCGGCCGTGATGCCGGGCATGTGGGACTGTCACGGTCACTTCATCGGCAGCCGGGGACTCGACCTCAGCCGGCTCCCGCTGGAGCCGGTGCCGCTGCGCGCCGCCCGCGGCGCCCGCGACCTCCGCGCCGCGCTGGACGCGGGGATCACGTCCGTGCGGGAAGTCGGCGGGCTCGGCGTCTACCTCGCGCGCGCGGTCGCCGAGGGCTCCCTGGCCGGGCCGAGCGTCTACGGCGCCGGGGCGATCCTGTCCACCACCGGCGGCCACGGCGACCTGCATTCCTTCCCGCTGGACTGGGTGGGCGGGCCCGGCCTGCCCGGACTCGGACGACTCGCGGATGGCCAGGACGACTGCGCGCGAGCGGTGCGCGAGCAGCTCAGGACCGGCGCGAGAGTGATCAAGGTCTGCGCGTCCGGCGGCGTGCTCTCCGAGCTCGACCACCCCATTCACCAGCAGTTCACGCTGGCAGAGCTGCGCACGATCGTCGAGGTGGCCGGTCTCGCCGACCGGGTCGTGGCGGCGCACTGCCACGGCAAGCCAGGAATCATGGCGGCGCTCGAGGCTGGCGTCGCGACGATCGAACACGGCACGTATCTCGACGACGAGTGCTGTGACGCGATGCTGGAGACCGGCGCGATCCTGGTGCCGACCCGGACGATCGTGGCGGACATCCTGGCTAACAAGGAGTCCGTGCCGGACTACGCCTACGCCAAGCTCGAGGCCATCGCGGCGACCCACGCCGAGGCGGTCGCCCGCGCGCACGAGCGCGGCGTCACGATCGCGATGGGCACCGACATCGGAGTCAGCACTCCCGGCGCGCCGACGTCCTGGGGAACCAATGGCGCCGAGCTCGGGCATCTGGTCGAGCTTGGCCTGACCCCGCTGGAGGCGATCGAGGCGGCTACCGCGATCGCGCCGCGCACGCTGGGACCGCAGGCGCCGCTATCCGGTCAGCTGGCCGTCGACTATGACGCCGACGTGATCACGCTCTCGGCGGACCCGCTCGCGGACATCACCGTGCTGACCGAGCCCGCTTCGGTACTCGGCGTCTGGACCGGCGGCCGCCAGGTCAAGGGCCCCGCCTGACCGGTCAAGGGCGCTCCGACGCTGCTGAGGGCGGCAGCCGGCGCAGGTCGTCAGTGGTCAGCTCGCCGGTCGAGATCAGCAGCGCAGCGAGTTCTTCGAGCGCGCGCGGGCCGCGCAGGCCGGGTACGCCGATGCGCATGTACCGGTTGCGGATATTTTCGCATCGCTTCGATACGGCGTGCGGTTCCCAGCCGATACGGGCGGCGGCCTCTCTCGCGCTGCGTGGTGTCGCTGCTCCCGAGTGCTTCCAGGTCAAGTAGTCCTCGAAACGGGCTGCCAGGACCAGCCTGTCCGCATCGTTGAGAGGGGCGCGCAGCCTCGTGCTCGTGACCGTGCGCTCCGGCACAACTTCTGCACCGAGCTCAGCCGAGCCGCCCTCGTCCTCGCCGACCTCGTCCAGTTCGGGCAGCCGCATGCGCAGCGTGTAGCTGTCGAGAACGCCATCGAGCCGGACCTTTGCGTGCCACTGCTGCAGCGGCAGTCCCATGCCGGGCGGCAGGTCGGCGCGGAACCCGCGGTCGCCGGTCAGGTAGAGCATGGACGACGCGCTGCTGTTCGTCAGCCACCAGGCGCCGTGCCGCCAGTCCAGGCTGCCGGCGCTCCGTGACACGCCGCGATCCTCGTTCGGCAACACGACATCACACGTCGGTGCGCGGCCGAAAGTGATCCGCTGCGCGGGCTGTGCGCGCCAGGTGCCGGTCTCATACATCACGATCAGCAGCATGCGAACCCGTCCCCAAGCAGGGCGTTTCCCGACAGTATGCCGCGTTGCGCGCGCGTCGGCTCGGCTGGTGGGGAGCTCTCCCCAACAGGGGAAGGCTTCCCTTGAGGACGCGCGGACCGCAGCCGCACCATGAGGCAGGCACTGGCGGAGCGCACGGCAGCCAGGGCACGGCCGAAACAGGGGCTCGGCCGTGCCCGGCTGCGCTCAGAT
>JASHPF010000238.1 GCA_030038295.1 Streptosporangiaceae bacterium
GGCCTGTACGGGGTGCTGGTCTTCTTCCTGATCAGCGGGTACATCGTGCCCGCCTCGCTGGAGCGGACGGGCAGCGTGCGGACGTTCTGGATCGGCCGGATGTTCCGGCTGTTCCCGCTGTTTGCTGTCGTCATCGGGCTGACGCTGGCGATGCACCTCGTCGGCCTGCCCGGGCTGCGCGGCAGCGGCCAGAACGACACCGCGTCCGCGCTCTCCCACCTATTCATGCTCAACGACCTGCTCGGTGAGCCGAACCTGGTCGTCGTGATCTGGACGCTGTCTTACGAGATGGTCTTCTACCTGCTGGTCACCGCCCTGTTCACGGCGCGCCAGCACCGGCGCAGCGGGGGGCTCGCCGTCACGCTCGCGGGCGCGGCACTGGGGCTCGGCGGCGTGCTGCCCACCGCCTGGCTGTCCGACCACACGGTCGGGCCTACCGCGGTCGCGCTGGTCGCCGACGTGCTCGTCGTGGGCGGGCTGGCCGTTGCGGTTGTCACCCGCGGCCGGACGCGAGCAATCGGGGCGTGGGTGGCCGCGGCGACCGGGCTCGTGCTCGTCCTGATCAACGAGCGGCGATTCGGCTACGAAGGGCTGACCATCCTGGCCCTCATGTTCACCGGCACGCTGCTCTATCGCGCCCAGCATGGCCAGGTGAGCCGGCGCTGGGCGGTGATCGCGACGGCCGGCGTCTTCGGGGCCGTGACCGCCGCCGGAGCCTGGCACATCCCGGCGCTGACCACGTCCACCCAGCCCGCGCTCCAGCAGCGGGAGTGGATCATGTCCGTGGTGCTGGCCGGCCTGACCTTCGCGGCCGGCCTCGCCCTCCAGAACCGTCGCGTCCCGGCCGCGCTGGCCTGGCTCGGCCTGATCAGCTACTCGGTCTACCTCGTATTCCCGCTGCTGCTCGACGTGTACGACAGCATCCCGCTCCCGGCGAGCTACCAGCATGAGGCCTGGCTGCAGGTCGGCGCGTCGGCGGTGTTCCTCGCGGCGCTGCTCGGCTGCGCCGCCACGACCTACCGCCTGGTTGAGGCACCCATGCAACGTCTCGGCCGCCGTGCGGCCACGCGGCTGGACCGCCACTTCGGTCCCGACCGGAGCGCGGCTACGGGTACGGCGCCCGCCTGATCGGAGGCCGAGCGCACGGGGCTACTCCCGGGCGAGCATCGCGGCCGCCTCGCGCTCCAGGTCGAGGTAGGGCTGGCCGCTGACGTCGACGGCGACCCAATTAATCGTGCCACCGCTGAACCGCCACGGCGGCTCGCCCGGATAGTCGCCGGTGACCGGCTCGCCGCTGTCGCGGCCGACGCACAGCCCCTTACCGGCCAGCCCGAAGGCGCCCGGCTGCGTCTTGATGCGACCCTCGCCCACCTTGCGGTCGCCGTAGTACACGGACAGGGTGCCGACGGCGACGCCCGGCGGGTCCTCGCCGTCCTTGTCGAACGACGCGGACACGATGAGGTTCTCCCCGGTGGGCAGATCCTCGGCAGCCGCGACCCGCTGCTCAGCCATGCCGACGAAGTTGTACACGTAGCGCAGGCGGTTGTCCCTGACGTACAGGCAGTGCCCCCCGAACCGCGAGCCCTGCGCGAGCAGCACCCCTTCCGCGCCCGGGCCATCGATGCTGACCAGCGCCCCGATGCTGAACGAACGATTGCGGATGTTGACCGCGAGCTCCTCCGGCACGGCGGCGGTGTCCGGGTAGTAGACGTAGCGGTTGCGCGGGCTGGCCAGCCGCGGCCGCGGCGTGTTGAGTATCTCGACGGGAGACCGGTCGTCGAGCGGGAAGGCGCCGTTGGCGCCGGCCTCGGCAAACCACAGGTTCACCAGCTCACGCAGCTTGTCCGGCTGCCGGGCCGCCAGGTCGTGCAGCTCGGCCCGGTCGGTGTCGGTGTGATACAGCTCCCACGTGTCGGCGTTGAAGTGGCTCCAGCCGCTGATCGTCGGGTGCGTCGTGACCGCCTTCCAGCCGTCGTGCCAGATGCCACGGGATCCGAGCATCGAGTAGAACTGCGTCCGCCGGTGGGACAGGCCCGAGGTGTCCTCGAAGGTGTAGCGCATGCTGACACCGTCGAACGCGGTCTGGGTGTGGCCCTTGATCGCGTCCGGCGGGTCGACGCCGAGACAGTCCAGGATGGTCGGCACGACGTCGATCGCGTGGTGGTAGTGGTGCCGGATCCCGCCGCGAGCCGTCATCCCGGCCGGCCAGGACATGATGCACGGGTCGGCGGTGCCGCCGTTGAACTCGTACCGCTTCCACATCTTGAACGGCGTGTTGAAGGCCATGGCCCAGCCGTTGCAGTAGTGGTTGTAGGTCTTCGGGCCCCCCAGCTCGTCGATCATGGCCAGGTTGGCGCGCAGGTCGTCGGGAATGCCGTTGAAGAACTTGTTCTCGTTCACCGATCCGTCCGGTCCGCCTTCGCCCGACGCGCCGTTGTCGGAGACGACGATGACCAGCGTGTTGTCGCGCTGACCCGAGGCCTCTAGGTAGTCGAGCAGCCGACCGATGTGGTGATCGGCGTGACTCAGGAACCCGGCGTACACCTCGGCCATCCGGCAGAACAGGCGCTTCTCATCGGCCGAGAGCGAGTCCCAGGGCTTGGTGCAGTCGACGGCCGGGAAGGGCAAGCCGTCCGGCCCGCTGCGCGTCTCTGGCGTGCCGATCGGGTTGACCGGTGGCAGCTGCGTGTCGGCCGGGACGATTCCCAGCTGTTTCTGCCGGGCGAGAATCTGCTCGCGGAGATTCTCGTAGCCCCGGTCGAACCGCCCGCGGTACTTCTCGATCCAGTTCTTGGGCGCGTGGTGCGGCGCGTGGCACGCACCCGGCGCGTAATAGAGGAAGAACGGCTTGTCCGGCGCGACGGCCTTCGCGTCCTTGATGAACTCGATGGCCTTGTCCGTGATGTCGTCGGTGAGGTGGTAGCCGTCCTCGGGGGGCCGGGGCTGCTCGACAGGGTGGTTGTCGTAGACCAGATCGGGATACCACTGATTGGTCTCGGCGCCGAGGAACCCGTAGGACCGCTCGAATCCGCGGCCGGTGGGCCAGTTGCGCCGGGTTGCGGCGAGGTTCATCTCGACGGTCGGGCACAGATGCCACTTCCCGAGGTGGTAGGTGTTCCAGCCCCGCTCGGAGAGGATCTCCGAGATCATGCCGTTCTCCGGCGGGATCGTGCCGCTGGCGTTCGGGAACCCGATCGCGGCCTCGGTGATGCACGCCATCGAGTTGCGCGTGTGGTTGCGCCCGGTGAGCAGGCACGACCGAGTCGGCGAGCACAGCGCGGTGGTGTGCCACTGCGTGTAGCGGACGCCGGCGTCGGCGATCCGGTCGATGTTCGGCGTTTCGATCGGGCCCCCGTAGCAGTGCATGGCCGAGAAGCCCACGTCGTCCAGCACGATGTACAGCACGTTCGGCGCGCCGTCCGGCGCCTTCGGCGGCTCGAACGGCGCCCAGTCTGGCACCGAGTCCCTGACGTCGACGCTGACCGTGCCCTGGAACGACGTGGCCATGTCTGCCTCCTGCCGACGACCGCTGCCCCCTCGAGCCCGTTCCCCCGCCGTATCCCGGATCATCACCCGCGGCGGGTGAAACCGTGCGGGGTCGCGGTCGCGATCTTGGGTATGGGAAGCACGGGAACGGTGCGCCCAGCGCCGGCCCGGACCGCACGGGGGAACGCCATCCGCGATGAGTACGGCGCAGTCGTCGGCGCGTGAGTGCGCTCCGCCGGGCATGGCGTGGATTCCCGGTGGCGAGTTCGCGATGGGCTGCGACGACTTCTATCCCGAGGAACGGCCGGTGCACCGGGTCGCGGTCGACGGCTTCTGGATCGACGCGGGTCCGGTGACGGTGAGCGAATTCGGCCGGTTCGTGGGGGCCACCGGCTACCGGACCGTGGCCGAGCGGCCGCTGCACGCCGCCGATTACCCGGATGCCGATCCGGCGCTGCTGGTACCCGGCTCGCTGGTGTTCCGGCGCACCGCCGGGCCGGTGGACGTCGGGGACTTCCGGCAGTGGTGGGCGTACGTGCCCGGCGCGTGCTGGCGGCACCCGGAAGGACCCGGCAGCGACCTGCGCGGCCGCGACCAGCACCCGGTCACCCAGGTCGCCTACGCCGACGCCGAGGCCTACGCGGCCTGGGCGGGCAAGCTGCTGCCCACGGAGGCGGAGTGGGAGTTCGCCGCGCGCGGCGGACTGGATGGCGCGGTCTACGTCTGGGGTGACGAGTTCGCGCCGGGCGGCAGGCAGCTCGCCAACACCTGGCAGGGCCAGTTCCCCTGGCAGAACCTGCTGCTGGACGGGTACGAGGGCACGTCGCCGGTCGGGGCCTTCCCGCCGAATGGCTATGGCCTGTACGACATGGCCGGCAACGTGTGGGAGTGGACGAGCGACTTCTTCCGTCCCCGGCACGGTGTCGCCGGCCAGCCGGACTCAGGCCAGGGCCCGGCGCCGGCCCCGTGCTGCGCCGTGCGGAATCCCGTCGTGGCGGAGCCGGGTCGCGACCCGACCTCGCTCATCCCGCGGCGGGTGATCAAGGGCGGCTCGCACCTGTGCGCGCCGAACTACTGCCTCCGGTATCGGCCCGCCGCGCGGCAGGGCGAGGCGATCGACACCGCTACCGGGCACCTCGGCTTCCGCTGCATCGTGCGCGAGCCGACCGCCGACGCGCCGGGAACGCCTGCACACTAGGAGCACCGCGCTGGTGCGCTCCGGCCGACCGCGCGAGGTGGAGGTCCTGATGCGGGCAGCGCCCGGCGACCGCGAGCCACGCCGGTGACCGCGGATGACCCCCGGTCAGGCGGTGACGCGCCGAGACGGCACGAGCCTGCCGAGGCCGGAGGCGCCGCCGACACCGGAGCTGCCGCCGACACCGCCGACACCGCCGACACCGCCGAGACGGAGCCGGACGCGCGGTTCACGCTGGCGAATCAGCGGACGTTCCTCGCCTGGAGCCGGACCGCGCTCGCCCTCGTCGCCGCCGGCCTGGGCATCGTGCAGCTGCTGCCGCCGTTTCCCGGTGTCCGGTGGGGCCGCCACGTCATCGGCGTGCCGCTGATCGTGCTCGGCGCCGTGACGGCGGCCGAGGCGTACCGCGAGTGGACCACGACGCAGCGCGCGCTCCGGCGCCGGGAGCCGCTGCCGCGGTCGGCGCTGCCCCTGGTGCTCGCCGCGACCATTGCCGTTGTCGCGGCGATCGCCGCTGCCGTCGCGCTGCTCTCGGCGACCCGGTAGGCGCACCGGTGACCGAGCCCGACCGCGGCGAGCGCGATCCTGGCCTGGCGGCGGAGCGAACCCGGCTCGCCTGGCGGCGGACCGCGATCGCGTTCGCGGCGGTCGGCGGAATCATGCTCAAGACCAGCATCATCGCGGGCGCTGTCGTGCTGGCGATGAGCCCGCTGATCTGGGCCCTGGGCTACCTCGCCGCCCCGCATCCGGACAGTGCCCGGGCGGCCCCGCGGCTGCGCCTGGTCAGCATCACGATCACGGTGGTGGCTGCCGTCGCGCTCATCGTCTCTTTCACCGCGCGCGGCCGTTAGTCACCGTGTCCGCCGGCCGGCGAGCCCCCGTGCCCATTCGCGGGTACGGGAAGGGAGAGCGATCGCAGCCCCCGACTCGGGGCCGGAAGTGGTGAGAACTATGGGTAATCGCGTCGCGGGCAAGGTGGCGCTGGTGACGGGCGCGGCCAGGGGTCAGGGCCGCGTGGACGCCCTGCGGCTGGCGGCGGAGGGCGCGGACGTCATCGTCGTCGACGTCTGCGCGCCGCTGCCGAGCGTGGTCTACGACTCGGCGACACCCGCCGACCTGGCCGAGACCGTCGACCTTGTCCAGCAGACCGGGCGCCGGGTGGTCCCCGCCATCGTGGACATTCGCGACCTGGAAGCGCTCCGCGGCATCGTCGACGACGCGGTCGGCGAGCTCGGCCGGCTGGACATCGTGGTGGCCAACGCCGGCATCTGCGTCCCGAAGCCGTGGGACCAGGTCACCCCGCAGATCTTCGCGGACACGATCAGCACGAACGTCACCGGCACCTGGAACACCGTCATGGCCGGGGCGCCGCACCTCGTGCGCGCGGGCGGCGGGTCGATCATCCTGATCAGCTCGGCCGCCGGGATCAAGGTTCAGCCGTTCATGGTGCCGTACACCACGAGCAAGTTCGCGGTCCGGGGCATGGCCAAGGCCTTTGCGGCCGAGCTGGGCAAGCACAACATCCGGGTGAACAGCGTGCACCCGACCGGCGTGGTCACGCCGATGGGGTCGGGCGGCATGCAGGCCGAGCTGACCGCGGCCATCGCCGGCGACGAGCGGCTGGGCGTGATGTTCATGAACATGATGCCGGTTGACATCACCCAGCCCGACGACGTGGCGGACACGGTGCTGTTCTTGGCCTCGGACGAGTCGAGGTATGTCACCGCGCACGAGATTTGCCCGGACGCGGGCGTCACCGAGTTCTGACCTCAGCGCTGCGGGTTGCTCGCCGTCCCGGCGAGCAACCTTGTGGAGGTTACGTAAGAACAAAAGTGGCTAATTCCGGCGCTCAGTGAGCCGTAACCTCCACAGGGTGGCCGACCGGGCCGGCCGGCCAGCCCGGGCCGGCCGGCCAGCCAGCCCGGCGCGTCAGCGGGACGTGCCAACCAGTGCGCGGGCCGCGTCAGCGATGTGGGCGGCGTCGATGCCGGCCGCGTCGAGTAGCTCCGCCGGGGTGCCCGAGCCGGGCATCTCCCGGACAGCCAGGTGCGCGATCGACAGCTCGGCCCGGCCCGCCCCGGTGAGCGCGTCGACGACGGCCGAGCCGAGACCGCCCTCGGGATGGTGGTCCTCGGCGACCACGATCCGGCCGCCGGTCACCGCGACCGCGGCGGACAGCACCCCGACGTCGATCGGCTTGACCGAGTACAGGTCGATCACCCGCGCGCTGATCCCCTCGGACCGAAGCGCGTCGGCGGCGGCCAGGCACTCGTGCAGCGTCACGCCCGCCCCGATGAGCGCGACCTGGTCGGCATCGCTGGAGCCCAGCACCTTGGCGCCGCCAACCGGGAACTTCTCGTCGGCCGCGTACAGCACCGGGTAGGACCCGCGCGTGGTGCGCAGGTAGCTGATGCCGTCCAGGTCGGCCATCGCCGCGACCAGCGCCGCGGCGCTGGTGGCGTCGCTCGGGTACAGCACCGTCGAGCCGTGCACGGCGCGCATCATGGCCAGGTCCTCCAGCGCCATCTGCGACGGGCCGTCCGCACCGATCTCAACGCCCGCGTGCGAGCCGGCGAGCCGGATATTGGCCTTCGATATCGCCGCCATCCGGATGAAGTCGTAGGCGCGGGTGAAGAACGCGGCGAACGTCGAGGCGAACGGCCGGTAGCCGCGAACGCTGAAGCCGACCGCCGCGGCGAGCAGCTGCTGCTCGGCGATGTACATCTCGAAGTACCGCTCGGGGTACTTGTGCGCGAAAAGTTCCGCGAACGTCGAGTTGGACACCTCGCCGTCCATGGCGACCACGTCCGGGCGCGCGCCGAGTGCGGCCAGCGCCTGGCCGTAGGCCAGCCGCGTCGCGACCTTGTCGCCGACCGAGTAGACCGGCAGCTGCACCGCGGCGCCGCCGTTGGCATGCGCCCGCGGCGCCGGGTGAGCCTCCGGCTTCGGGCCCCTGACCACGAGCTGGCGCTCGCCGCCGAGCTCGATCACCGCGCGCTCGGCCATCTCCGGTGGCAGCGGCCTGCCGTGCCAGCCCTCGGCGTCCTCCACCTCGGTGAATCCGCGGCCCTTGCGGGTGCGGGCGAGGATCACCGCGGGCTGGTCGCGGCTGAGGTCGACCGCCTCGCGCATGGCCCGGTCGATCTCGCCGAGGTCATGTCCGTCGATCGTGAACACCCGGCCGCCGAACGCCGACACGCGCCTCGAGTAGGTGTCGAGGTCCCACGACAGCTCCGTGGGCCCGCGCTGACCGAGCCGGTTCACGTCCACCATGGCGATGAGGTTGGAAAGCTTGTAGTGCGAGGCCTTGTCCAGCGCCTCCCAGATGGATCCCTCGGCCATCTCGCTGTCGCCGCACAGCACCCAGACCCGGTAGGGAATCTCGTCGACGTACTTCCCGGCCAGCGCGACGCCGACGGCATCCGGCAGGCCCTGACCGAGCGAGCCGGTCGCCACGTCCACCCACGGCAGGTCCGGCGTCGGGTGGCCCTCGAGGGGCGATCCGAACCTGCGGTAGCCGGTCATGAGCTCCTCATCCGAGATCACCCCGACCGCCTTGAACACCGAGTAGAGCAGCGGGGAGGCGTGGCCCTTGGAGAAGATCAGGTGGTCGTTGGCCGGATTGGCCGGGTCGTCCCAGTCGTAGCGCAGGTGCCGACCCACCAGCACCGCCAGCAGGTCGGCTGCGGACATGCTGGAGGTCGGGTGCCCGGACCCGGCGGACGTGCTCGAGCGGACGGAGTCGACGCGCAGCTGCTGCGCGAGCTCACCGGCCGTGGCGAGGTTGATGTCGGTTTTGATGGCGGTGGGGACTGCCACGAGCACCTCCCGGGTTTGCACGCACACCTCTACCCAAGGCTAGGCTGCTACACCTGCAGCCGTCCGGCGAGGGCCCTACCCTCGTGCCATGGTTTTGGAGGGGAACGGGGCCGATCGGCTGCCCGGATTGCTGGCCCGCTGGCGGTCGGACCTGGCGGCCTGGGCCATTCCCGACGACATCACGGCGATGGCCGAGGAATCGCCGTGGGTGCTGCCGCGCCCGCTGTTCACCCGCCGCGCCGATCGGGTCGCCGCCGCCCCAGCCGGGCCCTCCTACGAGCGGGCCGCGGCCGCCCTGGACCCGCCGGGGAGCGTGCTCGACATCGGCGCCGGGGCCGGGGCGGCGTGCCTGCCGCTGCTGCCCCGGTGCACGGCGCTGACCGCGGTCGATACCGAGCCGGACATGCTCGAGCTGCTGGCCGAGCGCGCCGCGGCCGCGGGCCGCCAGGCCCGGCTGGTGCCCGGCCGCTGGCCGGACGTGGCCCGCCAGGTGGCCAGCGCCGACGTCGTGACGTGCCATCACGTGGTCTATAACGTGCCGGACATCGAGCCGTTCCTCGCCGCGCTGACCGCCGCGGCCCGTCGGACCGTCGTGCTCGAAATGTCGGCCACTCACCCGCTGACCAGCCTCAACCCGCTCTGGCTGCGCTTTTGGGGCCTGGTCAGGCCGGACCGGCCGACCGCCGACGACCTGCTGGCTATCCTGGCTGCGATGGGCGTGGAAGCCGGCTCGCGCCGCTGGTCCCGGCCGGGCGGCCGCGACTACGCCAGCTTCGCCGAGCTCACCGATATCACCCGGCGGCGGCTCTGCCTGCCGCTGGCGAGGGCAGACGAGGTCGCGGCCGCCCTCACCGATCTGGGCGTCGACCCGCACCGGCCGGCAGACTTCGGCTCATCCGGTCGTGACCTGGTCACGATCTGGTGGGGAGGTGGGGAGGGATCCCCGACGATTTGGCCGGAGGGGCGTCCAGCAGGTAGAGACGATGGGAACAGCGGACGGTGATGGGCGGCCTGGAATGAGCGAATACCCAGAGGGCTGGTTCCGCGACGGACGGCCCGCGGACGGACAGGGGATCGATGACACCGACCCCGGCCGTACCGTCAGGGTCCCGGCCGGCCGGCCCGCCGCGCCGCCAGGGACCTGGCCGGATCAGCCGCCGCTATCCAGCCGCGGCGAGCCTGCGACGCCGGCCCGCTCGCCCGTCCGCTATCCGACCGGACCGGGCAGCCCGGCCCGGTACGGCGGGCCGCGCCGGCGCCGCTGGCTGCGGCCACGGCGGATCTTCGGTGTCCTCGCGCTCGTGGTCGTGGTGCTGATCGCCGGCGGCGTGGCGACGTACTTCTACCTCAACGGCAAGCTCGCCAGGGGCAACTTCCTGGCCGACTACGCCGGCCGGCCGGCGCCGGGCTCGGGGACCAACTGGCTGATCGCCGGGTCGGATAGCCGGCAGGGCCTGACCACGGCGCAAGAGCACGAGTACTCCACCGGCCAGATTCAGACCACCGCGAACGGTCTCTCCGACACGATCATGATCCTCCACATCCCGGCTGGCGGTGGCAGGCCGATCCTCATCAGCGTGCCGCGGGACTCGTACGTGAACATCCCCGGCGTTGGCATGGACAAGATCAACGCGGCGTTTTCGATCGGCGGGCCTGCGCTGCTGGCGCAGACCATCCAGAGCGACACCGGGCTGTACATCAACCACTTCATGGACATCGGCTTCGGCGGCTTCGTCAACGTGGTGAACGCCGTGGGCGGCGTGCGGATATGCCTGCCGAGCGCCATCCACGACCAGGCCTCCGGGGTGAACCTCAACGCGGGCTGTCAGGTGCTGAACGGCGGCCAGGCGCTCGCGTTCGTCCGCGACCGGCACAGCTTCGCCACCCAGGACCTGCAGCGCGAACAGGACCAGCGAATCTTCCTGGCCGCGCTGCTGCGGAAGATGACCAGCGCGGGCGTGATCCTCAACCCGTTCGCGGCGCTGCCCGCGGCGACCGGCGTGGCGAGCAACCTCACCGTCGACCAGGCCACCCAGCTGTACCAGCTGCTGTCGGCGGCGCGGGCCCTGCGCGACCCGCTGACCACGACGGTGCCCATCGCGAACGCGAACTACTACACCCCGGCCGGTGACTCGGTGCTCTGGAACAACGCGCTGGCCAGCCAGCTGTTCAGCGCGCTGCAGCACGGTCAGCCGGTGCCCGCGAACCTCATCACCGGCTCGACGCTGGGGTAGCGGCCTCGGCCGCAGCCGGCGCCGGGGTCTGCAGCGGGAAGTGGCACGCGGCCACGTGGCCAGGACCGAAGGGCCGCAGCGGCGGCTCCTCGACCGCGCACACCTCCTGCACGAGCGGGCACCTGGTCCGGAACCTGCAGCCCGACGGCGGATTGAGGGCGCTCGCCAGCTCGCCCGCGACCCCGGCCGCGCGTTTCGCACCGGGCACGGCGGGCTCGGGCTCCGGAATCGCCGAGATCAGCCCGGCGGTGTACGGGTGAGCGGCCCGCGCGTAGATGTCCTCGGCGGGAGCCAGCTCAACCATCTTGCCGAGGTACATCACGCCGATGTTGTCGGCCATGTACTTCACGACGGCCAGGTCGTGCGAGATCACCACGTAGGTGAGCCCGTAATCGGCCTGCAGCCGCTTCATCAAGTTCAGCACCTGGGCCCGGATCGACACGTCGAGCGCGCTGACCGGCTCATCCGCCACGATTACCTGGGGGCTGAGGGTCAGCGCGCGGGCCAGCCCGATCCGCTGCCGCTGGCCGCCGGAAAACTCGTGCGGGTAGCGCTCGACCGCGTTCCGCGGCAGGCCGACCTCGTCGAGCAGCTCGTTGACCCTCCGGGTCTGGTCCTGCCGGCTGCCGATGTGCTGGATCTCCAGCGG
>JASHPF010000239.1 GCA_030038295.1 Streptosporangiaceae bacterium
GAGGGCGCCGGCCCCGGCACCAAGGGCCTGTCGATGTTCCTGGTGCCTAAGTACCTGATCAACGCGGACGGCTCGCTGGGCGAGCGCAACGGCGCCTACGTGACCAATGTCGAGCACAAGATGGGCCTCAAGGCGTCGACCACCTGCGAGCTGACCCTCGGTGCCGGGCAGCCCGCGGTCGGCACGCTGGTGGGCGATGTGCACGACGGCATCCGTCAGATGTTCATGATCATCGAGTTTGCCCGGATGATGGTGGGCACGAAGGCTATCGCCGCGCTGTCGACCGGCTACCTGAACGCGCTCGACTACGCCAAGACCAGGGTGCAGGGCGCCGACCTCACGCAGCTGACGGACAAGGCCGCGCCTCGTGTCACGATCATGAAGCACCCTGACGTGCGGCGCAGCCTGCTGCTGCAGAAGTCGTACGCCGAGGGCTTGCGCGCCCTGGTGCTGTATACCGCCAGCCAGCAGGACGCTGTTCAGGTCGCCGCCGCGCGCGGGGAGGGCGACGAGCTAGCGTCGGCGGTCAACGACCTGCTGCTGCCGATCGTCAAGGGCGTCGGATCGGAGCGCGGGTGCGAATTGCTCGTGCAGTCGCTGCAGACCCTCGGCGGCTCCGGTTACCTGCAGGACTACCCGATCGAGCAGTACATCAGGGACGCGAAGATCGACAGCCTGTACGAGGGCACGACGGCGATTCAGGGCATGGACCTGTACTTCCGCAAGATCGTCCGCAACGATGGCGCCGCTCTGACGTATCTGCTGGGACAGATCCGGGAGTTCGCCGCGGCCGAGGCGGGCAACGGCCGCCTGAAGTCGGTACGCATCGCGGTGGCCAGGGCAGCGGACAACGTCGAGGCCATCGTGACGGCACTGAACGGCTACGTCGGTGCCAGCCTGCAGCAGCCGGACGAGATCTACCGGGTCGGGCTGAACACCACCAGGCTGCTGCTCGCCCTCGGCGACCTCATTGTCGGCTGGCTGCTCGGACGGCAGGCCGAGGTCGCCCTCGGCAACCTGGACCGCGGCGACCTGCCGGCCGGCGACCAGGCGTTCTACCAGGGCAAGGTCGCGGCGGCGGGGTTCTTCGCGGCGACCGTGCTGCCGCGGCTCGCGGCGGAGCGCGAGATCGCGGAGACGACCTCGCTGGACGCCATGGAGCTGCCGGAGGAAGCCTTCTAGGCCCGCTCGCCGACCGGCGGTGACGCCGCGCGGCCGCCCGCACTCCCCCGAGGCGGGCGGCCGTGCCGCTTGGTACTCCAGGCGCGCGCGTCGCAGCCGGCGGTGCCGCTCGTCGCGGCTCCGGCCTCGATGAACCACTCCCGGCCGAGCACGAGCCCGAACACCGGCACCGGGAGGGCCAGCAGGAGCCGCATGAGTCTGGCCAGCCGGCCGGTGCCCTGGACCACGGAACGGTGCGCGGCGAGCGCGGCCTGCTTCTGGCGCGCGTACCGGCGCACGTTCACCCGCAGCGTGATCGCGGCTCGGGGGGTGCCCCACGTCCGGATTTCCGCCGGCTGGTGCCGCACGACGAGCCGCAGCGCCCGGAGCGCGCTGAACACCACGCGGACGTACTCGCGCGGCGCGGTTGCCTCAAACACCCGCACGCCGGTCAGCTCTGCGGCCCGGGCGCCGACAGCGTGCACGCGGACGTGGTCGCGGTGGCCGTACCCGCCCTGGGCGTCGTAACTCAGCAGCACGTCCGCGTGTTCTGCCCGGATCAATGCCGCCAGTCGCTCCGCGGCCTCATCGATGTCGGCGCGGACGAATCGCTGCCGATCGGGCGGATCCGGGAACAGGACTGGCCCGGTCCCGCTGTCGGCGTAGCCGAGGTGCTCCACCCGCGCCGCGCCGAGCACCGCCGCGCTCGCCCGCAGCTCATCCAGGCGCGTACTCGCCCCTGGCTCGGTGCGCGCGCCCATCCAGCCGTCACTGGCCACCACGATGACGACGCGATGTCCCTCGGCCGCGAGCCTCGCCAGCGTGCCCCCGGTGGCCAGGACTTCGTCGTCCGGGTGCGCGTGAAAGGCCACGACCGTCGCCATGCCGCCCATGGTGGCAGCACCGCCGGCCAGCTTGCCAGGCAGACGGCCGCAGCCGACCGTCCCCATTCGCCGCAGCGCCTCAGACCTCGTACTGGACGGCGGCCCGGCTCTGGGCGTGAGGCCTGCTGAACCGGGCGATGATGTCCTGGTGCTCAGGGTGGTCGCGGTAGGCGAGGTAGCTGGCCGCGTCGTCGAAATCCGCGACCACGGCGAAGTCGAAGTTGCCCTCGACCAGGCCACGATCCGGGCCGGCGTGATAGGCGCGCAGGCCGGCCAGCTTCGGAGCGAGCGCGGTCAGTTCGGCGGCGAACTGCCGCTCCATATCGTCCGTCATCTCGTCGTCCCAGGTGAAAAGCACCACGTGCCGGATCATCAGACTCCCTCTCGAGGTTGCGGCACCCGGCCGGCATCGACCGTGCGGGCTAGGACCAGGCGAGCATCCGGATCGGATCGGCCAGCATGGCGCCCACGTCGCGCAGCACCGCCGAGCCGAGCTGACCGTCGACGATCCGGTGGTCGAAGGACAACGCGAGCGTGCACACCTTGCGCACGACGAGCTGCCCGTCGACAACCCACGGTGCATCCTTGACCTGGCCAAACGCCAGGATGGCGGCCTCGCCTGGGGTGAGAATCGGGGTGCCGGTGTCCACCCCGAACACGCCGACGTTCGTGATGGTGATCGTGCCGCCGGCGAGGTCCGCGGGTGTGGCCTTCCCGGCCCTGGCCGTCTCGGCCAGCTGAGCCAGCGCGGTGGCGAGCGCGGGCAGGCTGAGCGCCTGCGCGTCCTTGACGTTCGGCACGATGAGCCCGCGCTCGGTGGCGGCGGCGATGCCCAGATTGACGTAGTGCCGCACCACGATCTCCTGCGCGGTGTCGTCCCAGCTCGCGTTGATCAGCGGGTGCCGGCCAGCGGCGATGATCAGCGCGCGCGCAACCAGCAGCAGCGGCGAGATCCGCACCCCGTCGAAGTCCGGCAGGGCGCGCAGCCGCCCGACGGCGGTCATCGTCTCCGTGATGTCGATCTGCAGGAACTCGGTGACGTGCGGCGCCGTGAACGCACTCGCGACCATCGCGGCCGCGGTGTGCTTGCGCACGCCTCGAATCGGGAGCCGCTCCTCCCGCGCCGTGGCCGCCAGGGCCGGGCCGGAGAGCGGTGGACCGAGGGAGGGAACGGGGCCGACGGTGGCGACTGCCGCAGCCCGCTCTACGTCGTCTCGGGTGATCGACCCGTCCCGGCCGGTCCCGGACAGCCCGGACAGGTCGATGCCGAGGTCCCTCGCCATCTTCCGCACCGGCGGCTTCGCCAGCGCCTTGCCGGCGGCGCCGTTCGCGCTCGCTGGCGCGGTCGACCCGGCTGCCAGTCCGGGCGCGGCCGCCGGGGTTTGGGCCACTACGGCGCCAGTCCCGCCGCGCGAGCCGGCTGCGTCACCTGGCGTGGTCTTACGGGCCCGGCGCGTGGTCCTGCCGAGCTTGACGCCGTAGCCGACGAGCACGGCCTGCCGCTCAGCCTTGGGCGCGGGGCTGCCGATGATGCCCGGCTCGACGGCACCTTCGGCCGGCGGCGAGGGCACGAGATCTTCGATCTCGCTGACGTCGCGCGGCGCCGGCGCGTCGGAAGCATCACCGGAGCCACCCACATCCACGGCGATGATGGGCGTGCCGACGTCTGCCGTCTCGCCCTCGGGCACCAGCAGGCGGGCGACCGTGCCGGCGTACGGGCTCGGCAGCTCCACGACGGCCTTGGCGGTCTCGATCTCCACGATGATCTGGTTGACGGTAACCGGGTCACCCGGCTTGACGCGCCACTTGACGATGTCGGCCTCGGTCAGGCCCTCGCCGACGTCAGGGAGCCGGAACTCCTTGATATCTGCCATCAGGGTCCCCCTCAGTAGCCGAACGTGCGGTCGACGGCATCCAGGACCCGGTCCAGGTCGGGCAGGTAGTACTCCTCGAGCCTGGATGGCGGGTATGGGGTG
>JASHPF010000240.1 GCA_030038295.1 Streptosporangiaceae bacterium
TCCGTGATGAAACTAGTCAAGCGTTGGCCGACAACCCCCGATCCTGCGTTATCGCAGGGCAAGCGTTCCGCGGTCAGCTGCAGGCAGGCCACGGGATGCGGCCCGAGATGCGTAAAAACAGACCATTGATTTCGCAGTAACGGTGGGCGTACCGTCTAGTCGGCATGTCGTTAACGCAGGCGAAACGTTCGGTCACGGCAAGGAGGGCTGTATGACAGCTACTACCGCGGAGCCAGCCTCCCGGCAGCGGGGAGTGCTCTCTTCGCTGATTCACCGGCAGCTGGATGGCTATCCGAACACCGGTCCCAGGGTGATGTACCTGGCCATCACCGTCCTGGCCACCATCACGCTGTACTACGAGCTCTATGTTGGCGGCTCGGTGTCAACGCTGATCCTGAGCAACCTGCACATGAGCTTCACGTTCTATGTGGCGACCGTTGCATTCGGTAACCTGATCGGCGCCTTCGGATCGCTGTTCGCGGGCCTAACCGACAGGTACGGCCGCTCGAACCTGGTCGTGTTCGGGCTGTTGTTCGCGGGCATCTTCGTGACGTTCCTGCTGCCCGCGTGCACGAACAGGTGGGAGTACACCGTCGAGGCTTGGGTCGTCGGCGCAGTCGAGGGGATCTGCCTCGTCGCCACGCCGGCGCTGATCCGGGACTTCTCCCCGCAGGTCGGCCGAGCCACCGCCATGGGCTTCTGGACCACCGGCCCCGTGATCGGCAGCCTGATCGTCGCGATCGTCGGCTCGATCACCATCCCGGCGTCCGCGAGCCCGACGCACGACCCGAGGTTCTGGACGCACGAGTTCTACATCGGCGGCACCGTGGGCCTCGTGGTCTGGGTGATCGCGCTGCTCTTCCTGCGAGAGCTATCACCTGGGCTACGCGATCAGCTCATGGTTACGATGCGGGACCGGGCGCTGATCGAGTTGCGGGCCAAGGGTCTGGACGTCGAGGCCGCGCTGAGGCACCACTGGCGGCAGCTGCTCAAGGCCGACATCGTCGTCTCGGCCTTCGCGGTGTCGATCATGCTGCTGATCTACTACGCGCTCGTTGGTTTCCTGGTCATCTACGCAACCACCATTCTGGGGTTCTCGATCAAGACGTCCAACAACCTCGGCTACTACTGCTGGGCCTTCAACGCCGGCGCGGTGATCCTGATCGGCATGACCTCCGACCGGTTCCGGGTGCGGAAGCCGTTCATGGTCATCGGCGGCGTCGGGGCCGCCGTCATGCTCGTGATCTTCCTGCTGCAGTCGAAGGTCGGGGCGCACCCGAGCTTCGGCTCCATCGCGGCGATCTTGGCGATCATGCTGTTCTTCCTGGGCGTCGCGTACACGCCGTGGATGGCCAGCTTCACCGAGACCGTCGAGCACCACAATCCGGCCGCCACCGCCACCGGGCTCGCGATCTGGGGCTGGATCATCCGGGTCGTCGTCTTCGGCTCGTCGCTGCTGCTGCTGCTGGTGATCAACTCGGTCACCCCGCTGGTCAACTACGGCGGCAACGTCGCGGCGTACGCGGCCAAGTACCCGTCGCTGGTCTGGGCGGGCACCCACGGCAGCGTGATCGCGGACTACCAGAAGTACGCGACGGAGTTCAACTGGGCGGCGGCGAATCCGACCGTTGTCGCGACCGCGACAAAGTTCGCTCCTGAGCTGGCCGCTATCGCCAAGAACCCGACCGCGTTCGCACAGGCAGCCGCGTACACGAACCCGGCTAAGATCCCGGCCTCACTGCTGGCGGAGCTGCTGGCCGCCGCTGGCGGTAACGCGTCGATCCTGACCACTATCAGCGCGAACGAGGCGGCGATCGCCGGCCTGCAGCCGTACTCGTCCCAGCTGGCGGCGCTGGCCGCGGTGCCGGCGTCGGCGACGGCGGCGGTGACGGCGAACTCGGCCGAGCTGACGGCGCTCGGCAAGGTGCCGGCGTCGGTCACGGCGTACATGACGGCGCACGGATCGTCCGTCGCATCGGCGGCCGCCAAGTCGCCGGGCCAGTGGCGGACCTGGTACTGGATCTGCTTCGGCGGTCTCATCTTCTTCCTGCTGTCCATCCCGCTGCTGCGCGGGCGTTGGTCGCCGCGCGCAGCCAAGCGCGACGAGGAAGAGCATGAGGCGATGGTGCAGGCCGAGCTCGCCAAGCTCCAGGGCGCGGGCGCGGCCTCCTGACACCAGGCCGCACCACGAAGTCGGCGGGCCGCTGCAACGATGCAGCGGCCCGCCGCGCTATGTCGGCTAGTACTGCTGGTGCATGAGCCGGCGAACGATACGCAGGGTACCGTCTGCGATCGCGGAAGCCCGTTCATTCCCCTTCGCCAGCGCGGCCCGCAGATAGCCCGGGTCGGCGGCGAGTGCCGCCCGCCGCGCCCTGATTGGAGCGAACCGGTCGTTGACCGCGTCGGTCGCTGCTGCTTTCAGCCGCGCCGCGCCGCCGGCGCCGATCTCGGCCGCGACCTCCTCTGGAGTCATTCCGCGGCAGAGCGCCGTGAGCAGGAGGAGGCTCGCTACCTCAGGGCGCCGATCCGGCTCGTAGCTCATGGCCCGCTGCGAGTCTGTCTTCGCCCGCCCGAGCAGCCGCGCGGTCTCGTCGGCCGTGGCCCGCAGCGGAATTGTGTTGTGACGGCTCTTGCTCATCTTCTGACCGTCGATGCCGAGCAGCAGCGGCGCGCTGCTGAGCAGCGCTGCTGGCTCAGGGAAATACGGCGACCCTGGGCTGTAGCGGTCGTTGAACCGGCGGGCGATGGTCCGGGTGATCTCCAGGTGCGGCAGCTGGTCCATGCCAACGGGCACCAGGTTGGCGTGACAGAACAGGATGTCGGCCGCCTGGTGGACGGGGTAGGTGAACATCAGCCCGGATACGGTCGCGAGCCCGGCCGCCGCGACCTCGTCCTTGACTGTCGGGTTGCGACCGATCTCGGCAACGCTAACCAGGCTGAGGAACGGCAGCAGCAGCTGATTGAGCGCCGGCACCTGGCTGTGGGCGAAGATGACGGCCCGGTCCGGGTCGATGCCGACAGCGAGGTAGTCGGCCATCACGCCCATCACGACCTCGGGCAGGTCGGCGGACACGACCCGGTCGGTCACGGCCTGGTAGTCGGCGATGAGTACGAGTACCTCGACGCCGGCGTCCTGCAGGCGTATCCGGTTCTGCAGGGAGCCGAAGTAGTGGCCGACGTGGAGCGCCCCGGTCGGACGATCACCGCTGAGCATGCGGTAACTGGCTGGATCGTGCTCGATCGCCGCCGCAAGGCTGTCGCTGCGGTGGTGGCTGGCGGCTTGTGACGGAGTCAGCGTCACGGTGGACATGGCGGGTTACCTCCTGGCTGGCTAGTGGGTGAAAGCCCGCCAGCGCGCCAGACCACGCCCCGTATAAGAGCGTCGACGGCGCTGCCCAGCGGGCGCGCCGTCGGATGAATGCACGGACTAGCGGCCGCTCAGCGCGGCCACCACCAGTAGATTCCGGGAATCCGTCGCACGTCCTCAGCTTACCCTGGCCAGGCTTGCTCAGGCGCGCAGCAAGTCACCCGTGGTCAGCTGACAGCCGGCCAGCAGCAGGTCCCCCGGATCCGGCCGGGCACCAGTCAGCATCCACTCGCACAGACCGGCCAGCTGGTAGCTGATCAGCGGGGGCACCGCGTCGCCGATGTGCCGGTACATATTCGCCATCGTCCCGGCGAACCGATAGTCCCGCGGGAAGCCTTGCAGGATCGACATCTCCCGCACCGTACAGAGCCGGTCCTGTTCCGGATGGGCGTACCGGCCGTTCCCGACGTGGCTGCACTCGCGCTTGATCGTCGGGGCCGGGCGGTCCCACCACATCCGGCCGTAGATATCCGGGTGGCTGCCGAACTGACCGCGCGCGGCGCGTCTGGCCATGGCCGGCGTCAGCAGGCCGCCGCCGTCGGGCTGGCCGGCCAGGTCAGCCCAGCCGCCGCCGTCGCGCGGTGTCGCGGCGAGCCGCCGCTGGTTCACCTCGGACCGGAAGGCAGGGCTGACGTGCAGCGGGTCGGCCGGGTCGCGCCGCCCCGCAGCAACCGGTGGCAGGTCCCAGATGGCCCGGCGCACGTGGGTGGCCTTCGGGTCGATTCGCCAGCCCTGCCAGAGGCTGCGGAGCCCGCGGGGTCGCAACGGGCGGCGGGCGGCCACCACGATCGCGCGCTCGCGTCGCTGCGGCAGTCCGAAGTCAGTAAGGAAGTGGGTGTCCGCGATGGCTGCGTAACCCAGGGCGGCCAGCTGGTCGAGCAGGCCCTGCAAGTGCCCGCCGAACCGGCCGGTGACGAGCTCCCTGGCGTTCTCGACCAGCACGACGTCAGGCCGCAGCAGGGCTGCATACTCGCCGATCAGCCCGACCAGGCCATTGCGCCGGTCGTCGCGCAGGTGGTTACTGGCGATCGTGCGGGAGAACCCCGTGCAAGGCGGCCCCGCAACAAGCACGGCCGGGCGGCTGCCGTCGAGGCCCATCGCCGCGCAGACCTCTGCGGGCTCGGCCCCGGCTAGGTCAGCCTCGGCTGGCTCGATCCCGATGCTGGCCGCGTAGCTCGCGTTGCAGCCCAGCGAGCCGACGGCCGCGCTCGGCTTGCCGAGCTGCGCGTCCGCCGCGCCGACCAGCTCGAACCCGTCGCGTCGGCTGAACCCGCAGCTCATGCCGCCGGCGCCAGAGAACAGGTCGACGACGGGCCACGCCTGTGCCACCAGCCACCTCCAGCACCGAACCCTAGGTGCTGGCGCCGCCGGAGACACGGCGCCGGGCCGATTGCGGCTAGCGCACCGCCGCGTGCGCGCGCCGGCCACGCACCGACTTGCGCCGGTCGTCCCCAACGAAGAGGTTCAGCAGCCAGCCGACGATGCCCACGACGATGGCTCCCCAGAAGGCCGGCCAGAAGCCGGTGATGTGGAACGGCAGCGAGAGCTTGCCTGCCACCCAGCTGCACAGCCAGAGCAGCAGACCGTTGACCACGAGCCCGATCAGGCCGAGAGTCAGCACGTAAAAGACGCAGCCAACGGTCTTCACCACGGGCTTGATCACGGCATTGACGACGCCGAAGATCAGTGCGACGACGATCAGCGTGCCGGCCTTGGTCCAGTCGCTGCCGCTGGTCAGCTCGATGCCCGAGATGATGAGGTGGGCAACGCCGAGGGCGGCTGCCCCGATGAGGATGCGCAGCACAAGCTTCATGGCGACATCCTGCCATGCCAGCCCAAAACGCATAATCCCTCCACACATGCTGATACGCAGAGAGCGCGGGGAGATCGTCAAGATCGACTGCTACTGCGGCTGCGTCAGCAAATGCGGGCCTCCGACTGATATCGGCTTCATATTCGTATTGTCGTCTCAGCCAGCAAGAACGTCTGTGTCGATGATGGACAGCGTGCCGTCACCGGTGCCACCATCGCAGCCGGGGGCGTCTGCTGCCATCGGGTGGCAGACCGTGGCAGTCGGGGGTCGGCATGGGCTGGGCGTGGATGACGGAGGACCGCGGCGTAGTGCCTGCGCCCGGTCACGAGGGACGAGGCAGCCGGCTGCGTGGTCCGATGCCGTGGCGGCAGCCCGCCGGCCGGCACGCCGCTCCCCGAAACCCCTGGTCGCTGCTGGCCGACCTGGGCAGGGCGCCGCTCACCAGCGAAAGTGAACGAACACCCGCCCGAAGTTCTTGGAGTCCTTCTCGACGCGGTGATAGAGCGCCTTGATTTCCTTCTGCTCCAGGAATCGCAGCACGTGCTTCTTCAGCTGCCCGGAGCCCTTGCCGGGGATGATCTCGACTAGTGGCGCTTTCGTCCGGACGGCTTCATCGATGATGCCGCGCAGCGCACGGTCGATGTCCTGGCCGCGGTTATAGATATCGTGCAGGTCGAGCTTGAGCTTCATGTGCCTTTCCCGGTCCCCGGCCCACGGTACGGCACGAGCGTCGCCGGCGCCCACTATGTCGCGGGTATCACGACCTGGTTGACGATGTACACGGTTGCGTTCGCGGTGTGCAGATTGCCGCAGGTCACCGCCGCGTTGTTGACGTAGTAGCTGAGACCCGCCCTGGACGGGTAGAGCTTCGTTCCGCCAACCGTGGTCAGCACCCGCTGCCGGACGAGGTCGGCAGGACGCACGCGCGCGGCAACAATCTGGAACTTCAGCACCCGCAGCAGGTCAGATCTGGTGGAAAGCAGCGCCTGCACGTTGCCGGCACCCAGATCCTGGAAGGCGGCATTGTCGGGCGCGAACACCGTGAGCCCGTGCGCAGCATTCAGCGTCTTCGTCAGCCCGGCCAGCTTGATCGCCCCGGCAAGGTCCGACAACAGCGGCGTTCGCGCTATGGCGGTCGCGACCGGCAGGCTTGTACTGGGCAAGGCCCTGGTCAGCCCGGCTCCTGCGCTGGGCAGCTGGGCGCATCCGGGCCCGAACGGGCGATCGCGAGCGCCGATGGCCGCCGCGCCCGCCGCGGGCCTGGGACGCCGGTGATCCCGGCTCGTCGCCCCGTCAGGCCTGGCGGCCCGCAGGTTGCGCACCTGGGCGCCCCTTGCCGCGACGTGACCAGCCACTGACCGCGCCGACGTCGCGCCACCGGCACCGCATGAGGCCAAGACCGCCAAGCTGACGCCGATCGCGACAGCGGCCGCGGCGATGAGCCTGGATCGCATCTTGTCCTCTCCCGCCTGCGTACTAGGAGTGTTCCTCCGTGAGCGGTGCGTAATCGGGTCGAGCCAACGTCTGCGAACCGGCGAGCGGACTGCCGCTGCTTACCGGTGGGTGACTGAGAGTGTTTCAGCAGTGACTGAGGGTACGAAGGTCGGTACCTCGAGGGGCGGCCCTTCGGGGGTGACCGCACGTCGTGACGATGGCGTGGATCGGGGGATCAAGATGAGCAGCATGCCTGAGCGCGACGCGCCCGGCCAGTGGGGCGGCGGGACGCAGCAGAGCTCCCGCGACTGGGTCGGCACCTCGGGCCAGCACGACGTAACCGGTCAGGAGCAGTTCGACAGCCCTCCCTCCGGCGGCACGCCACGGGGGGGCGGTCACCCGGACGACCCGTATGGCGCCTCCTGGGGCGGCCAGCCGGGCTGGGCGAGCCCGGTGAATCGCGACGAGACGCAGGTCGTGGGCCGACGGGTGGTGCAGTACGTCATCGATTACATCCTGGTCGGCATCATCCCGGCGATCGCCTACTGGCTGCTCGCTCGGGGCAGCGGGTTCCTGCACGGCCTGGGCTGGGCGCTCGCGACCCTGATCGCCCTCGTTGTCTACCTTTGGTACTGGGTACTGCGCCCGAACGGCCACCACGGGCAGACCTTCGGAATGCAGCTGCTGGGCGTTCGCGTCATCAGCAAGGGTGGCGGTCCGGCGACCATGCTCCAGTACCTCGTCCGCGGCATCCTGCTCCTCATCGACACGCTGTTCTTCGGCCTCGTCGGGCTGATCACCATGATGGCCTCGCGATACCACCAGCGCGTCGGCGATCACGCGGCCAGGACACTGGTGGTCGCCGCCGGCCACGGCGCGGGGCGCCTGGCCGACGATCGCCAGTTCCAACGGGCGGGTGCAGGCGCAGCCGACGAGAGGCTAGCCAGGCCGGACGTGTACGCCGAGGACAGGTACGGCCAGCGAAACACACCCGACTCCGGCCAGGCCGGACCGAGCACCACCCAGCACGACGCCTGATAAGCGAGCTGGTTCCGCGACCGTCGGTCAGCCCGGGCCGCGGCGTTGGGGCGGGCCGCGCCGGGCGGACTGAACCTTAGTCGGCCGACCGCCTCTCGCTCACGAGCTGGGCCCGCAGCCGCTTCCGGTCGGTCTTCAGCACGCTCGTCAGCGGGATCGCGTCGACGATGCGGACCTCGCGCGGGTACTTCACCGCCGACAGGTGCTGCTTAGCATGCGCCACCAGCTCCTCGGGGGTCGTGCGGCTGCCCGGAACGAGCTGGACGAACGCCACGACCTCCTCGCCGTACTTCGGATCCGGCTTGCCGACGACGGCCGCGGCGACCACGTCTGGGTGCTGGACCAGCACGTCCTCCACGTCCCGCGGGTAGACGTTGTAGCCGCCGCGGATGATCAGGTCCTTGATGCGGTCGACGATGTACAGGTAACCGTCTGCGTCCAGGCGGCCCACGTCGCCCGTGTGCAGGTAACCGCCCCGCAGCGCCTTCGCGGTGTCCTCAGGAGCGTGCCAGTACCCGGACATGAGCACGGGGCCGCGGATGCAGATCTCGCCGTCCCGCCCGGTGGCGGCCTCGCTGCCATCCGGGAGCTCGATGCGGACCTGGACGCCCGGTGCGGGCTTGCCGACGCTGCCGGGCCTGGCCTGCCCGATCGGCGTCGTCGCGATGATCGCGGCAGTCTCGGTGCAGCCGTAGCCCTCCGCGATCTCGACGCGCGGCAGCCGGCGGCCGAAATCATCGATGACCTGGCGCGGCAGCGGTGCGGCGCCGCTGTTGAGCCGGACCAGCGCAGACAGGTCGTAGGCCTCGAGCGGCTGTTGCAGCAGCATCTGGAGCATGGACGGCACGAGGGGGCTGAGGTTGACCTTGTGCTGCTGGGCGAGCTGCAACCAGCCGGCCGGGTCGAACCACCGCATCAGCACGGTCACGCCGGGCTCGGGCGTGTGCAGGCTCATGACGCTGACCATGAGACCGTAGACGTGCGAGAGCGGCAGCGGCAGCAAGGCGGTGCGGTGCGCCGGGTCGTAGGACGTGGCGGTGGCTGCCCACGCGGCCGCGGACAGGGCATCGTGGCTGATCATCACCCCCTTCGACCGGCCGGTCGTTCCGCCGGTGTACAGCAGAGCCGCCAGCGAGGAAGGTTCGCTGTCGATCAGCTCGGCCGGCTCCGCTGACTCCAGGGCGGCGAAGTCCAGCAGCGGCACTGCGCTGTCGGCGCCGGCGTGCTCGCCCGCGACGACAATGCCGCGCACGGTCGGGGCGGCGCTGGCCGCCGCCGTGACTTTCGGTAGGAACTCGGGAGTGGTGACCACCAGCACGGCACCGCTGTCGGTTAGCACGTGGCGGAGCTCATCCTCGGTCAGGAGGAACAGCACCGGCGTCGCCACCGCGCCAGCCCGCCAGACTGCGTGATAGGTAACGGTCACCTCGGGGCAGTTCGCCATGCACACGACGACGCGGTCATCAGGCGCGACGCCGATCCCGCGAAGCCCGCCAGAGAGCCGGCGGACACGGTCCGCCAGCTGGTCGCCGGTCCATCGGCGGCCTTCGAAAATGAGCTCGGATCGCCCGGCGTCGCGCGCCCACGCCTCGTCTGCGAGCCGCTGCAGGCTCGAGCCGGTTGGCGTCGTGGGCAGCACGGGCGGAGTGCTGGTTGAGAGCCCGGTCATGCGGTGACCTCCTTGTCGCGGGCGGGGTCGGTGGCTTGGCTCGTTAGCCGGTAGCGTCGGACGCCGTCTGCACCGATGTGGCTGACCGCGCTCGCCTGGGCTACCAGCAGGTCGAGGTGGTAGACGGTCTCGCAGATCGCGAGCATCTGGTTCATCAGATCAAGGTCGCCGAGCTTGTGTTGCCGTCTCGTCCAGCCGATAGCGAGCGCGACGTCGTAGGCCGTGCACTCCCCGCCGCCGAGCACGTCGGCCATGAGCCCGAGGCGGTGGGCATGGTGCGCGAGGAGCTCGTCGATGCGGGCGTGGGTGCTCTCTGCGACCGGACCGTGGGCCGGCAGCAGGCGCATATCAGGCATCCGGCGTACCAGGTTGAGGGACTGCAGGTACTCCCGCAGCGGCTGCGCTGACGGAGATTCCTGGAAGCCGATCGACGGCGTGATGTGCGGCAGCACATGGTCGCCGGCGAAGAGCAGCCCGGACTGGGTGTCGGCGAACACAACGTGGCCGCGCGTGTGGCCAGGCGTAGCGACGGCGGTCAGCGTCCGCTTGCCCAGGTCAAACTCCGCGTCAGGCGCGATCCAGCGGTCCGGTGCCTCGTAGCCGAGCGCGGCGGCGAAGGTCGATCCGGGCCGCAGTGCCGGGTGGCCCGGCTGCAGCACGGTCGGCGCGGCGGCTGCGGTAGGCGCGGCAGCTGCGTGCGGCCACCTGGCGCCGTTCGGGCCGCGGCCGGTCAGCTGGGTCAGCAGGTCGGCGACCGGGTCAGCTCCGGCTAGCCTGAGCACCGCCAGTTGGGCACGCATGGGCCGGAACTCACCGGACAGCAGGCCCTCGATGGACGGCTGCTCACCGCGGCCCAGCGCGATCGAGGTGCCGAACAGCCGCCTGATCTCCACCGCCTGGGTGTAGTGATCCCGGTGCATGTGGGTGACCAGGAACTGCCGGACGTCCCGCAGGTCAGCGCCGATCAGGGCCAGCGACCGCTCAAGCTGGTTCAGCGCGTTGGCCAGCGCCCACCCCGAGTCGATCAGGACCAGTCCGGACTCGGCCTCAATGGCATACACGTTGACGGCCCGCAACCCGTCGGACGGCAGCGGCAGCGGTATCCGGTGGACTCCTGGCGCAACGGCGTGCGCACCTTCCTCGATCCACGCGTGCCGGTCTGACAACGTCACCCTCTCCGTTTTGCGCCTATTGACCGGGACGTTAGCAGCATCCCCGTCCGGAGTCGCTAGCTGACCGCGGTCCAGATCCCGACGCCATCGACATCCGACTCGGCTGCCCGCCCGCGCGCTTGCAGGTACCGCAAATGGGACAGCACCTCGCCGATTGCGGCCTGGCGCTGAAACGAAGCCAGGTCGGGCCACCGCCGGGACCAGGTCACCCCCATCGCCGCCTGCCACGCGGTGGTACCGGCCGGTCCCGCCGCGGCCAGCCCCCGCTCGGCCTCGGCCAGCCGCTCGCGGTGATGCTCCGCCAGGTCGGCCAGCCGGGCGTCCAGGTCGGCGAACCGGAACTCGTGGGCGGGCAGCACCTCCGACGGCTGAATGCCGCGGACCTTGTCCAGCGAGGCCAGGTAGTCGTCCAGCGGATTCGACGTCATGTCATAGGAGGACACGTTCGGCGTGATGCGCGGCAGGATGTGGTCGCCGGTCAGCAGCACGTCGCGGGACTCGTCGTAGAAGCACAAGTGGCCGGGCGTGTGCCCGGGAGTCCAGACCGCGCGGAGCGTCAGGCCGGGCGCGTCCACGATGTCGTCGTGCTCAATCCTCCGGTCGGCGCGGACCATCGGCTCGATCTGCGCCGTGTGCGGTCGGCTGGCCACGAGCTCCTGCACGTGGCTCGCCGGCGCTCCGCACCAGCGGAGGTACACCTCGATTCCGCTGCGCATGGCGTCGGCGCCCTGCACCGCGAGGAAGGCGTCCTCGGCCGGGTGCATGCCGACCCATGCGCCGGTCAGCTCGCGCACCTTGCCGGACAGCCCGTGATGGTCCGGGTGGACGTGCGTGACGACGATGCCGGTGACCGCGGCGAGCGGGATCTCGCACTGGGCCAGGCCGCTGGTCAGCGCCTGCCAGCTATCCGGATGGTTCCAGCCGGGATCGACCATGACGAAGCCGGTGTCGTGCTCGATCAGGTAGCTGAGCACGTACCGCAGCGGGTTGCCGATGATCGGCACCGGCACCGACCAGATCCCGCTCGCGACGTTCTCGACCGGGGGGAACTCGGCCAGCTGCCACGCGGCGTGCTGTCGTGTGCCGGTTACCCGCATCGCCCGGTGTTCCTTCCTGCCACGCCCGGTTGACATGGGACGTGACGACGTGCTTCGCTCGGTGCCACCAGAAAGCATAACCGATTTCAGTTTTTCGGCCTGGCCGCGGCTGCTGGGCCGGGAGGGGCACGCCGATGAGCGACGACTTCCGCGCGAGGGCGCGAGCGTGGCTACAGGCCAACGCGCCGCGCCGCGGCGCCGCCGAGGACGATGACGAAGCCAGCCAGATGACGCTCGCGGACCAGAAAGCGTTCCAGGCGAAGCTCTACGACGCCGGGTTCGCCGGGATCACCTGGCCGAAGGAGTACGGCGGGCAGGGCCTGACCAACGCCGAGCAGATTGCCTGGAGCCAGGAGACGCGTCACTACGACCTGCCGAACGGCGCGTTCTTCATTGGCATCAGCATGCCGGGCAACACCATCCTGGAAATCGGCTCGGAGGCGCAGAAGAACCGCTACCTGCGCCCGATGCTCCGCGGCGAGGAAATCTGGTGCCAGCTGTTCTCCGAGCCCGGCGCCGGGTCCGATGTTGCGAGCCTGCAGACCAGCGCCGTCCGGGATGGCGATGAGTGGGTGCTCAACGGCCAGAAGGTCTGGACGTCGGGCGCCCAGTACAGCGACTTCGGCGCCATCATCGCGCGCACCGACCCGACGAAGCCGAAGCACAGCGGCATCAGCATGTTCATCGTGGACATGCACGCTCCGGGAGTCACCGTGCGGCCGCTCAAGGTGGCGACCGGGCACTCGCCGTTCAACGAGGTGTTCTTCGACAACGTGCGGATCCCGGCGGACGCGCTGATCGGCGAGGAGAACAAGGGCTGGGACGCCGCGGTGGTGATGCTCAGGCACGAGCGGATCGCGATCGGCACCATGTCGTCGGGACGGACGAATCCGCTGGGCTACGAGTCGCTGCGCGACCTGGCCGCTGGCCTCGGCCGGACCAGCGAGCCGGGCGTGCGGCGCAGCCTGGCCGAGCTCTACGCGCGGGGCCGCGCGGTGGCGCTGTTCGCGGTGCTGCTCCGGGAGGAGGCGCTGGCCGGCCGGATGCCGGGCGCGCGCGGCTCGGTGGCCAAGCTCGCCGGATCCGACCTCGGCCGGTTCGCCGGCAACGTCGCTGCCGATGTGCTCGGCGATCAGCTGGTGGCGTTCGACAGCGACGAGCTGGCTGCGGTCTCGACGATGATCGTCGCAGCGCCCGGCAGCGCGATCGCGGGCGGGACCAGCGAAATCCAGCGCAACATCATCGGCGAGCGGGTCCTGGGTCTGGCCAAGGATCCCGGAGTCGACCGATCGACCCCGTTCAACCAGCTGCGCGTTGGCACGCAGCGGCAGAGCTGAGCAACCGGCGGCGCAAGGGAGACCACCGATGGCACTCATCCTCACCGACGAAGAGCTGGCGCTGGCCGAGTCGGTGCGCAAGTTCGTCGCCGACCGCAGCCCGCTGGCGTCCCTGCGGAACCTCATCGCCTCCGGCGAGCCGTACGACACGGACGTGTGGAAGCAGCTGACCGCCCAGCTCGGGCTCGCCGGCTTCACCATCCCCGAGTCCTACGGCGGCGTGGGGGCGGGCTACTCGGCGCTGTCGGTTGCGCTCACCGAGCTGGGCGCCGGGCTCGTCGCCTCGCCGCTGCTCGGCTGCGTGCTCGCGGCCGAGGTGCTGTTGCGGCTGGAGGACCATGAGGCGCGGGCGGAGCTGCTGCCGAAGATCGCCAGCGGCGAGCTGATCGCGACGCTCGCGGTAGCCAGCAGCTTCGGCGGGCGGGTTACCGCGTCCGGCTCGCCGGTCGGGCCGACCCTGACCGGCACCGTGTCGCCGGTGCTCAACGGTGCCGAGGCGAGCGTCCTCGTCGTGCCGGCCGAGGCGGACGGCGCGATCGCGCTCTACCTGGTGGACGCCGGCGCCGACGGGCTCACGGCGACCCGGCTGACCGCGGTCGACCACTCCCGGTCGCTGGCCAGGATCGAGCTGGACGACACCCCCGCCCGATTGCTGGCTGGCGACGCACTGGCAGCGCTGGCCGCCGCGCAGGACGTGGCGAACCTCGCCCTCGCCTCGGAATCGGTCGGCGCGATGAAGGCGTGCATCGACATGACCGCGGCGTACGCCAGGATCCGGGTTGCCTTCGGGCAGCCGATCGGTGCGTTCCAGGCGGTGAAGCACCGGCTCGCTGACATGGAGAAGTCCCGGGAGCTGGGGAACGCGGCCGTCAGGGACGCGGCGCGGGCCGGGGACGCCGAGCCGGGCCGGTTCTCGGTAGCGGCGTCGGTCGCCCGGGTGCTGCTCGCGACCGCTTACGGCGACGCCGTCGTCGACACGGTCCAGCTGCACGGCGGCATCGGGTTCACCTGGGAGCACGACGCGCACCTGTATTACAAGAACGGGCTTTCCAACAAGGTGCTGCTCGGCGGCCCTGGCGACCAGCTCGACCGGCTCGCCGACTCGCTCGGGATCTGACGGCGAGACCGCCGTGCCATCGGCAGTTCCGGCCATCCCGTCGACCGCCGCCCAGCACGGCCGGCACGACCGGATCCTGGCTGCCGCCACGATGATGCTGTCATCCGGTGGCGAAGAGGCGCTGCAGATGAAGGACCTGTCCCAGCGCGCCGGCGTGTCGGTGGCGACGCTGTACCGGTACTTCCCGGCCAAGGATCACGTGCTCCTCGGCATCCTGCTGAGCCGGTACACCGCCGCGCTCACTCAGGTGACCGGCGAGGTGCCGCGCGGCGGGACCGCGCGCGAGCGGGTGACCAGTCACCTACTGCGGGAGTTCCGCGCGCAGCAGCGCGAGCCCCGAATCACCGCCGCGCTTGGCCGGGTCATCAGCGAGACGAGGCGAAGCTATAGCGAGGTGATCGAGCAGGTCGAGCACCTGCACCTCCAGGTGCTCGAGCACGTAGCCGGGGCGGGGCGGCCGATCAGCAGCGAGCAGCGGCGGCTGCTACCGGTTGTACAGGCCATCTTCGGTGCCGCGACCCGACGCTGGCTCGCCGGGGTGTACTCGCCCGCGCAGGCCCGCTTCGAGATCCGGGCTGGGTGCCGGCTGCTCGACCTGCCGGACTCTGCCGTGGCCGAGGACCTGGCGCTCGCCGTTCCGGCCGGCTGACCCACAGCCCGCCGCGGCTGACCGCCACTGATCCCGGTTGGCCGCGCCCGCTCGCAGCCAGGCGGCACGGGCGGCACGGGCGGGGCAGCGGTAACACCGCGGAAATGACCCTCGGCTAGCCTGAGCGGGCATGGATCTCGTGATAGGTCCTGAGGACGCGCGTGCTCCCGACGTCAGGGCGCTGCTGGCTCGGCATCTGGCGTACGGGTGAGCACCGTGCGGATTGGCGCCGCCGCGGTCGATGACATCGCGGCTGCCTGGTTCGCGGCGAGTGGCAGCCAGCCGGGGCTGGCGTATGGCGTGGTCGCCGACGGCGAGCTGGTTCACGCGGGCGGGCTGGGCGAGCGGTGGATAGGCGGGCCCGCGCCCGACGCCCAGACAGTGTTCCGGATCGCGTCCA
>JASHPF010000241.1 GCA_030038295.1 Streptosporangiaceae bacterium
TACCTGGCCGACCCGCGTCAGCAGAGTTATGTCCGGCACGGCTGGAATGTCACCGGCGACACCTACGTACGCGACGCCGACGGCTACTTCTGGTATCAGGGGCGAAGCGACGACATGATCATCTCCGCCGGTTACAACATCGGCGCGCCGGAGGTGGAACGGGCGCTCGAGCAGCATCCCGATGTGATCGAGTGCGCCGTCGTCGGACGCCCCGACCCCGACCGGGGGATGATCGTGCACGCGGTCGTCGTGCTGCGGGCCGGCGCTGCCGCCGACGCAGCCAAGGTCGCCGAGTTGCAGGAGCACACGAAGGCGCTGATCGCGCCGTACAAGTACCCCCGCTCGATCGAGTTCGCGGCCGCGCTGCCCCGGACTTCGACCGGGAAGCTGCAACGGTTCGTGCTGCGCGAGCCGCGGGCTGGCCGGTAGCCGGAGCGCCGGGGGAGAGGGGAACGGTCTCGTGCGCATCGCCGTCATCGGCGGCGGCCCGGCAGGGCTGTACTTCGCGGCGCTGGCGCGATCGCTGGACCCGGCCGCCGACATCACCGTCTGGGAGCGGAACGCGCCCGATGACACCTTCGGCTTCGGCGTGGTGCTCAGCGATGAGACGCTCGGCGGGATCGAGCACGCCGACCCGGTGTTCTACGCCCAGATGGCTGAGCAGTGCGCCCGCTGGGACGACATCGACATCCACCTCCGCGACAGCGTCGTCACGGTCGGCGGGCAGGGCTTTGCCGCGATCGGCCGGAAGAAGCTGCTGCAGCTGCTGCAACAGCGCTGCGGCGAGCTGGGGGTGCGGATCTGCTTCCGCGCCGAGGCGCCAGATCCAGACGACCTCCGGCGCGGCTACGACCTGGTCGTCGCGGCCGACGGCGCCAACTCGGGCGTGCGCGCGAGGTACGCCGGCGCCTTCTGCCCGTCGCGTGTGCTGCACCGCAACAAGTACATCTGGCTCGGCACCGACCTGGTCTTCGACGCGTTCACGTTCCACATCCGGGAGACGCCGTACGGGGTGATGCAGGTCCACGGTTACCCGTATGACGCGACGGGCAGCACCTTCATCGTCGAGATGCACGAGGACGTGTGGCGCCGGGCCGGCTTCGGCGAGTGGGCCGGATCGGCGTTCCCGCCGGGGGTGAGCGACGAACGGTCGGTCGCGCGCATCGCCGAGCTGCTCGGCGAGGTGCTCGGCGGGCACGCGATCCTGGTGAACAACTCGAAGTGGCAGAGCTTCGGCACGATCACCAACGCGGCCTGGCGGCATGACAACGTCGTCCTGCTCGGCGACGCGGCGCACACAGCGCACTTTTCCATCGGCTCGGGCACCAAGCTCGCGATGGAGGATGGTCTGGCGCTGGCAGCCTGTCTGCACGAGCAACCCGGCATCGAGGCGGCGCTGCGCGCGTACGAGGCCGAGCGGCGCCCCGTTGTCGCGTCTACCCAGCGCGCCGCAAGAGCGAGCCTCGAGTGGTTCGAGAACATCGGCCATTACATCCGCCAGGATCCCGAGCAGTTCGCCTTCAACATCGTCACCCGTAGCCGCCGCATCACCTACGACAACCTCCGGCTTCGCGATCCCGAGTTCATGGCCCGGATGGACGCCTGGTTCGCCGCCCGCCAGGTCGCGCCGGCCAGTGCCGTCGCGCCGGGCGGCGCGCACAGCAGCACAGCCGATCCCGGCGACTCGCTGACCACCCGGAGCACCCCGCCGCCGATGTTCCATCCGTTCCGGCTCGGCAACCTCGACCTCTGCAACCGGGTGATCGTCTCGCCGATGGACATGTACTCCGCCGCGGACGGCGTACCGGGCGACTTTCACCTGGTCCACCTCGGTGCACGCGCGCTCGGTGGCGCGGCCCTGGTGATGACCGAGATGGTGTGCGTCTCGGCGGCCGGTCGCATCACGCCGGGATGTGCGGGCATCTACGACCCCGAGCAGGAGCGGGCCTGGGCGCGGATCGTCGATTTCGTGCACCTGCACAGCGCCGCCAAGATCGGCATTCAGCTCGGCCATTCCGGCCGCAAGGGGTCGACGAAGCTGATGTGGGACGGCATGGACGAGCCCCTCGAGCACGGCAACTGGGAGGTGGCCGGGCCGTCACCGATCCCCTACTCGCCGGCTAATCAGACCCCGCGCGAGCTCAGCCGCGCCGACCTGGATCAGATCACCGAGCAGTTCGTGACCGCCACGCGGGCGGCGGCGCGAGCCGGCTTCGACCTGCTGGAACTGCACTGCGCGCACGGGTACCTGCTGTCGTCGTTCCTGTCGCCGCTGTCCAATCACCGGCGGGACGGCTACGGCGGCCCGCTGGCGAACCGGCTGCGCTACCCGCTCGAGGTGTTCGACGCGGTACGCGCGGCGTGGCCAGCCGAGCGGCCGGTGAGCGTGCGCATCTCGGCGACCGACTGGCACGAAGGCGGCAACGACGTCGAGGACGCCGTGCAGATCGCGGCGGCGTTCGCCGAGCACGGCGCGGACGCGATCCACGTCTCGACCGGGCAGGTGGTCAAGGACGAGCGGCCGGAGTTCGGCCGGAGCTACCAGACCCCGTACGCCGATCGGATCCGCAATGATCTGGCCCGCCGCTACCGGGTAGCGGTCATCGCCGTCGGGGCTATCTCGTCCTATGACGACGTCAACTCGCTGCTGCTGGCCGGCCGCGCGGACCTCGTCGCGGTCGGGCGGCCGCACCTGTACGACCCGAACTGGACCCTGCACGCCGCGACCGAGCAGGACTACCACGGCCCCGGCGCGGCGTGGCCTGCCCCCTATCTGGCCGGCAGCCGCAAGCCGCCCACCGGCCGGACGGACGGCCCCAGGCCGCGGCTCACGCTGCTCCGCCGGCCCGATGCCGGCACCCGGCATGCGCGCTGGCACCCGCCGGGCCCGCAGCCGAGCCAGCCGTCGGCCGACGAACCCGGCTGACCGCGGACGCCGACCTCAGGAGGCAGCGGTCAGCCTGGCCAGCAGGGCCTCGCCGTCGGGAACCCCCAGCCCGGTGCAGGCGTCCCAGCCGGGCCCCGCGGAATAGGCCCCGTTGTTTCCCTCCGTGATGTCGCGAACACCCCCGACCGGCTGGCCGGGCTCGATTCCGGCATAGAGCGCTGTCTGAATGAGCCCGGTGGGATTGCCGAGTGCCTCGGTCAGCCGGGCGATCAGGGCTGCCCACAGCGGCGCAACCGCGCTGGTTCCGCCCAGCACGGTCGCGTCACCGTCGACCAGCACCTGGTAGCCGGTCGCCGGATCGGCGTTGCCAGCCACGTCAGGGACGCCTCGCCCGGTGCCGCCGCTCGGGGCCGCCGGGACGCCGGCCGTCGCCTGCCAGGCCGGGAGCGCGAACACGGCGCTCACGCCCCCGCCGGTAGCGCCGCCGCCCGCGCCGTCGTTCCAGACGGTCTCCGAGCTGATGACGCCGGTGCTGGGGTCGGCCTGCAGGCTCGTCCCACCGCAGCCGAGGGCGTGCGGACTGGACGCCGGGAAGTCGACGTGCGGCTCGCCGTCGCTGACCCCGTCACTGCTGCCGTTGTCGCCTGCAGCGACGCAGACCGTGACGCCGAGCGCGACGCCATCGGCGATCGCCGCGTCCAGCGCCGTCATGGCCTGTGAAGTCCACGAGCTCTCCGGACCGCCCCAGCTGATGCTCAGGGCGGCCGGCGTGGGCTCGGCGTGGACGGCGGCCGTGATCGCGTCGATGAATCCCTGATCGGTGTTGGGGGCGAAGTAGACAAGCTGCGCGGCACCGGGGGCCATTGACCCGAGAACCTCGATATCAAGCAGCACCTCCAGGTCCGCACCCTGCGGATCTTCGTCAGGGACGTTGCTGGCGCCGTCGACGCCGACCGCGGTCACCGACGGCGTCGCGAGTCCGAGCCCGGAGAAGTACGTAGCGAGATCCGACTCGGCGAAGCCGCCACCAAGCTCGATGATCGCGACTGTCTGGCCGGTTCCGTCGGTGCCCGCCGGGTAGGTGTAAAGGCTGGCCACCTCGGGCGGGGTGTAGGAGACCTGGACGAGCTCCGGGGCGACCTGCCGGACCTGCGACGCTGCCTGCGGCCTGTTGTCAAGCCCGACCACCGCGACGACCACGCCGTCCAGGGCGGCGGGGATCAGCAGTGCTCCGGTGCGGTACCGGTGGCTTACCTGCGACCCGGCCGGTCCGGCGCTGGTGACCTGGCTGAGCTCGGTGCCGAACGCCTGCGTCAGCACCGCCGACGGCCCAGCGATGGTCATCAGGCGCGAGCCCGGATCGGCGCCCGTTACCTCGATCGCGGGGTCGAGGCTCGTGAGCACGCTGGCGACGAAATCCTGGTCCGCCGGCGCGGATCCATAGGATTCGCGAAGCTCGGCGCGTGACAGCGGCGCGGGCGCACCGGTCGCCGTCGTGGGCAGGCTCGCCATCCGGCGGGTGACGATGGTCAGTTCCAGCCACTCATCCGGGTCTGCGGGGCCGACTAACTGGATGTCGTCGAGCGGCCCTCGGTCGCTGCCTGTCAGCTGGACGTACCCGGATTCGGTCATGTCGGCCTTCCTGTTTTCCGGCGCTCTGTCATCGCCTGCGTCACTGTGTCGCATGCGGTACGTTAGCGGACCGGCGGTGGCGTGAGCCGTCCGTCGGAGGTCAGCGTGTGCGGCGCTGCCAGCGTGAGGCAGCTGGTCGCCGCATCGGGCCTGGTCATCAGCCGCCGCGCGGTGGATGCTGACGATAATGACCAGGACGGCCGCAGCTGCTTCGGGCGGCGACGCGGCGGATCGGCCTGCGGAGGGGAGCGGCGCCATGCGTGTCCAGGCTAGCCCCGACGCCGTCGCGCACGTGCTCGCTGCCGGGGGCGTGCTCTGGGTGTGGGCTGCGTACCCGAAGCGCTGCTGCGCGGGAACGCCCGCCTATATGCACGCGGCGACCAGCCGGCCGCGCAGCGACCTGCCGTTCGGCCGGGTATCGCATCCCGAGCTGGAGATCTGGTTCCGCGCGCCAGGCGGTCGCGAACCCGACGTGCTGGAGATCGGCATGCACGGTCGCCGCAACCCGAAGGTCGAGGCGTACTGGGACGGCTGCCTGATGGCGCTCTGACGCCTAGCCCAGCGCGTGGTCGAGGTTGAAGGCGGCGCTGATCAGCGCCAGATGGGTCAGTGCCTGCGGGAAGTTGCCTTGCTGCTCGCCGGTGAGGCTGATCTCCTCGGCGTACAGGCCCACGTGATTGGCGTAGGTGAGCATCTTCTCGAAGGCCAGCTGCGCGTCCTTCACCCGCCCGGCCCGGGTGAGCGCCTCGACGTACCAGAACGAGCATGGCGAGAAGGTGCCCTCGACGCCGTGCAGCCCGTCCGGGCTGGCCTTCGCGTCGTACCGGTAGACCAGCGAGTCGGACACCAGGTGGTCGGTGAGCGTGTCGAGGGTGGACAGCCACTTAGGGTCGGTTGGCGCGATGAACTTGACCAGCGGCATCAGCAACGCCGCTGCGTCCAGCACATCCGCGCCCTCGTACTGAACGAAGGAGTTGAGCGCCGGCGACCAGTCGCGGTCCATGATCCGGCGGTAGATGGCATCGCGGGTATGCCGCCAGCGTGCCAGGCGACCGGGCAGGCCCCTGCGGTTCGCCATCCGGATCGCCCGCTCGATCGCGACCCAGCACATGAGGTGTGAGTACAGGAACTTCTTCGGGCCGCCGCGGGTCTCCCAGATGCCCTCGTCGGGCTGATCCCAGTGCTTGCAGAGCCACTCGGCCCGGCCGATGATCGCGTCCCAGTGGTCGCTGGAAACCGGCTGGTGCCAGTCGTCGTAGAGGTAGACCGAGTCCATGAGCTCGCCGTAGATGTCCAGCTGAAGCTGGTTGGCCGCGGCGTTACCGATCCGCACTGGCTTCGAGCCCAGGTAGCCGGAGAGGTGGGACAGTTCCCGCTCCGGCAGGTCGGTGCGCCCGTCAATTCCGTACATCACCTGCATCGGGCTCATGGCGGCGTCCGTGCCCGGACTGGTGCGGCCGAGAACGAACTCGATGAAGGCCCTGGCCTCGCTGGTGAAACCCAGCCGCAGCAGGGCGTAGACGCAGAAGGCCGCGTCTCTGACCCATACGTACCGGTAGTCCCAGTTCCGCTCGCCGCCGATCTGCTCGGGCAGGCTGGTCGTCGGCGCGGCCACGATGGCGCCGGTTGGAGCGTAGGTCAGCAGCTTCAGCGTCAGCGCCGAGCGGTGCACTATCTCCCGCCACCGGCCTCGGTAGCGCGACGCCGACAGCCAGTTCCGCCAGAAGGCGACCGTGGCGGCCAGCAGCTCCTCCGCCTCCGTGCCCGAGCACCCGCGGGGTTCCATGTCGGTGCCCACCTCGTCCAGGGCGAACACCGCCGACTCACCCTCGGCCAGCCTGAACTCGGCCGTCACGTCGCGGCCGTCGTGCGCGAGCGGGACCGTCGCGCTCAGCCCGATAGCCTGGCTGGACGACGTGAAGATCACGCCGTGGTCCGCCTCGGCGAGCACGTGCGGGTCCAGCCCGTAGTTAAATCGCGGCGCGATCCGCGCCCGGAACCGCATGGTCCCCCGCGCGCACAGCACCCGCCGCACCAGCCGGTGCCGCGCCGTCGCGGCCATACCGCAGACCGGCATGAAATCCTGGATCTCGCCGACCCCGTCGTCCGCGAAGAACCGGGTGATCAGCACGTTGGTGTCGGGGAGATAGACCTGCCGGGTTTTCGCGGAGACCGCGGCGGCTAGCTCGAAGCAGCCGCCGCGGTCGGCGTCCAGGATCGATCCGAACACGCTCGGGGCGTCGAAGGCCGGCGTGCAGTGCCAGTCGATGGTCCCGTTGGTCCCCACCAGCGCGACCGTGTGCAGATCCCCGATCAGGCCATGCTCGGATACGGGCAGGTAGCCGGGGCGACCGCCGGCCTCCGCGGCCGGCGATGCCCGGTCGTCTCCCGTCATGCGCGATAACTTCCAGAGCGGAAGTCGTCGGTCAGGCTTGGCTGGGTCGGCTGCCAGTCGAGCTCGGCTCGAGCCCGGGCCGAATCGGTGCCCTGGTCGAGCAGCAGAACCTGGGCGAAGGCCTCGCCGAGGCGCGCCCGGGCCTCGGCGTCAGAGCCCGCGACCGCTCCGGGAGCACCGGCCGCGACGGCGGCGGCCTCCGTTAGCTCGGCCACGGTCGGGTCCGACCCGTCGGTGACGATGTAGCGGCCGCTGGCGGATTCGTCTTCCAGGGCGCGCCGGAAGAAGTCGGCCAGGTCTGCGACGTGCACGGTGGACCAGTGCTGCTGTCCGGTGCCGAGCATGATCAGGTTTCCGGCTTCGTCGCGGGGAGAACCGAGCAGGAGCCCGGGCATCGCGCCGCCGCCGTCACCGTAGGCGGTGCCGGCGACGATCACGACCCCGCGCATGTCCGGCGCGTCGAGCACCCGGCGTTCGATCGGCGGCTTCCACGCCACCATCGCGGGCGCCTTGATCGGAGAGTCCTCGCTGATGTGGCGGTTGTCCCCGTAGATCCACTCGCCGCTGATGTGCAGGTACGGCTTGCCGGTGCCCGCGAAGGCGCCGGTCACCGCGTCGACCACCGCGGAGTCGAGGTTCGCGCTCGTCGCGTCTCCCGGACTGGCCGTGTGGATGGCGCCGTCCGCGCCGCTGAGGGTGCTCGTGACCGCGGCGCGGTCGTAGAGGTCGACCACCGCGGGTGTCGCGCCGATGGCTGCGACGGTGTCCGCCTGGGCTTGGTTGCGGACGAGCGCGGTCACCTCATAGCCGTGCTCTTGCAGCTCGGTCAGGATGTGAGATCCGATAAAACCGGTAGAACCAGTGAGTGTTACGTTCATGGTCCGACATCCCCCTGTCCGGATCGTCGCTCTTACGTTCGCTCACGGCGGGCCGAATCAGGAATGGATACCCAGCCAGCGGCCTCGGCTGCACCCGTGACACGGCGGCACTTTCCGGGCTCTAGCGCCGAAGCTCGGTGGGTAGGTTCTGCCCGTCACGAAATCACGGTCGGCCGCCCGTCCAGGGCGGGTAACCGTCAGCCCAGACCGCACCGGCCTGCCGCGCGCAGCCGGATGGGAGACCAGGACCCACGACTTGTCCGATGCCACTGCCATCGCCGGGGCCCTCGGTGCGGCGCTCGTATTCGGCGTTTCGACCGTTGCCGACCAGCGCAGCACCAAGCGGGTTAAAAGCCGCGGGCCGACGTCGCCGAAGATCTTCCTGGACCTGGTCCGGCAGCCGCTGTGGATCGCGTCGGTCGGGGGAACCCTGCTCGGTTTCGCCCTGCAGGTGCTGGCGCTGCGGTTCGGGCCGCTGGCGCTGGTGGAGCCGATCCTGGTGTGCGACCTGATATTCGCCGTGCTGATCAACACCTTCCTGCGCCGGACCTGGGACACGAAGCTGATCTCCGGCGTCGCGGCCACCGTGCTCGGCGTCGCCGGGTTCCTCGCGGTAGCGCGGCCCACGGCCGGCAACACCAGCGTCGGCTTCATCGTCGTGCTGCCGCTGGCTGCTGGCCTCGCCGCCGGGATCTTCGGGTGCCTGGTCGTGGCACGGCGCAGCGACGCCCTCCGCCCGCTCGCGCTGGCGCTGGCGTGCGGCATCAACTACGGGGTAGCGGCGTTCCTGGTCAAGGTCGTGGTGTCACCCCACCATGGCGGACTGGTCGGGATCCTTACCAACTGGCCGATTTACGCCCTGGCGGTCGTGGGCCCGGTCGGCTACCTGTTCAACGAGACCGCCTTCCAGCAGGGCACGCTGATCGCACCGGTGCTGTCGATCATCACCGTGTGCGATCCGCTGATCTCGATCGCCCTCGCGTACCTGTGGCTGAACGAGAAGCTGTCCAGTTCACCGGCGGCCATCGTCGGGGAGATCCTCTTCCTGGCCCTCATGATCGTCGGCATCGTCAGCGTCGCCGAGCGCGCGCCACACGTGACCCAGCAGCACATGCAACGCTCGGAGTCCCCTTAGCCCGCTCGGGCCGGTTCGCCCGCCGCCTTCAGACGAGCCGGATGTTGTGCTCGACGGTCTCGATGACCTCGTCCCTTTGCCCGGCGACCGCCTGCCTGGCCAGGCTGAGGGTGAAGTCCCCGACGGTCTCGGCGGACACGTGCGCAGGCAAGGACAGGCATACCGGTCCATGAGCACGTCGACGACGACCGGGCCCGCCGGTGTTCCGGAGCGCGGCCTGCAGGCCGTGCCGCACGTCGGCTGGCCCGGTGATCCGGATGCCGACGGCGCCGAGCGCCTCGGCGACGCGGCTGAAGTCGGGATTCACGAAGTCAGTGCCGAACGGGACGGACCGGGCTTCCTGTTGCTCGACGTTGACGAAGTCCAGCGGGGAGTTGTTGAACACCACATGCACCACGGGTGTCTTCCGCTGTACCTCGGTCAGCAGGTCGCCGAGGGCCAGCATTGTGAAGCCGCCGTCGTCGCCCAGCGCGATCGTGTCACCCCCTACCTGACCGCCGCATAGCGCTGGAGCAGTCTCGGTCGACCTCGCGCCGGAGCTTCTTTCGCTTCCTGCGGCTGATCCTGCCGCTGGCAGTGCGCCTGATCAAGGAAGCCGATCAAGGAGAGCGGCGGTTCGCGAACTGCAATTGGTCCGCTACAGGATATCTGCGTTTTAATCTAGGTCGTTTCACGATTGCATTCCGCCTTGGCTTTGGTATAAGAATGGTTTGGCCGACAATTGCTCGAGCTTAGGCTTAATCTGTCAATAGTATGATATGGGAGTCTTGTGGGTGCTCATCTAGACGTGGGTGACCTAGGAAATTTAACCCGGTTAGCGTCAGGCGGCCAGGGAGTTGTGTTTGCTGCGCCTGGGTTGCGCATGAGGTACGCATCGTCGCTGGTCTTCAAGCGATACAAGCAGGAAGTGGCTAGTTCGCTGCATGTGGCGCTGCTGGATGCAATGCCGGCCTACCTGGAGTCCCTGCCATTTTCCGAGGGGTTGGAGCTGTTGGATCTTGCGGCGTGGCCGTGCCGCCTTGTCGATGAACGTGGCTCCGTTGTCGGTTTCGTGATGCCGGCAATCCCGG
>JASHPF010000242.1 GCA_030038295.1 Streptosporangiaceae bacterium
CGGTGCCGACCAGGGCCCGGCCAGGGTCGGCCCGGCCGTGTCACAGCCGGCCGTGCAGGCCGCGCCGTCGCCGGCGCAGCTGTTCGGCGAACGGCACCTGAGCCGGCCATTCTCCCGGCCGCTGCCGGTGACCCACCTGGCGTCGGGACGGCTAGGCCCAGACCGGGAGCGCGTCGAGGAGGCGGGCGAGCACGTCGCCCAGAAGTGGATCCTGACCAGGGGCGAGGACAACATCCGCGACCTGCTGCCCGGTCCGATCCTGCCGCCGGTGATCGACAAGGAACTGCTGGTGGACGCGGAGAAGGAGCTCGGCCTGTCGCTGCGCTCCTACCAGGAGGCCAGGGAGTGGCTGCGGGACGCGTTCTGGGCTCGGGTGCACCGCCAGTTCGGCCTCGGCGTCGGCAAGTCGAAGGGGTGACGTCGAGATGACAGATCCGCGGGCCGGTGCGGAGCCGCGGCCGGTGCTCACGGTGGTCCGGGGCACGCCGACGCCGGACGAGCTCGCCGCGCTGGTCGTCGTGCTCGCCAGCCGCCCGCCTGCAAGGCTACGCGCTGACCTCGGCCCGCCGCGCTCGCTGTGGTCCTCGCCTGGCCGGGCGCTGCGCGCTCCGTTGTTCCCCGGCCCGGGGGCGTGGCGGGCAAGCGCGCTGCCTGGCTAGCCGGCGCCGCCCGGCTGGCTGTCTCACCTAGACTCCTCACAGTCGAAATGAGGAGACAACGTACGTGCGCAAGGTCCTGATCGCAAACCGGGGCGAGATCGCCGTTCGGATCGCACGGGCGTGCCGCGATGCCGGGCTGATCAGCGTTGCGGTGTACGGCGAGGCCGACCTGGACGCCCTGCACGTGACCCTGGCCGACGAGGCCTACGCCCTAGGCGGTCTGAGCGCCGCGGATAGCTACCTCGATATCGGCAAGATCCTGCGCGCCGCGAGCGAGAGCGGCGCCGACGCCGTGCATCCCGGATACGGCTTCCTGGCTGAGAACGCGGACTTCGCCCGTGCTGTCATCGACGCGGACCTGACCTGGATCGGGCCTCCGCCCGACGCCATCGAGGCGCTGGGCGACAAGGTATCGGCGCGGAGCATCGCGCGGCAGGTCGGCGCGCCGCTGGCGGCTGGAACCGACGGGCCGGTCAGCGGAGCGGACGAAGTCATCGCCTTCGCCGCCGAGCACGGCCTACCGGTCGCCATCAAGGCTGCCTTCGGCGGCGGCGGGCGCGGTCTCAAGGTCGCCAGAACGCTCGAGGAGATCCCCAGCCAGTTCGAGTCGGCGGTGCGCGAGTCGGTGGCCGCCTTTGGCCGGGGCGAGTGCTTCGCCGAGCGCTACCTCGACAAGCCGCGGCACGTCGAGACGCAGTGCCTGGCCGACTCGCACGGCAACGTGGTGGTCGTGTCGACGAGGGACTGCTCGCTGCAGCGCCGCCACCAGAAGCTGGTCGAGGAGGCGCCCGCCCCGTTCCTGACGACCCAGCAGGACAAGCAGCTGCGCACCGCCTCGGGCGATATCCTGCGCGCCGCTGGCTACGTCGGCGCCGGCACGTGCGAGTTCCTGATCGGCCAGGACGGCACGGTGTCGTTCCTCGAGGTCAACACGCGCCTCCAGGTCGAGCACCCGGTCACCGAGGAAGTGACCGGCATCGACCTCGTGCGCGAGATGTTCGCGATTGCCGACGGGGAGCCGCTGAGCTTCAGCGATCCAGAGGTCCGCGGGCACTCGATCGAATTCCGGATCAACGCCGAGGACGCGGGCCGCGGCTTCCTGCCCGCTCCCGGCACCATTACCGGGTGGCGGCAGCCGGCCGGGCCGGGCGTGCGGCTGGACGCGGGGTACACCGCGGGCATGACGGTGCCGCAGGCGTTCGACTCGCTGATCGCGAAGCTCATCGTCACCGGCGCGACGCGGGCACACGCCCTGGAGCGAGCCCGTCGCGCGCTCGCCGAGTTCGAGATCGACGGCATGCCAACCGTGCTGCCCTTCCACCGCGCCGTCGTGCGCGATCCTGCGTTCACCGACGAGCCATTCCGGGTGCACACCCGCTGGATCGAGACCGAGTTCCATGCTGACATCCCGCCCTATCACGCCGACGGCACGACGGGGGCCGGCGCCGCAGAGCCGCGGGAGCGGATTACCGTCGAGGTGGGGGGCAAGAGGCTCGAGGTAACGCTGCCGGCCGGGCTCGCCGGGCTGACCGGGCTGACCGGCCCGGCCGCCCCGGCTCAGGTGAGCAGGCAGGCACGGACGGGCAGCCGACGCGGCCCAGCCGCAGCCGGTGGCGCGCCGGCCAGCGATGAGCTGATCAGCCCCATGCAAGGGACGATCGTGAAGATCGTGGCTGCCGACGGCGCGCGCGTCGAGGCCGGTGACACGGTCGTGGTCCTGGAGGCCATGAAGATGGAGCAGCCGCTGACCGCGCACAAGGCCGGCACGGTGACCGGGCTCAGCATCACCGTCGGCCAGACCGTGCCCGCCGGAGCCGTGATCTGCCAGCTGCGCTGATGACCAGAATCCCCGGCGATCCCGGTCCGCTGCGCTGGCTAAGGTTTGCGGCCGGCTTCCGGCTGCCGGCCGAGAACCGGGACTGGGTCAGGCACGAGCTCACCGACGCCGGCTGGCGTGGTCGTACCGTGCTCCGGCACCTCGCGGTCATCGTGCCGGTGTGCGCGGTGGTCGCCGCGCTGCTCCTCCTGCTCTCTCCGGCGCCTGCGTGGTTCGCGGGAATGATGGTCGTGCTGATCCTCTGCGGCAGCGTGTTCACCGTGGCGGCGTACGCCGACGACATCCGCGCGAGTCGGCTGCGCCAGCACGGGCTCGACGTGCCGGATGACCCAGACCTAGGCCACCCCCCGCACTAGCCACTGCCAGGCTAGGCGACGGCCCCGCGGCCGTACCGCACGCAGAGCTGCTCGAGCTGTCTGGCCTTGTCGTCGAAATCGGGGTCGGGCGCCCAGCCGCTGGCCAGTGGCGCCCGCAGCCTGACCTTGTGTCCGTCGGCCCGGACGACCTCGATGCTGGCGAGCCGCGACAGCTGGCTGTCGGTGTTTCGCCTCGCGCCGAATTGCGTGCCGCCGAGCCCCATGTGCGCGTACTGGCTGGTGCCGAAGCTCTGATCGAGCGGCGACTGATCCGGGCCGAACCCGCTCACCTCGATGTCGCGAACCTCGTCCCAGGGAATGAAGTGACTGAAGTAGCCGCGGGCCTCGATGCCTCGGCTCGTCACCCTGGTCCGGAACCTGCCGCGCCACACGTATTGCACACCGAACACGACCGCGAGGGCGCCGAAGATCACCGCTCCGGCGTCCAGGAGTGCGAGCCGGGTGACCGCGCACACGACGGCCAGCACGACCATGACGAAGAACCTGTTCCGGACCGGCCGCCGGTACCGCGCACCGAGCCGGTACTCCACGTCCGGCTGGAGGTCTGGCCCGCTGCACGCCTCGTGTTCCGCCGCCGGCCCGTTCATCGCGCCTCCGACATCGCTTCGTACCGATCAGCGTATGCCTGCTGAGCGCACCTGCGACGGGTCAGCCTGCGCTGCCCTCGACGGGCTGCATGAGCCGGCGGGCGGCTTCGGTGATGCTTCCGGACAGCGACGGGTATACCGCGAAGGTCTGCGCGACGTGGTCGACCGTCAGGTGCCGCTCGACGGCGAGCGAGACGGCCAGGATCAGCTCGCTTGCCCGCGGCGCGACGATGACGCCGCCGAGTACGGTACCGCTGCTGCGGTTGGCGATGAGCTTGACGAACCCGTCCCGGAAACCCTGCATCTTGGCGCGCGCGTTGGTCGCCAGCGGCAGCTTGACCACCACGGCGTCGGCGACTTCGCCGGCCGCCACCGCCTTCTCCGGCACGCCGACGGTAGCAATCTCCGGCTCGGTGAAGATGGTCGCGGCTACGTTGCTGAGGCGCAGCGGCTTGACCGCCTCGCCGAGCGCATGCCACATCGCGATCCGGCCCTGCATCGCTGCCACCGACGCGAGCATGAGGACACCGGTGCAGTCACCGGCCGCGTACACACCGGGCGCGGAGGTGCGAGACACCTTGTCGACCAGGACGAACCCGCCGTCGTCCACCTTCACGCCTGCCTCGGCCAGCCCGAGGCCGGTGGTGCACGGAACCATGCCCACGGTGAGCAGGCAGTGCGTGCCGCGGATGGCGCGGCCATCGCTCAGCGTGACGGTCACCTCATCGCCGGCCCGGCTGACGTGCGCCGCCCTGGACCGGCTGAGCACGGTCATGCCGCCGCGGCGGAAGACGTCCTCGACCACCATCGCCGCGTCGGCGTCCTCGTGCGGCAGCACGCGGTCGCGGGACGACACGAGCGTCACGCGCGACCCGAGGGCCTGGTAGGCGCTGGCGAACTCGGCGCCGGTGACCCCGGAGCCGACGACGATCAGCTCGCCCGGCAGCTCGGTCAGGTCGTACAGCTGCCGCCAGGTCAGGATGCGCTCACCGTCCGGCTGCGCGCCCGGCAGCACCCGGGGCTCTGCACCGGTGGCGATCAGCACCGCGTCCGCGTCGACCCTGGTGTCGCCGACCACGACCGAGTGCGGCCCGGCCAGCCGGCCGGTGCCAGCGATGACCTTCACGCCCTCGCCGGACAGCCGCGACGCAACGTCCGCGGACTGCGCGCGGGCCAGCGCCCGCACCCGGGCGTACAGGCGGGGAGCATCGACGCGCACCGGCCCGTTCCCATCCGAATTCAGCCGCAGGCCCAGACCGGTGGAGGCAGCGAGGGCGGCCATCATCCCCGAACTGGCGATGAGTGTCTTGGAGGGCACGCAGTCGGTGAGCACGCAGGCGCCGCCGAGCCCGTCCCGCTCGACGACCGTGACCTCGGCACCCAGCTGCGCGGCGACCAGGGCGGCCTCGTAGCCGCCCGGACCACCGCCCACGATCGCGATCCTGGCGTGCGACTGGCTCACACCTTCTGATTGTGTCTCATCCGGCCGGCCGACCCGCATCGGCACCTCGCTCGGGGCACAGGCGGGTTCACCAGCCAGACTCGCGACCGAACTCGTACGCTTATCTGACGTGACGATCTACGCCGCGTACGCCAGCAACATGGACCCGGCGCTCATGGCCAGACGGTGCCCGCACTCACCGCAGCAGGGCACCGGCTGGCTCGAGGGCTGGCGGCTGACCTTCGGCGGCGAGGATCTCGGCTGGGAGGGCGCGCTGCCCACGGTCGTCGAGGACGCCGATGAGCGGGTGTTCGTTGCGCTGTACGAGATGACCGAGACCGACGAGGAAGAGCTGGACCAGTGGGACGGCGCGACGCTCGGCTATTACCGCAAGTCCAGGGTCCGGGTCAGCACGCTGGACGGCGACGTGGTGGCGTGGCTGTACGTCCTCAACGACTATGAGGGCGGCCTGCCGTCCGCCCGGTACATCGGCATGATGGCCGACGCGGCCGAGGCCGCCGGGGCGCCGGCCGACTACGTGGCCTGGCTGCGCGCCCGGCCGTGCACGTCGATCGGCGGCTAGCACCGGGCCGCGGGCGCTGCGGGTGCTCGCGCCGTCTACCTGCCGAGGAGCAGGCCGAGCAGCAGCGCAGCCGGCACCAGCACGGAGACCACCGGCCACCATGCCCACGTACTCTCCAGGACCGCGTCGGGCACTCCGCGCTGCCTCGCGTCGGTGGACCGGCGGCCGATCTCCGCGGCCATCAGCTGCACGATGTCCCGTCGGGCCAGATCTTGCGCCTCGACCGGCGCGCGGCGGGAGCCGCCGTACCTGGCCTGGCTCCGCTCCGCCCGCAGCTGCGACTTCAGCCGGGAACGGCGGCCGGAGTACAGCGCCCAGCAGTAGATGGTCTTGTCCTTCTTCGGCGCCGGCCGGGCGCAGCCGAACTCGACCGAGTCGCCCAGGTAGACCCCGTTGAGCGCGCCCCACCGGACCCGATGATCCCGGAACGGGTTGTGGACCAGCACGCCGTCCTCGTCGGCGATCACCCGGGGCCGCAGCGTGCAGGCGTACATGAGCCCCGTCACCACCAGCAGGCCGGCGGTCAGCTCGAGCGAGAAGTAGTCATGGTCCGGGATCGCGATCTGGGCGATGTTGAAGATCGCGAACGCGACCCAGATCCACCAGACGACGAACGGCGTGCCGCGGCGGAAGATCGTGCGGCCGTCGGCCGTCGACTTCCACGCCGGGCGCGTCCGGGGCTGGCTCGGGCCGGGCTGGATGAGCCCTGGCCGGCCGAACCCAGGCTGATCCGGTGCGGCCTGACCCGGTGCGGCCGGATCGAAGCTGGGCGGACCGAAGCTGGCCGGACCGGCGGGGGCGGGCGCTCCGGTCGGGTCCGGAGCCGCGGCCGCGCCCGACGGCTCGGGAGCGCCCGGTGGCGCGGGCGCCTCATCGTGCTGCCACGACACGGGGTTCACTCCAGTAGCTCAGCTGGGGGCTTAGTCGGGCCGAACAGCCAGCAGCGACGGTCACCCGCGAGCTGCCGCAGGCTGTGGCGCGGCCGAACCTTCAGGCAGGCCGACCGCCGCCGAGGTCCAGGAACCTACTCTATGCGCTTCCGGCCGGTGACCGGCCCGCGTGCTGTCGGCCCGGGTCGGCCGGCCCGACGGAGCTCGCCGAGGCCAGCCGCGGTCACCCTAACAGCGACTCCGGCACCCGACGGCTAGACGTGGTGCCGGGCAGGGCGTCGGTCGGCACCGTGCCGCCATCCTGCAGGGCAGTGAGCGCGGTGGCGACCATGAGCCGAACGCCATACCCGATCGCGCGCTCATCGACGTCGAAAACGGACTGATGGATGTCGAAGTCCGCGGCCGAGCCCGGCGCCCTCGTGCCGAGCCTGGCCAGCGCGCCGGGGATCGAGTCGAGGTACCAGGCGAAGTCCTCGCCGCCGAGGCTCTGCGGCGCCTCGGTGATGGCGTCCGGGCCGAGGACCCGCTCCGCTGCCGCCTCGAACATCGCGGTGCTGATCGCCTCGTTGACGGTGGGCGGCACATTGCGCTGGTAGGTGATCTCCGGGACCACACCGTAGGCGGCAGCCACCGACTCCAGCAGCGCCTTGACCAGGTCCGGCGCCTCGTGCCAGGCGGCGTCGTCCAGGCACCGGACAGTTCCCTCGACGACGCCGTCGTCCGGAATCGCGTTCGCCGCCGACCCGGCCCTGACCCGGCCCCAGACCAGGCTAAGGCTGGACCGCGGGTCGACCCGGCGCGACAGGGCGGCAGGCAACTCGGTAATGATCTTGCCGAGGGCAAACACCAGGTCAGCGGTCAGGTGTGGTCTGGCGGTGTGCCCGCCGGGCCCGCTGACCTTCACCGTCAGCTTGTCGCACGCTGCGGTGATCGGCCCCACCCGGGTGCCGATCTTGCCGACGTCCAGCCGCGGGTCGCAGTGCAGCGCGAAGATCCGGTCCACGGACGCGATGCCGCCCGCGGCCATGACGTCGACGGCGCCGCCCGGCACCTCCTCGGCCGGCTGGAAAATGAGCCGGACCTTGCCGGGCAGGGCACGCGCCGCGGCGGTCCGCGCCAGAAAGAGCCCGGTGCCCAGCAATACGGCCGTGTGCACGTCGTGCCCGCACGCGTGGCACGCGCCGCGGTTGAGCGACCGGTAGGGCACGTCCTTCTCGTCGTTGATGGGCAGCGCGTCGATGTCGGCCCGCAGCGCCACGACCGGCGCTCCCGCGGGGCCGCCGAAGTCCTCGCCGATGTCGACGGTCAGGCCGGTGCCCTTGGGCAGGACGGCCGGCTTCAGGCCGACGGCCTCAAGCCGCAGCGCGATCCGCCGGGTAGTCCGGTATTCGTGGTAGCCGGTCTCCGGATGCGCGTGCAGATCGCGCCGGAAGTCGACAAGGTCGGTTTCGTGGTCGGCGAGGAAAGCGTCCAGTTCCCCGTCGAGATCACGCTCGGCCATGCGCTGCCCCCCCGTCGGCAACGAGAATGACCTGATGGGCCAGCCCGGTCACTATTGTGCGCCACGTGGTCCCGGCGCTGTGCAGGGTGTCCATAGAGTCTCGAATTCACTCCAGTCCGCTCGCAAGCGTCGCCTGACCGGGACGCCGGTGCCGCTGGCATGCTGCACCGATCCCCGGGTCCGGCCCGGTTAACTGCCCGCTCCAGAACTGTGCCGGCGTCCGTCTCGCCGGAGGCGGACCGCGAATCGCGGCTCACGCCCGGTGCACCGGCAGCGTTCACCGCCAGGCCACCAACCACGAGCCGCGAATCCTGGTCCTGCTCGCAAGCAAACTTCAGCTGGCCGATGACGCCCGCGAGACGTTGGTGCAACGGCCCGCGGCCTTCATCACTCGCTTACGAGATTCATTCGCTCTACTGGCCAGCATCGTACCGCTCTGGCCCGCAGCGCGCTGACGATGTGCGATTGTCGGCAGACGTGCGCTGATCGGCCACGACGCGCCAAGACGCACGGCGGCGAGTGGGGTAAAAACGGCCAAAAGCGCGGCCGCTACCTTGCTGTCGCTCTCGTCGCACATCAGCCGAAAGCACGCCGGCCAACACCCAGTCGACCCGACGTTGCGCAGCCCCGCATAAAACAGGACCTAGTAGACGTCGGAGGGTTTGTAGACGCCCCAGACATCGCGGAGCGCGTCGCACACCTCGCCGATCGTCGCCAGCTCCCGCAGCGCCGCCCGCAGCGGATACAGCAGGTTGGCGTCCCCGGTGGCGGCTCGCTTGACGTCGTCGAGCCGCCGGGCTAGCGCGGCGCCGTCGCGGCGTGACCGCAGCTCGGCCAGCCGAGCCGCCTGTGTCTGCTCGATGGTCGGGTCGACCCGCAGCGGCTCGTAAGGCTCCTCCTCGTCGGTGACGAACGCGTTGACGCCGACGACCTTGCGCTCCCCCGAGTCGACCTCGCGCGCGATCTGGTACGCGGACCGCTCGATCTCGGCCTTCTGGAAGCCCTGCTCGATCGCGGCGACCGCACCGCCGAGCCCCTCCACCTTCGCCATCACGTCCCTGGCCTGCTCCTCGACGTCGCTCGTCATCGACTCGATCGCGTACGAACCTGCGAGCGGATCCACGGTCGCCGTCAGGTCGGTCTCGAACGCGAGCACCTGCTGGGTCCGCAACGCCAGCGTCGCGGCCTTCTGCGTGGGTAGCGCCAGCGCCTCGTCGTAGGCGTTGGTGTGCAGCGACTGCGTGCCGCCCAGCACCGCGGCGAGCGCCTGCAGCGTAACCCTGGCGAGGTTGACTTCCGGCTGCTGCGCGGTCAGCTGAACGCCCGCGGTCTGGGTATGGAAGCGGAGCATCTGGGACCGCGGGTCGCGGGCGCCGAATTCGTCCCGCATGATGTGCGCCCAGAGCCGCCGGGCGGCGCGGAACTTCGCGACCTCCTCGAGCAGCGTCGTCCTGGCCACGAAAAAGAACGACAGCCGCGGCGCGAACTCGTCGATCGCAAGCCCGGACGCAATTGCGGCACGCACGTACTCGCGAGCATTCGCGAGCGTGAACGCGATCTCCTGAACGGGGGTGGCACCGGCCTCGGCCATGTGGTACCCGGAGATCGAGATCGTATTCCAGCGCGGAATCTCGGTCCGGCAGTATGCGAAAGTGTCGGCGACGAGCCGCAGCGATGGCTGTGGCGGGAAAATGTACGTGCCGCGGGCGATGTATTCCTTCAGGACGTCATTCTGGATCGTGCCCGAGATCGCCGCCGGGCTGATTCCCTGCTCCTCCGCCACAAGCTGGTAGAGCAACAGCAGCAGTGCGGCCGGGGCGTTGATCGTCATCGAGGTAGAGACCTGATCGAGCGGGATACCCTGCAGCAGCTGCCGCATGTCCGCTATCGAGTCGATGGCGACGCCCACCTTCCCGACCTCGCCGCGGGCCTGCGGGGCGTCCGAGTCGTAACCCATCTGCGTCGGCAGGTCGAAGGCCACGGACAGCCCGGTGGTCCCGGCCTCGATCAGCTGGTGATAGCGGCGGTTCGACTCCTCGGCCGTGGAAAAGCCTGCGTACTGGCGCATCGTCCACGGCCGCGTCAGGTACATCGTGGGATAGATGCCCCTGGTGAAGGGAAAGGCGCCCGGCTCGCCGAGATCCGCATCCGGGTCAAGATTCTGCACGTCTTTTGGCCGGTAGACGCCCTCGAACGGGGTGCCGGACTCCGAGATGCGGCTCATGGCTCAAGGGTAAGGCGCCGTACCGCGGCGCGGGCCTGTGAAGTGCGCCACCGCGGGCGCCGCCGCCTCCTGGCGGCCACCTGCCCGTAATAAAGCACGCAAATCGCCGTGATCTTGAATCATGGGT
>JASHPF010000243.1 GCA_030038295.1 Streptosporangiaceae bacterium
CTGCAGGCCACGTTCAGCTGAAGGGTGTACAGGAAGTGACCGAGACCACAAGCGCGGCCAACACCGCGGTGATCGAGGCCGAAATTCGAGAGGGCACGTACGGCGCCAAGGTCGCGACGATCGAGCCAGGCGGAGCCGAGTACATCCCGCTCAGCGAGCGGCACGGTAAGCCGCTCCAGCAGTTCTGGACCTGGGTGTCGCCGAACATGGAGTTCGCGACGATCTTCGTCGGCATCATCGGGGTCTGGTTCTTCGGCCTGAACTTCTGGCTGACCGCGCTCGCGGTCGTGCTGGGCACGGCGCTCGGGTCACTGTCGATGGGCCTGCTCGCCGCCCGCGGGCCGCTGTTTGGCGTGCCGCAGATGGTGCTGTCCAGGATTGGTTTCGGACGGCTCGGCAACATCCTGCCAGCCGGCGTGAACGCGCTGGTCGCGGGCGTCGGCTGGTTCGCCGTCAACAGCGTCAGCGGCGCGTTCGCGCTCAGCGCCCTGCTGGACTGGAACACCAAGATCTGCCTGCTGATCATTGTCGTCGCCCAGCTCGCCGTCGCGTTCTTCGGCCATAACCTGGTGCACGCGTTCGAGCGCTGGGCGTTCCCTGTTCTTGTGGTGATCTTCGTCATCGCCGCGGTGGTCATCTTCAGTAAGGCGCACTACGCCGCGCACATACCGGCGGTGCCTGGCGGCACCCTGGGCGGCTGGCTCATCACCTTCGGCGCGGCGTTCGGCTACGCGGCCGGCTGGAACCCGTACGCGTCTGACTACACCCGATACCTGCCGAAGAACACCAACAGGGTGGCCACCGGCCTGTGGGCGGGTCTCGGCGTCTTCGTGTCCTGCGTGGTGCTGGAGATCGTCGGCGCGGCCGCAGCCACCATCACCAGCGTCGCCAGGTACTCGGGCAACCCCACCGCCGGATTCGTCAGCAACATGCCGACCTGGGTCGGGGACGTCACACTGCTCGCGATTGCCCTCGGCGCGGTCTGCGCGAACGCGCTCAACGTCTACTCGGGCTCGATGTCGTTCCTGGCGCTCGGCATCAAGCTGCCGCTCACCCTCCGCCGGGCCATCGTGGCCATCGTGTTCGGCATCGCCGGGTTCTTCGTCGCGCTGTCCGGCCTGTCCGACGCCGGCACGAAGTACAACAACTTCCTGCTCGTCATCGCGTACTGGATCGGACCGTGGCTGGGAGTGTTCTTCGCCGACCAGTTCCTGCGCCGCGGCAAGAACGTGGCCGGGTTCCTCTTCGACCGCCGGCACAACCCGTGGGCGGGGTTTGCCGCCATGGCCATCTCGATCGGCGTGTCCATCTGGCTGTTCGCGAACCAGACCGACTACGTGGGCGTGGTGCCGAAGCACTGGCCGGCCTTCGGCGATCTCACGTTCGAGGTCGGCTTCGTGCTGGCGGCGCTGCTGTACACGCTGTTCTACCGGTTGCAGCCGGACCGCACCACGGAGGAAGGGCTCTACATTCCCGGCGAGGCCGACCCGGTGACTGCCGGATAACGAACCTGGTGATCGGAACGCGAGCCGAGGATAGCGGCGACCCTGGCGTCGGGCACCCTCGCGTGGCGGCTCCGCCGAACGGCAGCCTCCGTGGCGCTGGCGCCGAGCCGCCAGGCGATGACCTGGCCAGCCCGGATCAGTGGCGGGCCGAACAGGCCGGTCAGATAGCGGCCGAGCGGTGAGTCTAGGCGGGTCACGGCGACGACCGCGGCGGGCCGCCAGTAATCCAGGTCGCCGCGGACCTGGGCCTTGGTCGGCACGGACGGGGGCCGCTCGCCAAGCCACAGTCGGTCTATGTACATCGCGGTCGGCCGCAGGCTGCCGCCGTCCAGGGCGGCGTGCCCGGTGTGGTCAGGGCCCAGGAAGTAACCGCCGATGAGCCTCGCCGGGCTCCCGCTGTCGGCCTGCCAGCGCATCGGCGCGGTCAGGGGACCGGCCGCAGGCACCGGCACGGTCAGCACCGGGGCGCCACGAGGCAGGCGCAACGCCGTGAATGCTGCCTGCCAGCCGGCCGGAAGCGCGGGCACCGACACTGTGGGCAGCGGCAACGGCGTGAGCGGCAGAACCGCAGCCACGGCGAGCACCCAGAGCACGGCGATCTGCCGCGGCCGGCCTGCACTCCTGGCCCTCGCGGCGAGCGCGTCCAACCCGAAGCCGATCATCGCCGCGGCGAAGCCGTCGGCCACGATCGACAGCCGGTCCGGCAGGCCCAGCCCGAGCAGGGGCACCCTTATCAGCCAGCCCCAGGGCAGGGTGATGGTAGGGCCGGTCCCGCGGAGCCGCACGTTCGCACCCAGCGACAGCACCTCCAGGACGATGAATACGAAGGCGCACGACGCCACCGCGACGTGGCGGCGACACACCACTGTCAGCGCGATCAGCGCCGCGAGCAACGGCCAGCCCAGGTAGGCAAGGTATTCGGCCGCGCCGTAGGGGAATCGCGCTGCCGCCGCCGCGCTGCTCGCGGTGTGGAACAGCAGGTACCTGGAGGGGGTCACGAAGGCGGAGTCGACATTGTGGAAGGCGTCCAGGGGGAAGCTGCTGCCGTGCTGGACTAGCGGACCGAAGAACTGGACCCACAGCGGGTAGCCGGCGAGCACGAGGAGAGTGCCGCTGGCCACCCCCACGCCGCCGAGCACCGCCAGCACCCGATCGCGGGCGAGCCGAGGCTCTCCGAGGGCGATGATGGCGAGCAACAACACGACGGCCAGCACGGTTTCGGCGAGAACTTCCTCGGCGATGAAGATCTGCGCCGCACAGAGAACCCCAAGCCACACCGCGTTGCGGAGCCAGGGACGGCCCCGCGATGTCGCTAGCCGCAGGACTCGGTCGACGATCAGCGGGGGCAGCACCGCGAACTGGAGGTGGTAGTGTCCGATCGCCGACTGCAGGAGCGCAGGTGAGAACCCGTACACGGCGCCGGCCAGCCCGGCGGCGCTGACGCTGACCCCCCACCGCCGCAGCACGAAGAACAGCGCGGTGGCCGAGCCGGCGAACCCGATCGTGGTCATCAGCGTGAGGCTCACCTGCGGGCCGAACGCCAGGGTGACGGGCGCCAGCAGCACCCCCGGCAGCAGCATGGCGGTGTTCCACATCAGGTTGACGCCGCGCGTGGCGTTCAGCACTGTGGTCGTGAGGGGGGGCAGCCGGCCGTGCGCCACCGCGGTCGCCGCATAGTGAAAGAACCACGCGAAAAGATCAGCGTCTGACACGTTTCCGGCCACCGCCCGCGACGCCGGGTCCGCCCACAGCCGCCAGGTCACGAGCACGGCGCCGACGAGATAGCCGGCCACCACTGCATGCGCAGGATTGACCCTGACCCGACCCAACCTCGCCCCCCACCGAAGCAGCACCACGCTGCCTCGGCACACCTTAAGGTGGCCGGCCGGGCCGGGGTGGCTGAATTCGCAGAACCCACCAGATCGGGCAGAGCGCCGCTAGCTACGCACGAACGTCACGGGCTCCTCGACACCACCCCAGACCACCGTGTGCTGCACCGGCGTCGACCGAGCGAGGACCTTGCCCCCGCGCAGCACGAGGGTCCGCGGCGCGACCAGCCGGAGCGCGTCCGCCTCGGACGGCGCGTCGAATACCACCAGATCGGCAGGCCCGCCGGGCCGCAGGCCGTAGTCCGGCAGGCCGAGCGCTGCGGCCGGGTTCACCGTGATCATCTCGATCAGCCGGCGCAGCTCGGCGTCGCCCGACATCTGGCCGAGGTGCACCAGCACGAACGCGGCCTGCAGCGGGTCGCCGTAGCCGAGCGGATACCACGGGTCCATGACCGAGTCGTGCCCGATGCACACGTTGACGCCCGCGGCCTGCAGCTCCTTGATCCTGGTGTGGCCCCGGCGGATCGGGCCGGTGTCGAAGCGGCCCTGCAGGACGGCGTTGTCCAGCGGGTTGGTCACCATGTGCAGGCCGGCCCTGGCGATGTTGCTTATCAGCCGATAGGCGTAGGCGCCGTTGTAGGAGTGCATGGCCGTGGTATGGCTGGCGGTAACCCGGCCAGACATCCCGCGGCGGATCGTCTCGGCCGTCATGACCTCGATGAACCGGGATTGGTCGTCATCAGTCTCGTCACAGTGGATGTCGACGGCCAGGCCGTGCTCTTCCGCGAGCGCCATGGCGAACTTCACGGACTCGACGCCGTCCTCGCGGGTCAGCTCGTAGTGCGGGATCCCGCCGACCACGTCCGCACCCAGTTCGACTGCCTGGCGCATCAGGTCCCGTCCGGTGGCGAAGGTGAGCATGCCCACCTGCGGGAACGCGACGAGTTGTAGATCAATGAGACCGCGCGCTTCCTCGCGGAGGTCGATCAGCGCCCGCAGAGCCCGAAGCTGCGGATCGGAGACGTCGACGTGGCTGCGGACGTGCTGCACGCCGCAGGCCAGCTGCCAGCGCAGCACCTGCCGCACCCTGGCCTGCACGTCCGCATAGCTCAGGTCGGCGACCCGCTCCGCCCAGACGGCGATGCCCTCGAACAGCGAACCGGACACGTTCGGCCGCGGCTGCCCGACGGTGAGCACCGCGTCGAGGTGAATATGCGGCTCCACCAGCGGCGGCGTGACGAGCCGGCCGCCGAGGTCGAGCGTCTCGGCGGCGGTGTCGGCGGGTCCGACCTCGACGATCCGCCCGTCCTGGATGCCGAGGTCGGTGAGCGTCTGCGAGCCGGCCAGGCGGGCGTTGCGCAGGATCATGTCGGCCATCCGGCCATCATCGCGCGCGCACGTCCGCGAGCGCTGTTATTTCGGCTTCCGTTATATCGGTTGACAGTATACCGGCGAACGAACTATTGTCGGTGCCCGTGAGAGTCCTGAATCCCACTGCGCCCGCCCGCTCGGCTCCGGTGCGTGCGGGCCGGGCGCTACGCGGTTACGCAAGCGTCGTGCTGATCCCCGTGTCCCTGCTGGCGGTCCTCCTCGTGCTGGTGGTCATGGCCTCCCACGCAGCCGCCGCGACCGGCGGCTGCGGTGGCGGCTGACCGCTCGGGCCGGGCCTGGCGCGCAGCGACCGTTGCGATCACGCTCGGTGCCGGGGCAGGCGCGATCGCGCTCGCGCCGCCGGCCGGGGCGCGTCCGCACGAAGCGCTGGCGTTTCTGCTTTTTGTCGGCTCCTCGGTGCACGTAGCTTCGACGGGCTGGTTCTACACCGTGCCCGCGGTGCGCGCGCACATGCGGCAGCACCGGGCGAGGTACCTGTGGTGGCCGCTGGCGCTCGTCGCGGGCGCGTGCACGATCGCGGCGACCGTCCCGCTGACCGCGCTGTACTGGCTGCTGCTGCCCTACTTCGGCTGGCAGTTCTGGCACTACCAGAAGCAGAACCTCGGCATCGTGGCGCTGACAGCGTCGTCCCTTCGTCTCGCCCCGCTTGGCCGCGGTGAGCGGAGTGCGCTGCGCGCCGCGGGCCTCGCGGTGGTCGCCGGGCTGCTGACCCGGCCGAGCCTGCTGCAACTGCCCGTGCGGGCGATCGTGGCTCCGCTCTGGCCGGCGGCGGCGGTCGGCTTCGCGCTCGCGGTGGCGGCCGGCCTGTGGAGTCTCGCCAGGCGAGCGCCGGCCGACCGGCCGGCCGGCTACTGCGTCGTCTTGCTGACGTCGCTGGCGTTCGGCCTGCCGGTGTTCGTGTTCGAGTCACCCTACGCCGCAGTCGCCGGGCTGACTGTCGCACACGGTCTGCAGTATCTGCTGCTCATGGCCATGCTGACGGCGGGCGGCGAGCGAGGCGCGGCGAGGCTTCGACGCCTCGCCGCGTTCGGCAACATCGCGCTGCTCGGGGGCGCGCTCCTGGCCCTGGCCTCGGACCAGCTCGCCGCGCGGCCCGTCGGCCGGATCCTGTTCGGCTTGTTCGTCGGTGCGGTGATGGCGCACTTCGTGGTCGACGCGGGGCTCTGGCGAATGCGCGAACAGTTTCCGCGTAGCTTCCTCGCTTCGCGGCTGCCGGCCCTGCTGCCATCGCCCTGGCAGGCGCCAAACGTGTCGGCTGCCGATCCATCGTGCGCCGGAGTAGGATGGCGGGGTGCCTAATCAGGCGCGTGGCAGCGGCCGCGGGCAGTCGGAGCCGCTCCGGACCTTCGGCCGGTACGCGGGCCCGGCGACGCTCATCCTGTCCAGTCTGGCTGGCGGGCCGAAACATGGCTATGCACTCACCCGAGACATCGAGCATTTCGCGGGCGTCAGGCTGGCACCCGGCACCTTGTACGAGGCGCTCAGCAGGCTAGAAGGACAGGGCCTCATCGAGGCGATCGCGAGCGATGATCGGCGGCGGCCATACCAGCTCACCGCTGCCGGAGCAGAGGCCCTGCGCGCACACCTCGCCGATCAGCGTCGCGTCGCCGATGTGGGCCTCAGCCGGCTGGCAAAGGGCTGGGGCTCGGCGTGAGGGCCGCGCCCTCGCCCGAGCACGACGCTCGCCGCGTCACCCGGCTGCTGCGGTGCTACCCCAGGTCATGGCGGTACCGGTACGGCGCCGAGTTCGCCGAGCTGCTGCTGGCCGAGCTGACGGACCGGCCGCGCGACCTGCGCCGCACAGTCGACGTGGTGCGCGGTGGCATGGTGGCCAGGCTCACCGGCGCCGGGCTGACCGATCACGAGCTGCCGCCAGCCGAGCAGATCCGGGCGGACCTCGGCACCGTCGGCGCCGCGCTCGCCGTCATCGCGTCGCTCGGCGTCGCGATGCTGACGCAGCTCGCGACGAGCTGGCAGCGGGCGAGCGGAGGGCCTGCGACGGCAGCCGTCGGCACGCTGGGGATGACCGCCGCGGTGGTCAGCTTTGGCGCGCTCTGCCTCGCGGCCGTTGGTCCCATCGGCTGGCAGCTGATCGCCGCCACAAGACGGCACCGCTCGCGCATCGGCCAGCCGTTCGCGCTGGCCGTCACCTGCGTCGCGGTGCTGGTGCTGGGCAGCCTGCACTTCGCGAATCACTGGCCGGGAACGGGCGGCACCGGCGCCGAGCATGGCGTCGTGCCGGGCGGGCTGGCGGCCTTCGGCTGGGCGTCGACGCTGTCGGTCTCGTCGTATTGGGCGCACCCGGCGCTGCTAGCCAGGTTCCCGCCGGCTGAGCTGGCCTGGATGGCGGCGAGCCCGGTTGCCTGGACCGGTGTGACGACAGGGCTCGTGACCATGACGCGGCGGCTGGAGCTGCCCGCGGCCGTGCTGCGCTACCTCGGCGGCCTGGCCGCGGCTGGCACCGTCGCGGCAGTCGTGTTCTTGGTCGGCGGCGCGAGCTGGGTGCTCGCGCGCTCGGCGGACCAGGTCGGTCCGTTCCGCCCCGGCCTCGTTGACGAAAGCGAGCTGTTGATCATGGCGCTCGCGCTCGTCGTCTTGGTTCGGGCGGTCGGCGGGATCAGTCGGGCCCGCCAGGCGATGGTGTCGGCGCGCTGACGTTACGCCGACCGTCAGCCGTTGTAGCGCTGCGACGGCCAGATGCGGCCCAGCTGAGGTCCGGCTGGCAGATCCAGACCGGGGCGCCCTGTTCCTTGGGCCGGTCACGCGGGCTGGCCGAGCGCAAGGCGGGTAACCCCGGCGCGCGCGATCGCGGCGGCCTCGGCCGGTGCCAGGACCGCTCGCCCGGTCAGCATGGCGATCAGCGCGGCGGGGTCGCGGCCGAGCTCGGCGCGCAGCCGGGCCGCGTTCCCGGCGGGCAGCAGCAGCTCCTCAAGCAAGGACGCGGAAGCACCGGTCAGCCACGGCGAGCGGTCCAGCGCCACGGCCAGGTCGAGCCCGTGCAGGCCGAGCTCTACCACCCTGGTGCGGGCGAATTCGGTCAGCAGCATCCAGTCGCCGTGGCGCGTGCGGACGGTCCGGTCGGCTGGTGCCCCGTTCAGCAGCGTGACCGACTCCGCGCAGGCCAGGGCCAGCTCGGCGCGGATCGCGTCGGGGCCGCCGAGCCGGCGGGCCAGCTCCCTGGCCGCGGTGATGCGATCCGCGTCGACCGCCGGCGAGAAGCGCTGGTCCGGCCGGTAGTAGCCGACGGTCGTGATCAGGGTGGCGGCCGGGTCGTCCGGCCCGCGTAGTGCCTGCCCGATGCGGCGCGCACCGATGATCACGTGGCAGGTGAGCTCGCCAGCCGTCCACGGCGGGCACGGGCTGGCGCGATCCAGGTCAGCTGCGGTCAGCCCGGCCAGCGCCGCGGAGAGCGCGGCCGCCTCACCGGCGAGCGCCGTGGCGACCGAGTTGGCGGGCATGTCCGTTACGTTACGACGCCTGTTCGCCAGGGCGAGTCGTGTTCCACCCTCGTCAGATGAAACGATCGGCGGGTGAGGCTGTCGTGGCGACGGCCGCCGGCCCGTTCGCCAGCGGCCCCGGTTGGGTTCGTCCCGTCGGGTGCCCTGACGGCACCGGCCGACGGGTCGCCAGCGAGACCCGCCACGCAGACCGGGGCGCTCGTCGTCGAGGATCAGCTCGAGTTGCGCATCCGGATGCCGACCGACTTGCTTCGGTGCCTCACCTCCCTCCTGGAGATCGCGTTCCTGATCGGCCTGGCGCTGCTGGCCACCAACGCCGCGACTGGCCTTGAGACCGACGTCAGCAGGCATCTGCCCAGGACCCTGGTGGCGCCGCTGCACACGCTGGCGTTCATCGCGCTCCTGGTCCTGCCGGTCGCACTCGCGATCCGCCTGGTGATCATGGGCCAGCTTCGCCAGTTCATCGAGGCCGTGCTGATCGGCCTGATCGCCGCGGGCGTGGCGATCGGCTGCGCGGAACTGCTGCAGCTACCGTCGCTGGATAGCCTCTACCGCGCGCTGGTCAGGTCCGGCAGCCCGGCCGGGGCGACGGCGCTCGATCCCTACCTGGCGGCGCTCGCTACCTACCTGACCGTGATCGGGCTCTCCGGCCGGCCACGGTGGCGGACCTGGTTCTGGATCGCGATCAGCTTCTACTGCCTGACCAGCGTGGCGCTCGCGCACGACACGTCGACGGTGCTGTCCCTGCTGATCACGCTGGCGCTCGGGGCGGCCGTCGGGAGCGGACTCCGGTACGTGGTCGGCACCACGTCGGAACGCCCGCCCGCGGCGGAGATCGCCGGGGCGCTGAGCCTCGCCGCAATCCCCGTCGTGGAGATCCGCCGGGTTCCCGACGGCCGACCAGAGAGCCGCCGCTACACCGCCGTCAGCGCGGACGGCGAACGGCTCGACGTGACGGTCTTCGACCGAGACCAGCAGGCGGCGGACTTCCTCTACCGGCTGTACCGGCGGCTGCGGCTGACCAGTCAGGCGTCCCGCAGCGTCCCGGTGACGGTGAACCGGGCGGTGGAGCGCAGCGCCCTGATGGCGTACGCGGTCGAGGACGCCGGCGTGCCGACCCCGAAGCTGCTCGCAGCGCTGCGAGTCGGGCCCGAGGCGGCAGCCGTGGCCACGCGGCACGCCACCGGGACGACGCTCGCAGACCTGCCCAACCCGCCTTCCGACCGGCTGCTCGGCGCGGTCTGGGATGCCGTCCGCCAGCTGCACCGGCACCGGGTCACCCATCGCTCGCTGACACCGGACCACATCCTGGTCACCGGGGACGGTCGCGACGGTGCGGTGATGCTGCTGGATCCGAGCGACGGCGACATCGCGGCCAGCGACCTGCAGATCCGGCTGGACCTCGCTCAGCTCACTGCCGCGCTGGCGCTGCTCGTGGGGCCGGAACGCGCGGCCGCGCTAGCCCGGCAGAAGGTCGGGCAGGCCACCATGACCAGCCTGGTGCCGCTGCTCCAGCCGGTGGTCTTGCACCGGTCAACCCGGGCGAGCCTGCGGCGCCACAAGGACGTCCTGCCGGCCTTGCGGAAGGGGCTGATCGGAACGGCGCCCGAGCCGGCCCCGGAGCTCGAGCAGCTCGAGCGGATCAAGCCGCGGAGCGCCATCACGCTGGTAGCCGTGGTGATCGCCGCCTACCTGATCATCGGGCAGCTCGGGCGGCGGAACTTCCTCCCGGTGCTGCGCCAGTCGGACTGGCGCTGGATCCTGGTGGGCCTGCTGCTGTCGGCGGTCACCTACGCGGGTGCCTCCTGGTCGCTGTCGGGCTTCGTGCTGGAGAAGCTGCGGTTCGCGCGGACCGTCCTGGCCCAGCTCGCGGGGACGTTTGTCACCCTGGTCGCGCCCGCCGCCGTCGGTGGCGTCGCGCTCAACATCCGCTACCTGAACAAGGCGAAGGTCGCGCCCGCCGACTCCGCCTCGAGCGTGGCTGTCTCGCAGGTCATCGCCTTCGCCCTGCACATGACGCTGCTGGTCGTGTTCATCGCGATCACCGGCGGCGCGCATCGGGCGCCGTTCCACGTGCCCGGCTGGGCCTACTTCGCGCTGGCGGCCATCGCCGCCGTCGCGCTCAGCGTGCTCGCGGTTCCGGCCGGCCGCAGGGTGATCAGGTCCCGGCTGGCCCCGACGCTCGGGCAGGTCATCCCGCGACTGCTCGACATCGCCCAGCGGCCCGCCAAGCTGGCCGAGGGCATCGGCGGCGCGCTCCTCGTTACCTTCGGCTACATCCTCTGCCTCCAGGTCTCGGTGCTCGCGGTCGGCGCGCATGCGCCGTTCTTCGCGGTCGCGGTGGTCTTCCTGACCGGTAACGCGATCGGGTCCGTGGTGCCCACCCCAGGCGGCCTCGGGGCGATCGAGATCGCGCTGTCCGGGGCGCTGGCCACCATTGCGCACGTCCCTACCGCGTTCGCGCTGAGCGCGGTGCTGCTGTTCCGGCTGCTGACGTTCTGGCTGCCGATTCCGGTCGGCTACGTAGCGATCAAGTACCTGCAGCGGCAGGACGCACTGTAAGAGCCGCTCCGGTCCCGGAATGACTCCCGCAGGCTGGCAGGGGGGCAGACACCCGCGAGGCCACCGGGTCAGACTGAAGACCGGATCCGCTGCCCGCGCTCGCTGCTACTAGCCGGGGGAGGCGCCCCTCGTAACCCCCCGCCCGCAGCGGAGCCGCCCAGGGCGGGCCGGGACGACGGCTCGAGGAGGCTGCCCATGCTGTCACGAGAAGACAACGAGATGCTGACCCGAGTCGGGCCCGGCACGCCGATGGGTGATCTGCTCCGCCACTACTGGATCCCGGCGTGCCTGAGCTCCGAGATCGACGAGCCGGACGGCCCCCCGGCCAGGGTCCGGCTGCTCGGCGAGGACCTGGTTGCCTTCCGCGACACCCGAGGCCAGATCGGGCTCATCGAGGAGCAGTGCCCGCACCGGGGCGCCTCGCTGTTCTATGGCCGCAACGAGGAGTGCGGGCTGCGCTGCTCGTATCACGGCTGGAAGTTCGACGTGCACGGTCAGTGCGTCGACCAGCGCAGCGAGCTACGGCCCTTCGCGCACCGGATCACGATTACGTCGTACCCGGTGCATGAGTCCGGCGGCATCGTCTGGGCATACCTCGGACCGGCAGCGACCATGACGGCGTTCCGCGACTTCGGCACCGAGAGCCTGCCCGCCGAGCACGTTGCGGCGGCGAAAGAGATCATCTACTGCAACTGGGTGCAGTCCATGGACGGCGATGTCGACACCGCGCACATCTCCAACCTGCACCAGTTCGACGCCATCGACGACGTGCCCGACGACGGCACCGACAAGCCGGGCTACCCGTCGGGCTATATGTCGATGAAATTCTGGCGGCACGACCCGCGCGCGCTCATCGAGGTGCAGGACACCTGGCACGGATTCCGCTACGCCGGGATCAGGCAGACGCCGAACGGGCACCGGCACGCGCGGATCACCGCCTACATCTTCCCGGCGAGCACCATCATCGCCCAGATCCCGTTCAGCAC
>JASHPF010000034.1 GCA_030038295.1 Streptosporangiaceae bacterium
GACCGGCCGGTTGCCGGACGGGCCGCGGACGCAGCGGGTGACGTCGCTGGAACGGCGGGCGCCAGGACCCGCGGGCCGGAGGCACCGGCGCACCCGCCCGGCCGCCAACCGCCATCGAGCGGGCGCCCGACCGTCACGGTCCGCGCGGACGGGGCTGCCCACTGGCCGTTGCACGTCGTGGAGCGCGCGCTGCGGACGGCACCCGGTGGCACCGGGACCGGCTGGCGTAATCGGGTGGTGGTCGTGCCGGGCGGGCACCGGCCAGGTAAGCCCGACCACGTACAGCGCGACCAAGCCCGGGCTCGGCTGGCGCTGCCCGGCCCCGCCCGGATCGTCGTCCTCGGCACCACGTCGGGCGCCGGGCAGACTGTCACGACGCTGCTGACCGGCCAGCTGATGGCGAGCCTGCGCGGTGAGGCCGTGGCCGTGCTCGACCTCAGCTCCGGCCCTGGCTCGCTGACTGAGCTGGCCCGCGAGATCCCGCGCCTGCTGCCCGGCCGCCAGACGCTGCCTGGTCGTGACGTCGCTCCCGGCAGCGGACCCGGCCGGGAGCGGGCTCTGCAGGTCGTCACGGCCGAGCACACCGGCCCCGGTCCCAGGGACGCTGATCGGCTGATCGACGCGGTCTGTGCCCGGTACCCGCTGACGATTGCCGATCCGTCGGCCGGGGACGTGCCCTGGGCGCTGCGGGTCGCCGATCAGCTCGTGCTGGTGAGCCCGGCCGGGCCTGACGGTCCCGGCTCGCTGGCCATGACGCTGGAATGGCTGGACGCGCACGGCCACACCCGTCTGCTGGCGGCCGCGGTCACGGTCGTCAACGGGGTGAGCGCGGAAACCAGCGGCCATGCGGAACGGGCGGCAGGGGTAGCAGCCGGGCGCTGCCGCGCCGTCGTGCGGGTGCCCTGGGATGTCCGGCTCGCCGACTGCCGCGCGCTCGCCGCGGAGACCATTCAGGCCTACACCGCGCTGGTCGGCGTTCTGGTTTCCGGCCTCGCGGAGCCGCGGCAAGTCGGTCCGGCGCCGGCCGACGCGCCTCCGGCCGGCCCGGCACCGGCGGGCCAGCGATGACCGCGCGCACCGCCGGGCGATCCCGGCTGTCGGTGCGGTACTTCGACGACCGGATCGTGCTCACGGACACGCACGCCTGGGCGTATTACCGGCTGCCCACGGTCAGCTACGAGTTCACCACGCCGGCCGAGCGCGAGGCGCTGGCGATGGGCATCACCGTGGCGCTGGCTGGGATCCGCATGGCGGACGCCGAGGTGCACCTGCGCATCGTGCACCGCCCCTACGCCGCGGCCGAGTGGGCCACCAGCCTGGATGCCACCTCCGACGGCGGGCCGGGCTGGCTGCCCTACCTGGAGGACATGTACCGGCAGGTGTGGGCCAAGGACTTCTGGACCAAAGAGGTCTACCTCGGGGTACGGCTCGGCCAGCGAGGGGTGCGGGCTCAGCTGTCCCGCGGGCTGCTTGCCCAGCTGACGACGTCGTACCGAGCCGCCGAGCAGGCGCTCGGCATGGTGGACGAGGCGGTGCCGGCCGCGGAGATCGTCCGCTGGACCGCGCAGGCCGAGCGGCTCGGCCGGGCGCTGTCAGGCAGCGCGCTCGCGGCAGCCCACGCCAGCGCCGACGAGATCGCGTGGCTGTTCCGGCACGCCCTCACCGGCAGCACCGTGTCCCCGCCACCCTCGGCGGCGCGCCGCCGCACCTGGGGGTCGGGCGAGATCGAGGCGCTGCTGGAGGGCCAGATCGACAACGGCCGCAGCGTGCTGCGGCTTTCGCAACCCGCCCTCGAGTCGTGGGCAGCGTTCCTGTCCTTTGCCCGGTTCCCTGACGTCATGTACTTCCCCGAGGGCGAGCCCTGGTTGCACTTCGCCGACGCTCTGCCGTTCCCGGTGGAGGCGAGCCTGCGGATGCGGCTGATCGCGCCCGCCAGGGCCAGCAAGGACGTGAGCAGGCGGCTGGCTCACGCGCGGGACATGGACGCCCATATCAGGGAAGCGGGCGCGGACCTACCCATCGCCCTGGCCGAGCAGATCGAGGCAGCCCGGCTGCTCGAGCACGGCATCACCAAGGAACGCCTGCCGTTCGTCTACGGCTGGCACCGGCTCATGGTGTCCGCGCCAGACCGGGACATGTGCGTTCGCCGCGCCGAGACGGTCGTCGAGCACTACCGGGATGTCGGCATCGACATCGTCAACTCGACCGGCGACCAGTTCTCGCTCCTCTGCGAGTCACTGCCAGGCGACCGCGTCAGGCTGGCCTCGTACCTGCAGCGTCAGCCGCTGTACACGGTCGCCGGCGGCATGCCCACCGCGACCGTCGACCTCGGCGACCGGATCACCGACGACGCGGGCTGGATCGGGCCCTACATCGGCGAGACCACCGGGCGGGCGCGCGCGATCGTGCACTTCGACCCCCTGGTCGCCGCCGCCCGGAACAGGCCGACTGCCGTCGCCATCACCGGTGAGCCTGGCGGCGGCAAGACGACCCTCGCGCTGCTCCTCATCCTGCAGCTGGCGCTGCGCGGCGTCACCGTCGCGGTCATCGACCCCAAGGGCGACGCCGAGTCGCTGGCGAGCTGGCTGGTCGGCCGGGGCCGCCCGGCCAGGGTGGTGCCGCTCGGCAGTGCCGCGGCAGGGTTGCTCGACCCGTTCTCGTTCGGTGACGACCTGGCCGAGCGGCGGACGATGGCGACGGAGACGCTGCGGCTGCTGCTGCCCAGGATGAGCGAGGAGCGCGAGAGCGCCATGATCCAGGCGGTGGCGGCCGTCGCGGCCGGCGAACAGCCCAGCCTCGGTAAGGTCGTCAGCCACCTGGAGCAGGCGGCCGATCCCGCGTCGGTGAACCTGGGCGCCCTGCTGCGGTCCATGTCGGAGATGCGGCTGGCCCGACTGTGCTTCGCGCCCTCCGGCGGGGAGCGCATCGACGCCGCCGGGTGGACCACGGTATTCACGCTCGGCGGGCTCACGCTGCCGGACACTGCCATCGGCCGGGACGACTACTCCTACGAGCAGCGGCTCTCGGTCGCGCTGCTGTACCTGGTGTCGCAGTTCGCGCGGCGGCTGCTCAACGGCATGGACCGGCGACTGCCGAAGGCGATCTTCCTGGACGAGGCCTGGGCCATCACGTCGACCCCGCAGGGAGCCAAGCTCATCCCCGAGGTGTCCCGGATGGGCAGGTCGCGTAACACGGCACTGATCATGGTGTCGCAGAACGCCGGTGACCTGCTCAGCGAGCAGGTCACGAACTGCATCTCGAGCGTGTTCGCGTTCCGCTCGTCCGAGCAGACCGAGGTCACGAGCGTCCTGTCGCTGCTCGGACTCGAGCCGTCGGCCGAGCACAAGGCCGCCCTGCGCGCGCTCGGCAACGGCGAGTGCATCTTCCGGGACCTGGACGGCCGAGCGGGCCGGATCGCGGTCGATCTGATCTCGGACGAGCTACGCCGCTGCCTGGACACCAACCCGACTCGCGCGCGCGTGGGGGAGACGCCCGCGGGTCATCGGTCCGACGAGCCGGGCAGCTCGCCCGACGCGCCGGAGCAGCCGCCCGACGCGGCGAGTCAGCCCGGAGCCGGCTGACCCGGGCGCGCCGCGTACGCAACCCACTGGAGACCCCCCGGATGCCCAGATCGAGCCGCCCGCTCAGGCTGGCCGCCGTGCTGGCCGCGCTGGCAGTCGTCGGCCTGCTGCCGGGCGGAGCGGGCCGCCTGGATCCGGCCCGCAGCGTGCCCGCGCCATCGGCGACCGCCGCCGTCACGACAGCGGCGGTGACGCACCTGGCGACCTCGGCGACCGGACCGGGTTCGAGGCCGCCGTCCGCCGAGATCGCCGAGACCGCCGCGACGACCACCAGCGGCGGGCTGTGCTCGGTGCCCGGCATCGGGGACATCGGCGGCCTGCTCGGATTCTGCTCGATCGGCAGCTCAGGGCTGGTTGGCGAGCTCAACAACGTGTGCCAGCCGTCGCTGCCTGACCCGGAGCCGGCGAACTCCGGCATCGACGCCATGGTGGCGCCACCCGCTTCGGGGAAGCCGCTGGCCACGCTCTACGACGAGTACGGCGTGGCCGGGACCTACTGGGCTGCCGTCAACCTGCAGTGCTCCGACATGACGTCGCTCATCGGCAACAATGTCGCCGGCATGGTGTTCGACGCGGCAAAGTCCATCGACCGCGTCACCATCACCGTCTACCAGGCAGCGGCCGGTGATGGCATCGTCAGCTGGCTGCAGCGCGTCACCGATGACCTGATCACGAGCCTGGGTCGGGCTATCTACTTCCCGTACCTGTCCATCGTCGTGATCCTCGCGGCGATCTGGCTGGCCTGGCAGGGTCTGATCCGCAAGCGCGCCACCCGCACCATCGAGGGCACGGTGTGGATGGTCGCCGCCTGCGCGGCCGCCATCTTCCTGATCGGCGCGCCCGGCGATGTGACCGGGCTTGGCGGGGGCCTGTCCGACGGCATCTCGCAGGCACTGAATGCGGCGTTCGCCAAGCTGCCAAGTCCTGGTCCGAGCAGCTGCTTGCCCATCGGGAAGAGCGACCCTCAGGTGCAGGCAGTCGTCTACAGCTACACCTCGGGCAGCACGGTCGTCGACCAGAACGCAGACGAGCTGTGGAGCGTGCTGGTGTGCAAGCCGTGGCTCGTCGGCGAGTTCGGCACGTCGGAGTACACGACCGGCGCCGCCAAGCCGACAGTGGTGAATACGTACGGGCGATCACTGCTCTGGGCTCAGGCCATCGCCGTCGACGAGCAGGCCACGCCCGCGCTGATCCAGGCCAAGCAGGCCGCGTACGCCGGGATCGCCAGCAGCCTGGCGACCAGCGACCCGGCTATCTATCCGCTGTTCCAGGGCAAGGACTGGACGACGCGGCTTGAGGTCGCGTTCGCGGCGCTGTTTGCCGCGCTGGTGGCCGGCATCCTGGTGTTGCTCATCTCCGTCACGCTCATCCTGCTCAAGCTGAGCTTCCTGTTGCTGCTGATCGTCGGGCCGTTCTTCCTGCTGATCGGCGCGCATCCCGGCTTCGGCCGGGTCGTGGCGCTGCGCTGGGTCGAACTGCTTGTCGGCGTGCTGCTCAAGCAGGCGGCGGTCGCGCTGGTGCTGAGCCTGCTGCTGTACTGCTACGCGCTGATCATGGGCACCAGCGACGCCGTTCTGCCGTGGGCGCTCAAGATCCTGATGATCGCGCTGGTGACCGTCGCGGCGTTCATCTACCGCAAGCCGTTCCAGCATCTTTTCTCGGCAGTCGGCTACGGCATGGTGGGCTCGCAGGACCGGGCGGAGGGCGAGCTGGCCCGCGCTGCGGCAGCCGGCCGGGCTACCACCGTCGCCGCCGCGACCGCGGCGTTCCCCGGCGTCGCGGCCTATCGCGCGATGCGCT
>JASHPF010000244.1 GCA_030038295.1 Streptosporangiaceae bacterium
ACGACGAACGTGCCCCGCACGTTGACCCGGTGAATCTCGTCGAGGTCCGCCAGGTCAAGGTCCACCAGGGCGGCCGGACGGTTAATCCCGGCGGTATGGACAACGACGTCGAGATGCCCGAAGCGCTCCTCGACCGCATCGAACACGGCTGACATCGCGTCGACGTCGGCGACGTCGGCCGCGAACGCCGCGCCCCGCCGCCCGCGGCCCGCGATCTCCTTGACCGTAGCGTCAGCCAAGTCGATATTGCCGGTATACGCCACCGCGACATCGAACCCGTCGGCGGCCAGCGTGGCCGCTATGGCCCGGCCCATGCCGCCGGTCCCACCCGTCACCATCGCAGTCCTGATGGTTGGCAAAGGTTGCTCGGGCACGGGGCACCTTTCGTTTGCGGGCACTCGCACGACGAGCCTGCCCGTCCCGGCTGCACCGCACATCGTCAGATCGGCTATCCACGACGATCCCGGGCCGCTGCATGGTCGGGCCCGTGTTACCTTCGCAGGATGGCCCGTGACCGGTCCGGGAGCGCGGTGATCGAAGAGCTTGCCCGGGAGCGTCTCGGCTTCGAGCGGTTGCGTCCCGGACAGGAACCCGCGGTCCGGGCGCTGGCCGGTGGCCGCGACGCGCTGGCGGTGCTGCCGACCGGCGGCGGGAAGTCGGCGATCTACGAACTGGCGGGGATGCTGCGCGGAGGGCCGACGGTCGTCGTCTCGCCGCTTATCGCGCTGCAGGACGATCAGCTAGCCCACCTGAACGCGGCCGGCCTTCGGGCCGTCGTCCTGAACTCCCAGCAGTCGGCCGGCGCGCACGCGGCGGCGCTGCTGGCCTCGTGCGACGCCAGCACGTTTGTCTTCCTCTCGCCCGAGCAGCTGGCAAACGAGCAGACCCGCCAGACCCTACGGCGGGCGGGACCTGGGCTGTTCGCCGTCGACGAAGCGCACCTGATCAGCCAGTGGGGCCACGACTTCCGCCCCGATTACATGCTGCTCGGAGCGCAGGCCGAAGCGACCGGCGCACCGGTCCGCCTGGCGCTGACCGCGACTGCGGCGCCGCCGGTGCGGTCCGAGATCGTGCGGCGGCTCGGCCTGCGCGATCCCGCTGTCGTGATCGGTGACTTCGACCGGCCGCACATCCGGCTGTCGGTGCACCGCGCCCGCACCGAGTCCGATAAGCAGCAGGAGCTTGTCCGCGCGGCGGCCGAGCTGGCCGGGCCCGGGATCGTCTACGCGGCGACGCACGCCAGCGCCCAAGCGGCACACGACACGCTCGCCTCGGCAGGCGAGCGGGTGACGCTCTACCACGCGGGGCTTTCCGCACGCGACCGGCACGAGGCGATGACCGCGTTCGTTGACGGCTCGGTCCGCATCATCGCGGCCACGGTCGCGTTCGGCATGGGGATCGACAAACCGGACGTGCGCTGGGTGACGCACTTCGACCCGCCGCCCTCCCTTGATGCGTACTACCAGGAATTCGGGCGGGCCGGCCGGGACGACAAGCCATCGCACGCGCGGCTGCTCTACCGCTACGAGGACTTCGAGACGGCGCGTCATCTGTCCGCACGCGGCGTCCCCGACGCGGCGGTGGCGCGGGCCGCGGCCGCGCTCGCGGCCGGTGAGCGGGTCGAGACCGGCGCGCGACAGCAGACGGCCGCGCTTGTCCGCCTGGCCGACCTCGGCGCGGCGGCGTGGCAGGCCGACGGCGCGATCCGCTGGACCGGGGCGATGAGCGTCGCGTCGGTGCTCGCTGCGTCGCAGGCGGAGACGCAACGCGAGGACGAGGTGGAACGCACGCGGCTGACGATGATGCGCCGCTACGCCGAGCACCCCGGGTGCCGGCGTTCGTTCCTGCTGTCCTACTTCGGGCAGGATTACCCCGGCCCCTGCGGGAACTGCGACAACGACCTTGCGCACGCTGAGTCCCCGCCCGCTGCCGTCCCGTTCGCCGTCGGCGCTCGCGTCGTGAGCGAGCGCTGGGGCGAGGGCGCGGTGCAGCGCTACGACGGCGACCACATCACGGTGCTGTTCGACGAACACGGCTATCGTGAGCTATTCGTGCCGCTTGTGCTGGAACGTGGGCTTCTGCGGCTCGTGTAGGGACTTTCTCACCTTTCGAGCAGTCAGCGAGAGGGACGAGGAATACTGGACACACGAAATTGCATGGGCTGGAGGTGGCGCCGTCGTCATGGTGCGAGTGATCATGCTGTCACCGCCGGGCGGTGGTAAGGGCACGCACAGCAGGTGGCTGACGCAGCAGACCGGGGCCGCGCACATCTCCTCCGGCGACCTGCTGCGGGCCGAGGTCGCGAGTGGGTCCAAGCTGGGACGGCGGGTCGCGGCGTACACCGCGCGCGGCGACCTGGTCCCGGATGACCTGATCTTCCGCATCCTCATGCCGGCCGTGATCGCTGCGGCTCGCGACACCGGCGGTTACGTGCTGGACGGGTTCCCCCGTACGATGCCGCAGGCGTTGCGCGCGGCCGAATGGGGCAGCGAGTTTTCCCTGACCAGCCAGGCCGTGATCTACCTGACCGCGCCCGAGGAAGAGCTGGTCAACCGGCTGCTCGACCGGGCACAGCGGGAGGGCCGGGAGGATGACACGCTCGCCGTGATCCGCCACCGGCTCGCCGTCTTCGCCAGCGAAACCGCGCCGCTCGTCGAGTACTACCGGAGCCGCGGCATCCTGCTAGAGCTGAGCACCGACCGCCCCGAGTCGGAGGTCCAAGCGGAACTGCTGGACTGGCTCCACGCCCGCGGGCTGATACAGCCGGTGGCGGGGGAATCCGGGCCGGACCACGCAGAGCCGGCCGAAGCAAGGCCGCCGGGGACCCGTGACCAGCCTCGCGAACATCAGCCCGTCAAGCCCACCCTGACTAGCTGAGCGAGTGCATGAGCGCGGCCGCCAGCGCCTTCGCTAGATCCAGCAGATCTTCCAGGCTGAGGTATTCGGTGCTGGAAGGCTGGCTGTGACTGAATCACCCGCGGTGGGTGAGGAACCGAGGGCTTGCAGCGGCGAGCGTGGAAGACGGCCCGACCGCGGTTCCTGTGATCCCTGGCTGACCCCGCCGCGCTACCCAGCGAGGAGTTCCGAGACAGTTAAGGATCTAGCGGGTAAACCGGACCCACCCGTCGTTGGCTGGGCCAGTGATCGGACGAAGACTCGACGAGCCGCTGGCAGGATGCGCCGGACGTTCCAGAGCGCGGTGTCGATGCCGCGGCCGACGAACTCACCGGCTTTTCAGCGGGCAAGCACTCCGGGAGGCGACGATGAGCTCGAGCGAAGCACGGAGTAATCACGCGGTCGACATGCACCTCGAGGTCGACGTCATTCCCGTATCCGATGTCGACCAGGCCAAGCAGTTCTACCAGGGCCTGGGCTGGCGGCTCGATGACGACACCGCCGCGGGAAACGACGTTCGAATCGTTCAGTTCACACCGCCGGGCTCCGGCTGCTCGGTCAGCTTCGGCAAGGGCATCATTGCGGCCGCGCCCGGCTCCGCCGAGGGCACGCTGACCGTCACCGATATCGCGGCGGCCCATGACGAGATCGTCGACCGCGGCATCGACGCCACCGATATGTGGCATGGCGCGCCGTTTCCGCCCGATGCCCGGCTGAGCGGCCCCGATCCGGAGCACACCAGCTACGGGTCGTTCTTTTCGTTTAACGATCCTGACGGCAACGCGTGGCTAGTCCAGGAGGTGACGACGCGCCTCCCTGGCCGAGTCTGAGGCAGCCACTCGAATCCGAGGGTGGCCCGCGCACGATCTCGGCAGCGGCTTCGGCGCCGTGGAAGCTCGGTGAGCTGTTGATCACCGTGTAACGATGCCTAGGTGACCCACGAGATCCTGGCTGATCAGGTCGACTATTACCGGTGCCGGGCTGGCGAGTACGACGTCACGGCGTACGGCGACGTGGCGGCGTTTCGTGCACGCATCGCGCGGCTGGTCGCGATCATGCGACCGGCGGGACGCGTGCTGGAGATGGCTTGCGGGACCGGCTTGTGGACGGAGGCGCTGGCGGGCTGGGCTGACACGGTGGTGGCCATCGACGCGGCGCCCGAAATGGTAGCTACCGCTCGTGGCCGGGTCAGGTCGGGAAACGTCAGGTTCGAGGTTGCCGACGTGTTCTCGTGGACAACGGAGCACAGGTTCGACGTGATCTTCTTCGCGGCCTGGCTTTCTCATGTGCCGATGAGCCGACTCGAGCAGTTCTGGCAGATGCTGCGGCGTCCACTGGCCGAAGGTGGGCGGGTGCTGTTCGTCGATGAGCCCATCGATGTCCGCGAGAAGGAAGCCTATGTTCCGGGCATGGACGAGATCGTCGAGCGGCGACTAAACGATGGCAGGGCGTTCCGTGTGGTGAAGAACTTTATAGACCCCGAGGCGTTCCGGGCCAGGCTTCTGGAGCTGGGCTGGGCGTGCGAGATTCGCCGGGACGGCATCGACCTGGTGTATGGCGAGGCGCGTCTCGCGAGTTAGCACAGCGAAATGCCATCCGGCTTGGCCGAACGGTTCCCTGGGCCATACTGAGGGGCCAACGCCACGAGGTCGGCCGATGACCGCGCAGTCGTGCCCGGCCGGGATGGCGGTTTTCGGGACGTTCAGCCCTGGCGCGAAGTGTTCGCATTGGGCGACTTTCTAGTTATGCGCTAGAGGCCGTTACCGTGCTCAAGGCGCGTGGCCCGCGGCTCTGGGAAAGGAAGTTGGGTCGTGGCGCGGCGAATGCTCGATCTCTTTGGTCTGAGTGGGCTTGGACGGCTCCCGGTTAGGTCTGGCAGAGGCCGGCGGGGAACCCATCCGTCCGTCCAACGCCAATGTGCGCTGCAGCGTCCTAGAACCATGAACACCGTACGCGCCGGTGCCTCGGGTGCCGCCCTGCTGGCCCTGGCCTTCGTGACGGCCTGTGGCATCTCAAGCCCGCCGACCCACCCCACCTCGCCGACCTCGACGCCCAGCTCTAGCCCATCGGTTTCGATCCGCCCTAGCTTCGCGGTCAGCGATGTCAGCTTCGTCTCGACGCAGCTCGGCTGGGCCCTCGGCTCCGGCCAGCTGCTTACGACCGACGACGGGGCGCTGAGCTGGACAGCGCTTCCAGCACCCCCGGCCGGGGTGACCCACCTGCGCTTCGCCAACTCCTCAGACGGCTACGCATGGAGCAACGACGGCGCACTATGGCTCACGACGAACGGCGCGGCGAGCTGGCAGCCCGGCCAGCTCGGCGACGTGATCTGGCTGGAGACCGCGTCCGGCTGGGTCTGGGCCATCGCCGGCCCAATGCCCTACCCGGACGTCTGGCGCGCCCCGGTCGGCAGCACTGCCTGGACGAATCTCGGCTTCACCCCTGACCGCAGCGCCACCCTGGTCGTACACGGGCCGACCGCCTACGTAGTCGGCCAGGAGGGCGCCGGACCCGTTCCGCCCTCGGTCGAGGTGTACACCGGGACCCTCCCCGGCCTGCACCAGGCCGTTCCGTGTCCCACCTCGCAGCCGGTGCCGCAAGTCGCGCTGGGTGCTTCCACCGACGGCAGCCTGGTGCTCGTCTGCGACGTCCAGGGTCAGTCGTCCGAGTACGACCTGGCGTATGTCTCCACGGACGAGGGGTCGAGCTGGACCGCCATAACCGCACCGCCGGTCTGGTCGACCGGCGTGACGGCGATTACCGGCGAGTTCTTCTCGTGGAACGACAACATCCTGGTCTCTTCCGGGGGAGCCTGGACGGTCGCCCTGGCCGGGCCGCCGGGCGGGTTCTCGCTCGTCGGGTTCGAAACCGACCAGCAAGGCGTAGCTCTCGCCACCGACGGCGCTCTGTGGATCACCAGGGACGGGGGATCCACCTGGAGCCTGGTGTCGTTCGCCGGGTAACGCCCCTCGCCCGTTCAGCCGGAAGCTGAAGGTCTGGCAGCGCGAGGCGACCCTGACTTCACCCGATAATCAGGGCATGGTGCGGACCTACGGGGTGCAGGTGATACGACGGGTGGCTCACCCTGGGCGGGGGTTTACGCAGGGGCTGCTCAGCGAAGGTGGAACCGTCTGGGAGTCCGTGGGGAACTACCGGCAGTCTGAGTTGCGGCGGTACGCACTCGCTGATGACAAGTCCGGCAGGAGATCCGGTACCCGAGGGGACGGAGGCGGAACGCTGGATGCGCGGGTGAAGCTGCCACCCGAGTTCTTCGCGGAGGGCATCTGCCGAGTCGGGGACAGCATCTGGCAGCTCACCTGGAAGGAGCTAGTCGCGTTCCGGTGGGACGCCGTTTCTCTGACGCTGCGGGACAAGGTTCGCTTCAACCGCGAGGGATGGGGCATCTGCGCCGTCGCCGCCCTGGGACCTTCCGGCGAACCGACCACTCCCGAGGTTGTGACCAGCAACGGCACCGACGAGCTCGTGCGCAGGGATCCGGACACACTTGAGCAACGTGGGATCGTGCACGTGCGTTGTCAGGGGGCAAGGGTCCAGTGGCTCAATGATCTCACCTGGGCCGACGGCCTAGTCTGGGCCAACGTCGCCGGGACCGACTGCCTGGCCGGGATCGACCTCACGTCCGGGGAGGTAACCGACATCGTGGACGCCGGAGCGGCGGCCGAGCGGCACGGGCGTGACCCACAGGCGATCATGAACGGCATCGCGGCGACGGCCACCCCACGGGAGTTTCTGCTCACCGGCAAGACCTGGCGATCGATTCGCCAGGTGCGCCTGGTTCCCCGTCGCGGCGGCGGCCGCGCGGAGCGCTTGCTGCGCGGCTGGCACGCTTAGGCTCCCGTCCAGAACGCCAATGCCCGGGCGGCGACTCGGCTGAGACGCGAACCGGTGTACGCGGGGCACGGCAGACAAGCGCAAGCGCTAGAGCGCTAAGAGGGCCGCTAGGGATTCCACGCCTTGTGGACGAACTCCAGTCGATTGCCATCGAAGTCGGCAACGTTGGCGGCGTAATAGCCGGGGGCGAAGTACGTACGCTCGGCTGGCTCGCCCTCGTCGATACCGCCTGCCTTGATCGCAGCTGCGTATGCCGCAGCGACAGCCTGGTTACTCTCGCAGACGATGCCGAGGTAGAGGCCTGTCTCACCCAGCTGGCGCTGCCGGAGCCAGATGCTCGATCCGACTCCCTTGCCAGTGCCGTAGATGTCGTCACAGAGTCCGAACAGGTCCGGCACCCCTTCAGGACCGGATGCGGAGTTGTAGCTGCCGCACTCGTGCCAGCCGAGTGGTCTCAAGGCTTCCGAGTAGAAGGCAAGCGAATTCTCGATATTGGTTACTGAAATGTATACGTGGTCGATCATCGGGCCTGCTTCCAGCTGTTGGTGTTCATGTGATCAAAGTCTCGGAAGCTCCCGAGGCCATGAGAGCCAGCAGCGCCGCCAGGTCATCCGTCAGCTCTAGGCCGGTGCTCCCTTGAAGGCCTTCTGTACGGGGAGGACGGCGCCAGGCCGATCCTGTCCGCCTTCTGGCTCGGGCTTACCCGGTCACTGCGCACAACAAAGGTAGACCTGCGTCTCGACTTGCATCTCCGCACACCCGCTTGACCGAATCCCACGTAGCCTCGTTTCGCTAGCGACTGGCGCCGGTAAGGACGTAGGAGGAGCTCGTCCGGGCGAGCCGGCTGGTGTAGGTCGCGTCGTCGACAGGGTCGGCGGCGAAGCCCGGACCGTTGGCGACGCGGATGACGAGGGCAGAGAAACGGTGGTGACGCACGTTCGCAGCACCGTGTCCACGTGAAGGCGCGGTAACAGATCGGGCTCAGCGGCAGTACCGGATCGCGGCCGCAGTGAGGACGCGAGCACAGGCTGTGGCGCTGGAGAGGCTGACCCACTCGATATCAGCGTGTGCACCATCGCCGCAGGGCCCGAACAGAACGGTGGGGATACCGGCGGCGGCGATGAACGCGGAGTCTGCCCAGAAGCTGACGCCACCCTGCTCGGCCGGCCGGCCGAGCACTTCGGTTGCCGCCTCGGCGATGGTGGCGACCAGGGGGTGTGCCGGGTCGATCTCGAACGGGTCGCGGGCAAGGATCGTGCGGGCATGGGCGACGAACTCAGGGTCGCTGGCGCGGCAGTCGGCGATGAGGGCATCGATGTCGGCCTCGACGCCAGTGAGAGTCTCTCCGGGCAGTGTGCGCCGCTCCGTGGTCAGCAGGCAGCGATCGGGGATGGTGGACCCATCGCGGCCGCCGCTGATCAGCGAGGCGTGAATGCTACCGGGTCCGAGCAGCGGGTGCTGGCGGGCGCGCAACCGCTGGTTCATCTGCTCCAGGGCCACCAGCAGGGGGCCGGTTTTCACTATCGCGTCCACCCCTAGATGCGGGCGGGATCCGTGTGCCGCTTTGCCCTGCACGCAGATCTCGGTCCAGACAAACCCCTTATGAGCAGTGGCGACGGCGAGTTCGGTGGGCTCGGTGACGATGGCGGCGTCGGCAGTGATCCGCGCAAGGACCTGCTGCACGCCCATGCTGGCGTGTTCTTCATCGGCCACCGCGGCGACGATGACCTCCCCGGTGATTCCCGCGTCAGCAGCCTCACGGCAGGCGATCAGTGCGGCTGCCAGACCGGCCTTCATGTCGTAGCTACCGCGGCCGTACAGGCGGTCCCCTTCCACCCTGCGTGCCAGGGGGGCGCTCATCCCGGCCACGCCAACGGTGTCCAGATGCCCGCACAGCAGCAACGTCGCGCCGTCGCCGGACTTGCCCGTCCGCACGATCACGCTGGGGCGCCCCGCAGCCTGCTCGATGACATCGACCTCCAGGCCGACGTCACTCGCCCACGAGGCGACAAGGGCGGCGGCCTCAGCCTCGCCGGCGCCACCGACGGTCAGGGACGGGTTGACCGAATCGACCGCAACTAGGCGCTCAAGCAACTCGGTCACCTGGTCAGCGTTCACGGGGGTTCCCTAGGTCTGGCTGCGCGGCCCGCGTTCGGCAGCTTCTGACTATCCAGATGCAGATGGAGATCATCTGGCGATCCCGGTCTCGTGTCCGGTATACACCCCTGCAAGGATTCTGGCGTCCGTGTCCTGACTGCCTCGGAGGCCTTCATTGCGCCGCGGCAGATGGTACAACCGCGAACCAGGCAGCCTGGTAGGCAGCGGACCGCCGTCAAGAAGCAGGGAAGCACGTCACCATTCAGGGCCGTTCCCGGATCTAGCCCGGCTAGGACCCTAACTCTGGTCGTTTTGGGCCATGGTCAGCACGGCTAGGGCGAGTGCGCCTGAGCCCGAGCATCTCAGGGTTCCCGAGGAACAGGGCGCGGACGCGCCTAGGGTCCAGCCGATGGCGGCGGGGATATTCCAGCGCCAGGCCAGCGACCTTGCCGTCAGTATTGATGACCACCTTGCCGATTGCTTCACCATGCCCGGCAGTCAGGGGGACATCCACCACGGTGTAGTCGCCGGACTGCCGGGCGACAGGGGCGCCAGTGCGCTTGAAGCCGCCCGCGGAGTCCGCCATATCCCTCCACCCGCTCGCAAGCCGGTCTACCGCGTGACCGTTCAGCCTCACGTCGAATTCCCGGCGTGCTTCCTCCCAGCGCCCGTCGATGAGGTCGCCGAACAGCGCCTGTGCCCGGTCGGTCGCGTCTGGCGGGATGCTCTGGGTCATTGGCTTGCCCCTGTCCTGCCCGGCCGGGCCACCCGGATCTTGCCGCTCGGCTCTTAGTGTTCCCTGTCCGCCTCGTAGCCGCCAATCCATCGTGGTCTGTGTAGCCGGTGCATCTGGCGGTCAGGGAAACGAGGCTCGTGGTGGCTGCGGGATGGCCGATGGAAGGAGGCGACGGCCCGGTCCAGTGGGACGTCATCACCACCCAGATTGGGTGATCCTGCCCGCGCCGCGTGCAACTGCTGGGCAGAGCCCCGGCCTTGGCAAGCAGACTTGGCCGGGGGCCGACTGCTCAGTTCAGGGGCGCCAGCATAGGAAGGCGTCGCGCCCGGGCCGGCTTCCCATCCGGGGACTATGCCCTTCGCGCGTCGCTGGGCGTTCCAAGTCACCAGACGGTCGAAGCAGTCAGCGCAGCACCTCCGGAAGACGCCCGGCGGCTGCTTCGACAGGCACGCCCTAGCTGAGCGAGGCAACCCATGGGGAAGGTCGTCGGGTGGCGCGCGAGCAGTGTGGCCCGTTAGGCCCGCGCGCTGCCTGCTATCGCCACTGCGCTCACATTCAAGACTCTCCCGCGACAGTGCAAAAAAGGGGTGAGACAAGTCCGATCGCCCGCCACCGAGCATGTCCTGGGCGCAGCCGACCGGGGGGCATCCGCGCTGGACAAGCTCGGCGAGCGGCCTGGTCGTGAGCCTGGAAACGATGCGCCAGCGAGGGCAACGGCCGAAAATTGCTCCACCAGCATGGTGCCTGACCATGCATGACCGGGCACTTTAGCGAGATGGAGGCTACTGCTGGCGCGAAGGCTCGACCTGCAGCGTCGTCTGGGTCGCTGATCCTGCCGCTCGCGCTGGCGCAGTTCATCGCCAGTTACGCGGCGACGAACATGAACGTGGCGATCAGCTCGATCGCCTCGGACATCGGCACCACGGT
>JASHPF010000245.1 GCA_030038295.1 Streptosporangiaceae bacterium
CGTGCCAGACTTGCGCTGTGCGCGTATACCTGGGATCTGATCACGCGGGGTTCGAGCTCAAGGGGCGGCTCGTGCAGTGGCTGATCGAGGCCGGTCACGAGCCTGTTGACTGCGGGCCGGCGAGCTATCAGCCAGACGACGACTATCCGGTCTATGTCATGCGGGCGGCCACCTCCGCCGTCGCCGATCCGGGCAGCCTGGGAATCGTGATCGGCGGGTCGGGCAACGGCGAGCAGATCGCCTCCAACAAGGTTCGCGGCGTCCGCGCCGCGCTGGCGTGGAGCGCGGAAACGGCACGGCTCGCGCGCCAGCACAACGACGCCAACGTGCTCAGCCTCGGCGCACGGGAGTACTCGATCGAGGACGCCGTGGGGTTTGCGAAGGTCTTCGTGGAGACGCCGTTCTCCGGCGCGCCGCGGCACGCGCGGCGACTCGAGATGATCGCCGCCTATGAGCGGACCGGGGAGCTGCCGGTCGAACCCCAGGGCTAGCCGGGCGCCCCGTCGCGGGGCGGCCGCGGTGGCCGCGTTGGCCTGGTCCGGCTGACCCGTCGGGTCCCGTCGGTGCCGCCGCCCGGGACCTCGGGCGCGCGGCCGCGGCCAGCCTGCTGCGCGCGGAAAGTCGGCTCGGCGAGCCTTTCCGCGGCGGCCTCGTCCCCGGCCGTGGGCTGCGACACGTCTCTGGCCCGCATGGCAGCGTCCAGCGAGATCTTCATTCCTGGCATTGCGGTCACGTTACCGCGTGCCGGTGACGCGGGCGATGGCGTTTTCCGCCACCGGGCCTGGACCGGTACAGTGCGGCACAATGGTTGTGAAGGTCGGCCGCCAGTTGTGGTCCGCGGTCACGTCGGCCGCGGAGCGCCAGCGCGCCAGGATGCGCCGCCAGTTCGTCACGAAGAACCGGCGGACGGCGCTTGCGCTGGCCCTGCTGACGGTCGCGATCGGCATCGGGGCGCTGAAGACCTCGGCGGACTGGCTGTCCCCTGGGGTGATGATCCTGCCGGTACTGGCCGGCGGGTTGCTGCTCTGGCCGCGCGCGCTGCGGGTGTTGTTCTGCTTCGTCGCGGTCATGCTGGCTATCGACTGGGTCAACGGCAAGCGTGCCGGGCTCGGCATCATCGCGGCCATCGTGGTCACCGCGCTGTTCGCCGACGTGCTGGCGCGGACCAGGGCCAAGCTGGGGATCCTCGGCCTGCGCGGCGATCGGATGCTGGTCGAACTACGAGACAGACTGCGCGCCCAGAGCAGAATGCCCGAATTGCCCGACGGCTGGCGCGCGATCTCGGTGCTGCGCCCGGCCGGCGGCTCGTCGTTCGGCGGTGACTTCCTCGTGTCCGCCTGCGACGGCAAGGTTCTGGACGTGGCGCTCGTGGACGTCTCCGGAAAGGGCATCGACGCGGGAACGCGGGCCCTGCTGCTCTCGGGCGCCTTCGGCGGGCTGCTCGGCTCGGTGCCGCACTCGGAGTACCTGCCCGCCTGCAACGCCTACCTGCAGCGAGGCGGGCCGCCGGAGGGCTTCGTCACCGCCGTGCACCTGACCCTCGACCTCGTCACCGGCGACTACCTCATCTCCTCGGCCGGTCACCCGCCCGCGGCGCAGTTCGAGAGCGGCAGCGGACGGTGGCAGCTCACCCGCGCCAGGGGAATCGTCCTCGGCGTGGTGCCCGAGCTGCGCAGCAGGCCGCAGCGCGGCCTCCTGCGGTTCGGCGACGCGCTCATGCTCTACACCGACGGCCTCGTCGAGGGGCCCGGCCGGGACATCGACGCGGGCATCGACAGGCTGCTCGGCGCCGCCGACCAGCTGATTACCAGCGGCTTCGACACCGGGGCCGCGCGGCTCGTGCAGACCATGCAGGGCGGAGGGCCGAATTCCGACGACTGCGCCCTGGCGATCATCTGGCGCGACGCACGGGCCGCTAGCCAGGGGTCATGACCTCGCTGTCGCTGATCAGCCTGATCGCGTACTCCACGAGCGTGACGAGCACATCACGGGAGGAGGTGCGCTGCCGGGCGTCGCACAGCACGACCGGTACGCCCTGGGTGAGGTCGAGGGCGGCCCTGACGGTCTCCGCGTGATAGCGCTTAGCGCCGTCGAAGCAGTTCACCGCCACGACGAAGGGCAGCCCACGGCGCTCGAAGTAGTCGACAGAAGGGAAGCTGTCGGCCAGCCGGCGGGTATCGGCCATGACCACGGCGCCGAGCGCGCCCAGCGCCAGCTCGTCCCACATGAACCAGAACCGGTGCTGGCCCGGCGTGCCGAACAGGTAGACGACGAGGTCGTCCCGCACGGTGATGCGGCCGAAGTCCATCGCGACCGTGGTGGTCGTCTTGTCCTCGACGCCGTCCAGCGTGTCGACCAGGACGCTGGGTTCGCTGAGCGCTTCCTCGGTGCGCAGCGGCTTGATCTCGCTGACCGACGAGACCAGCGTGGTCTTGCCCGCGCCGAAGCCGCCGGCGACCAGGATCTTGATCGATACCGGCCCGTCGGCCACGGCGTCTTGGTCAGAGTTTGCGTAGGGCATCAGCGACATCCTTGAGCAGTTTCGGGTCGGTCAGTCTGTTCCGTGCTGGCTGACGGATCATGACCAGCCCGTGTTCGCGCATGTCGGAGAGGAGGATCCGCACCACGCCAAGGGGCAAGTCCAGGTCAGACGCCAAGTCGGCAACCGGCTTGGGCTGTCGGCACTGGCGTATCACGGCGACGTACTCAGGTTCCAGCAGTAGCTCGTCGACGGTCGCGCCGGTCGAGCTGACGAGCGCGAGCAGGTCGATGGTTTCGCCGGTTGGCCGGGTGCGGCCACCGGTCAGCGCGTAGGGGCGGACGACCGGACCGGCGCTTCGGTCTAGCCACTGATCGCCGCGCATGTTCGGTCACACCGCCTCGGCAGCGCTCGCGGGCGGTCTCGGTCCCACCGCCATGTGCTCGCCTACCCGCCGTACCAGCACGGCCATCTCGTAGGCAATCTGGCCCGCGGCGTCCGCGTCGGCCGCCGCGAGCACCGCCAGGCAGCTGCCCTCGCCGGCCGCCGTGACGAACAGGAAGGCCGATTCCATCTCGACTATCGTCTGTCTGGGCAGCCCGCAGTTGAAGTGCTGGCCGACGCCCCTCGCGAGGCTCTGAAAGCCGGCGGCGACGGCCGACAGGTGCTCGGAATCCTCCCGGCTCAGCCCTGCCGACGAACCGATGGCCAGCCCGTCCCGGGACAAGATGACCGCCTTCTCGATCTGCGCCACGCGCGCGACTAGGTCATCGAGCAGCCAGTCCAGTGCCCCGGTACCGTTCATCTGATCCTCCCCTGTGCTGTGCACCTGGTCTACTCGGCGTCGTCGGGCTCGGCGTCGTCCGGCTCGGCGGAGTCGGCGTCGCTGACCGCTTCGATGGACTCGAATTGGACCTCGGCGCGGCCCAGCTGCCAGCCGCGCTGCAGGGCGCTCACCATGTCCCGCGCGGCCTCCGGTGAGGCCGGCGCGATCCCGGCATCCGGGCTGGGCGATTCGGCGGGCGCTGCGGCGGGCGGCTCGGCCGCCGACGGGCGCCGGCCCGGCAGGCTGAAGCCGCGGGCGAGGCCAGGCTCCGCAGGGGGTGCGTCCCTCAGCTGGGGTGCCAGGCTGGCCTGGCGGACCCGTACCGGCAGGCCCAGCTCGGCCAGCTCCGTCGTCGTCGGAGTGCCGTCCTCGCCGTCGCCATCGCCAACCGGCGCGGCCAGCCGGAGCGGCTCCGCTGGGCCGGTCCGGTCCTCCTCGGGCCTGACGTCCTGCGGCGTCAGCCGGCCGAAGCTGAAGCCACCCCCGCTCAGGCTCCGCTCGGGCTCGCCGCTAGGGCTCGGGTAGCTGGCCGGGCCAGGGTAGCCAGCCGGGCTCGGATAGCCGTTCCCGGCGCCCGGGTGCCCGTTGCCAGCCGGGATCGCCGTCAGGGCGGCGTGGCGGCCACCGATCCGCTCGGGTCGAGGCCTGTCGTCCTGGCCGGCGGGCAGCGCGTGCTCTTCGACGACGAGCGCGGTCGGGATGAGCACGATCGCCGTCGTGCCGCCGTAGACGGACGGCCGAAGGGTGACCTTGATGCCGTGGCGCTGCGCGAGCTGGCCGGCGATGAACAGGCCGAGGCGGTCGCTACCGGACAGGTCGAACTGCGGCGGGGTAGCCAGGTTGGCGTTGATCTCCTCGAGCCTCGCCGCTGAGATGCCGAGACCGCGGTCCTCGATCTCGATCGCGAAGCCCCGGCCCACGCTGTCGCCCTGCATCCGCACCGGCGTGTTCGGCGGCGAGAACACCGTGGCGTTCTCGGCGAGCTCGGCCAGCAGGTGGATGACGTCGGCCACGGCGTGACCGGCGACCGACGCCCCGGTGCGGCACAGCACCCTGATGCGGGTGTAGTCCTCCACCTCGGCGACGGCGGCGCGCAGCACGTCGATCAGCGGGACGGGCTGCCGCCAGCCCCGCGCTGGCGTGTCGCCGGACAGGATGATCAGGCCCTCAGCGTGCCGGCGCATGCGGGTCGTCAGGTGGTCGATGCGGAACAGGTCCTCGAGCTGGTCGGGCTCCTCGGCCCTGCGCTCCATCGCGTCGAGCAGGCCAAGCTGCCGGTGCAGCAGTCCCTGGCTGCGCCTGGCCAGGTTGCGGAAGACCTGGTTGATGCCGCGACGCAGGTTCGTCTCGTCAACGGCAGCCTCGACCGCCGTGCGGTGGACGGTGTTGAACGCCTGCCGCACCTGGTCGATCTCGTCCAGGCCGGCCTCGATGGGCGGTGCCTCGGCGTCGACGTCTACCGTCTCGCCGTCCCGAAGCCTGGCCATGACCCGGGGCAGCCGCTCGTGCGCAAGTTCCAGCGCCGCCTGGCGCAGGCCGTTCAGCCTGCGCATCAGGCGGCGGCCCATGAGGAGCGAGAAGATGATCGACGCGATGACCGCCAGCAGGCCCAGGCTCGCTGCCACGATGAGCATCGTCAGGGACCTGCGTGCCGAGGACGTCACCTGCGACTGAATCCAGTCCGGGCTCTTGGTCAGCACGACGTTCAGATGGCTGGCGTAGGTGTCGACCGTGCCCTGCCATGTGCTCAGCGGCACTGGCGGGCTGGAGGTGCCGGCCTTGGCGGTGCCCGCGGCGGCGATGGGGGTGCCCGCAGGTGCGGCGATGATCGCGTCTTCCTGCCTGGTCAGGGCCGCCGACAGGGTTTTCGGCACCTCCCGGCGCAGCAGGCCGCTCGCCTCGGCGTCGAGCTGCGGCGTCGCGTCCTGAACCAGGTACTGCCGAAGGCCCGCTAGCTGGGCGAATTCCGTCTGATCTGAGGTAGGCAGCTGCCCGGCCAGCACGTCGCCCGAGTAGATGTCGTTCTCCTCGAGCGCGAGCATCATGGCCGCGTAGAGGTCCACCTCTTCGCGCGCCGTGGTCGCCAGCGACGGGCTCACCAAGGTCATCTGCAGCGACTGCTCGGCGACCCGGAGGCCGTCGAACATGATCGCGCTGTAGCCGTTGATGGCGTCCGTCCGGGAGATGCTCCCGCTGACGACCTCGGCGCGCAGGGTCTGCAGCGCACCGCTGTCGTCGCGGACGAACGTGGCGGCGGCCGCCTTATCCAGCTGGGACGCGTTGGCCGTGACCGGCCCGGAATTGGTGACGGTCTTGACGACCCGGAACGCCCGATCGGTTGCCGTCTCGTCCTGCCGGAATGCGGTTCCTGCCTGGCTCGAGCGGGCGGCCAGGTACTGAACCGCGCCGCTGCGCTCGGCGTTGAGCGCTTTCAGCGCGTCCGAGATGGGGGTGATGGTCGTACCGCTGACCTTGCCGGCGTTCGCCAGACCCACG
>JASHPF010000246.1 GCA_030038295.1 Streptosporangiaceae bacterium
CCAGCCCGCCCCGTAGCCGACGTCGATGAGCCGCTCCTTCAGACCCGGCATCCTCTTATCCTCCGGACGCCGCATCCCGGTGGTCTCCAGTGGGTGCGGCAGAGGCGCCTCGCCCGGCGCGGGCGGGCGAGCCGGACCCAGCCGCGCCGCCGTCAAGGCCCCCGGCCGCGCCGCCATCAAGCCCCCCGGCCGCCCCGCCGTCGACTCCTCCGCTCGCGCCGCGATCGAGCCCGGGCGCCCGCGTGCCGTCGGCTGCCTCAGCCGACTTGGCCTCGAGCCGGGCAGCCGACCGCCGCGCCGCCACCACCCGCTGCCCGAACGTCACGGTGCTCGCGGCCGCGAGCAGCCACAGCCCGATGGGCAACACGTAAGGCACGCCGAGCCCCGCGAGGCCGGTCGCCACCAGCGCGATCAGCAGCCGCTCGGTCCGCTCGGCGAACCCGACGTCGCACTTCAGCCCCACGCTCTCGGCGCGCGCCTTGGCGTAAGACACCAGCGCGCCCGCGACCAGGCAGTACACAGCGACGCCCGCGAGCACCTTGTCGTGCCCGCGCAGCACAAACCACGCAGCCAGGCCCACGAATACGGCCGCGTCGGCGATCCGGTCCATGGTGGAGTCGAGGAACGCGCCGAACCTGCCGGTCGTGCCCTTAATCCTGGCCAGCGTGCCGTCCAGCATGTCGGCCAGCACGAAACCGGTGCACACCATCACGCCGGCGAACAGATGGCCGGTCGGGAACAGCGTCAGCGCGCCTGCGGACATCCCGATCGTGCCGATGATCGTCAGTGCGTTCGGCGTGATCGGTGTCCGGGCCAGGACCTGGCCGACCGGTGTCAGGACGCGGGCGATCGCAGGTCGCAGGACTTTGAGCATGGCGGCTTGATCCTACTGTCGGCGGCGGCGGGCCCGGCGGGCCCGGCCCGGCGAACGAGCGGCGGCTACGGACCCGCCAGGCGCGCCGACCTGGGGCCGGCCACCCGGCCGGTTTGCTGAGGTTTCCGGTGGGTTCGCGGTCTGCATGGGCAGCACCTCGCGGTGAACACCTGCCGCAATCATTGCGGTCAGGGGCTTGTGGTCGGCGACGAGCAGGTAAAGGCTGGGCGTGCGGCAGTGGACGCCACGACTTCGACAGTAAGACGGAACCGGGTAGGAACCTCACTCAGGCGCTTCAGGAGGCGATGCTAATGGCGGACAAATCTCACGCTGCGGGAGCCGCCGGCCGGACATCAGCGGCCGGCCAGCCGGAAAGTGTGCGCAACGTCGTGCTGGTCGGCCACTCAGGAGCAGGAAAGACGACGCTGGCGGAGGCCCTCCTCCTCGCGACCGGCACCATCCAGCGCGAGGGCCGGGTCGAGGACGGCAGCACCGCCAGTGACTTCGACGAGGTCGAGATCCGGCAGCAGCGCTCGGTCAACCTGACACTGGTTCCCTTCACGCACGAGGGCGTCAAGGTGAACCTCCTGGACACACCCGGGTACGCGGACTTCACCGGCGACCTGCGGGCCGGGCTGCGGGCCGCCGACGCGGCGCTGTTCACCGTGTCGGCCGCCGACGGCGTGGACGGCCTCACCAAGATGCTGTGGGACGAGTGCGCCGCGGCCGGGACGCCGCGAGCGGTCGTCATCACCAAGATCGATCACCACCGCGCGGACTTCGATGAAGCGCTCGCCGCCTGCCGCGAGGCGTTCGGCGAGTCGGTCGCGCCGCTCTACCTGCCCGTCGGCGAGCAGGGCAGCGTTCAGGGCCTGATCGGGCTGCTGTCGCAGCGGTTCTATGACTACTCGAGCGGCACCAGGACCGACGCCGGCATCCCGGCCGCCGAGGAGGACCGGGTAGCGGAGGCGCGCGGCGCGCTGATCGAGGCGATCATCCAGGAGAGCGAAAACGAGACCCTGATGGACTCCTACCTGTCCGGTGCGGAGCTCGACGTCAAGGACCTCATCGAGGACCTGGAGACCGCGGTCGCACGCGGCAGCTTCTACCCGGTGCTGGCTAGCTCCGCGCCGCACCACATCGGGCTGGCCGAACTGCTCGAGGTCATTACGCAGGCATTCCCGTCCCCCGCCGAGCACCCCATGCCCGCCGTCACCACCGCGGACGGCAAGCCCGTCAACGGCCTCCGCACCAACCCGGACGGACCGCTGCTCGCCGAGGTCATCAAGACGACGTCCGACCCGTACGTCGGCCGGGTCAGCCTGGTCCGGGTCTTCTCCGGCACGCTCCGGCCCGACGCTGTCGTGCACGTGTCCGGGCACGGCCGCGAGGCGAGCGGACACGCTGACCACGACGAGGATGAGCGGGTCGGCGCGATCACCTCGCCGCTCGGCAAGCAGCAGCGGCCGGTCGCGAGCTGCCCCGCCGGCGACATCTGCGCCGTCGCGAAGCTCATCACCGCCGAGACCGGCGACACGCTGTCCGACAAGGACAAGCCGCTGCTCATGGAACCGTGGACGATGCCCGAGCCGCTGCTGCCGGTGGCGATCACCGCCAAGTCCAAGGCGGACGAGGACAAGCTGTCGCAGGCGCTAGCCCGGCTGGTTGCCGAGGATCCCACTCTGCGCCTGGAGAACAACGCCGAGACCCATCAGCTCGTGCTGTGGACCATGGGCGAGGCACACTCCGACCTGGCGCTCGACCGGCTGTCCAGCCGGTACGGGGTCGCGGTCGAGACGGTGGACCTGCGAGTGCCGCTCCGGGAGACCGTGGCCGGCAAGGCGCAGGGCCTCGGCCGCAACGTCAAGCAGTCCGGCGGCCACGGCGAGTACGGCATCGTGCACGTCGAAGTCGAGCCGCTCGGCTCGGGCGGCGGCTTCGAGTTCGTCGACAAGATCGTCGGCGGCGTGGTGCCTCGCCAGTTCATTCCGTCGGTCGAGAAGGGCGTCAAGGCCCAGATGGAGCTGGGCGTGCTGGCCGGCTACCCGATGGTCGACGTCAAGGTCACCCTGTTTGACGGCAAGGCGCACTCGGTCGACTCGTCCGACATGGCCTTCCAGAAGGCCGGCCGGGCCGGGCTCAAGGACGCCGC
>JASHPF010000035.1 GCA_030038295.1 Streptosporangiaceae bacterium
AGCAACCACGCCGCCTCGCTCGCCGGGGCCGGGCGGCGGGACGAAGCGCTGGCGGTCTCCGACGAGGCCGTCACCCTGCGCCGCCAGCTCGCCGCCGCCAGCCCCGCCACCCACGTGCCCGACCTGGCAATGTCCCTGAGCAACCACGCCGCCTCGCTCGCCGGGGCCGGGCGGCGGGACGAAGCGCTGGCGGTCTCCGAAGAGGCCGTAGCCCTGCGCCGCCAGCTCGCCGCCGCCAACCGGGCGGCCTACCTGCCCGGCTTGGCTTCGTCGCTGAGCAACCACGCGAACCGGCTGGCAGAGGCGGGGCGACGGGATGAGGCGCTGGCGATCTCCGACGAGGCCGTCACCCTGCGCCGGGAGCTGGCAGCTGCCAGCCGGGCCTTCTACCTGCCGGACCTGGCAGCGTCGCTGAGCAACCACGCCAACCGGCTGGCGGGGGCCGGACGGCGGGACGAAGCGCTGGCGGTCTCCGACGAGGCCGTCACCCTGCGCCGCCAGCTCGCCGGCGCCAACCGCGCCGCTTACCTGCCCGACCTGGCGAAGTCGCTGAGCAACCACGCCAACCGGCTGGCGGGGGCTGGACGGCGGGACGAAGCGCTGGCGATCTCCGACGAGGCCGTCGCCGGGTACCGGGAGCTCGCCACCGCCAGCACCGCCGCTTACCTGCCCGGCCTGGCCGCGGCGCTGAGCAACCACGCGGACCGGCTAGCGGGGGCCGGACGGCGGGATGAAGCGCTGGTGATCTCCGACGAGGCCGTCACCCTGCGCCGCCAGCTGGCCAGCGCCAGCCCCGCCGCCTACCTGCCGGGCCTCGCGGCATCGCTGGCTAACCACGCGAACTGGCTGGCCGAGGCCGGGCGAGCTGCTGACGCCGAGCAGCTCATCGACCAGCTCGTCGGTCACTTCGCGCACCTCGAGGGCGGTCTGGGCAGGCTGCTGCTGGTGCGCGGACGCTGGTGGCTTACGCAGAACCGGCTGTCTGACGCGGTGCCCGACCTGGCTTCGGCCACCCACGCGCTGGCCGAAGCGCACGACCTGAGCAGCCGTGGCCAGGCACGCGTGCTGCTTCGCCGCCTGCGCCAAGACCACCAGTCAGACTTTGACCAGGCGTGGCGCCAGACGGGCCGGGCTTTGCCGGTCTGGCTCCAGCACCCCGAGACAGGCGATGAGCTGGCCGCACGAGTCATCGCCTGGGTGAACACGCCGGACTGGACGACCTCGCAGGCATACCTGAGCAATCACGCTGCCACCCTGCTCACCGACCAGTCCGAAGCCACCATCGAGCACCTCATCGACGCCAATCCGGCCGCTGACCCGTTGCCCGAGCACCTTGAGCTGCTTCTCCAGGCTCGCGAGCGCGGCATCGATGCGGCCTACGCGTCGCGCCATGAGCAGCAGGCCGCTGAGCAAACCGTTGGCTTGCTGAACCGGTGGATCTCCACTCCTACCTGGGCCGAGTCGGAGGCCTTCGCCGAGGCTCACGCTGACGAGCTGCTCCAGCCAGCCACCACAGCCGCCCTCGACCGGATCGGCGACGACCACCCGGGCGACCGGGGCATCCGGCTGCACCGGGGCCTGCTCGCCTACGCGGCCGCGGCCGGTTTCAACGCCGCCTACGAACTACTGGGCGACCGTGACCGACTGCGAGCCGAACTCACGCAGGACGCTCCCCTCACGACCCGGCTCGGCCTGGCCCGGCTGCACAGCGGCCACGTCGCTGACGACCCGAACGCTCACTTCGGGCTCGCAACCGTGGCGCTGCTCACGGGCGACCCGGCTGAAGCCGCCGCGGCCATCGCCGACTGCGCGGCGCACGCGGGACCCGACGAGCGCCGAGACTTCTCGGGCCAGCTCGACCAGCTGGCTGAAGAGCACCCCGACCTCACGTCGGTGGTACCCAGGCTGCGGCAGATCCTGACCTCGGCCCCGGACGGCGTGCCCAACTCATGACAGCCTGACCGCGGACAGGGTGGCGGTGCCGTGGCGCCGGGCCGCTCAGTCAGTGCCGCGGACGCACGGCCAGGTACTGTCCGAGGTGATCGATGACCTCACGCGCGTCGTCTTCGATGCCGTGAATAAACGTGGACTTACGTCGCCGCAGCATGGGCAGCCCCAGCGCGTACAGGCCCGGGTTGCTGACCACTCCGCCGTCGTGCTGGAGCTGACCTTTCTTGTCGACCACAGGCACGTCGAGCCAGCTGTAGTCGGGCCGGAAGCCGGTCGCCCACACGATGGAGCGGATCTCGCCGCCCCGGAGGTCAATCTGCAGCCGCGTCGACTCGGGCACGCGAGTCGCCTCGAAGCGCTCGGGAGCGTCGACGTCGGCGTCGCGCCCGCTGGTTCGAGCCCATTCGTCGAACGCATCCAGTAGGCGCACCATCTTGAGGTCAGCCAGCGCGAAGACGTTTCGCAGACCGCCGGAGAACAGCGCGCTGCCGTCCCGGAGAGCCGCCCAGCGGCCCACCAGCTCGACGCCCATCGACGCGAGCGCGTTGAGGTCGAGTGTCATGCGCTCGGGAGTCCCGACGAGCTGCGGTGAGGGTAGCCGCCGCGCGCGCGTGAGATCCTCGATCTCGTCGTACCGCTGATCCCACACGCCGGATCCGTCCATCCACCACAGAACATCTCGTCCGCGGTAGGTGCGCGGCAACCGGACGTGCTCCCCCACCGAGAGGGTCACGGGCCGACCCGATTGCTGCAGCTCAGCTGCCAGCTGCACGCCGGTCGCCGACGCTCCGACGACGAGCACGCCGCCGTCGGGGAGCTGGTCAGGCCGTCGGTAGTCGAACGGCGTCCATTGCTCGACCGACTCCGGTACCCAGGCTGCGAACTGCGGCAGCGCCGGCCTGTTGCACGCGCCACTGGCGATGACCAGTGCCCGGCAGCGAATCTCGGCGCCGCTCGCCGTCACCTCGTATCCGCCAGCCGCGCGGCGTACCGACGTCACATTCGCGCCGGTCCGGACGGGCACCGCCGAGACCTTGGCGAACCGATCGATGAAATCGGTTACCTCGGCCATCGTCATGTAGCCGTCCGGATCCGGGCCATCGTAAGGAAGTCCCGGCAGCCTGCTCTGCCAGTTCGGGGTCAGCAGCCGCAGGGAGTCCCAGCGCTCGCTCCGCCAGGAGTTCGCCACCTCGCCGCGCTCAAGCACGACGTGGTCAATCGAAAGGCCAGTGAGGAAGTGGCTTGCGACAAGGCCCGCATGCCCCGCGCCGATGACGACTGTGGTGGCGCGCTCCATGGCCGTTAGCCTCTCAGGCAACCTCGACAGTGACGTTGGTCGGGTTGGTGAGAGCATCGAACACCGCGGACCGCTTCTGGGACTGGGCGACGAGTGCCTCGATCTCCTGCCTCGACGCGTCTGCGTCGATGTTGAACGTCACCTTGATGTCGTTGTAACCGTTGCGGACGTCGCTGTCGGCACCGAGAATGCCGCGGATGTCGTGCTGCCCTTCGACCGTCGCCTTGACCGAGCGCAACTGGATGCCGCGGTTCTCCGCCACGGACGCCACGCCGGCCGTCAGGCAACTCGCCAGACCGACTATGAGGTATTCGATCGGCGTGATGCCGTTGTCCTCTGCCGCGAATACCTCGGGATGGTCGGCGTCAAACACCGATTCGGCCTTGTGGCTCTGCTCCTGCCCGAGGCCGAAAAAGCTCTGGACCTTGATCGTGCTGTGGACGCCGTGGTTCCACTCAGCGGATGCCCGCCAGGTGAACTGGGCCGCCTCAGGCGCGTCTTTCAGCACGTCGCGGGCGTCAAGCAGGGCCTGCACATTGACGCCGTTGGTGACAGTGGTCATGTCCGGTGATCCCCTCTCCTGATCCCCAGATTCCCTATGGGGATGCCCGACAATATACCGGCTAGGAGGCGTTACGATAGCCTGCATGGCGGAGCCAGCCTCGACGCTCGCGGCCGGCTCGGTCGGCACTGTCGAAACCCAGTACCGGGACCTATTGAATCCGGTGCGACTCGACTGCGGGCGGGAATTGCACCCAGTCCGGGTGGCTTACGAGACCTACGGCGCCCTGTCAGCCCGCCGTGACAACGTGATCTTGGTGTGCCACGCGCTCAGCGGCGACGCCCACGCCGCGGGCTTCGCGAAGACGCCGCCCGAAGAGAGCACGCGGGACGGATTCGGGGCCGAGGATCGCGACGGCCTCGCCAGCAAGGGCCTCGGCTGGTGGGACGGGATGATCGGTCCGGGCAAGGCCTTCGACACCGAGCGCTTTTTCGTCGTCTCCACCAACCTGCTCGGCGGCTGCCGCGGGACGACGGGGCCGTCCTCGATCGACCCGTCGACAGGCGAGCCGTACGGCGCGGACTTCCCGGTGATCACCGTCGGCGACATGGTGCGGACCGAGCGCGCATTCCTGGCCGAACTGGGGATCGAGCGGCTCGCCGCGGTGGCCGGCGGGTCACTGGGCGGCATGCAGGCGTTCGAGTGGGCCATCCAGTTTCCTGACCAGGTCGATGCCGTCGTGGCGATCGCCAGCACGCATGCCTTGCATCCGCAGGGCGTGGCGTGGAACGCGATTGCGCGCAACGCGATCATGGGCGACCCCTCCTGGCAGGGCGGCCACTACCACGGCACGGACCGCAAACCGAATGCCGGCCTCGGGGTCGCGCGGATGGTCGGCCATATCACGTATCTGTCGGCGCCGGGACTGAGTGACAAGTTCGGTCGGCGGCTTCAGGTCGCCGAGGACATCCGCTACACGATCACCGAACCCGAGTTCGAGGTCGAGAGCTACCTGCGGCATCAGGCGGATTCGTTCGTCCGCCGCTTCGACGCCAACACCTATCTCTACACCTCCCGGGCGCTGACCTATTTCGACCTCGCGCGGCAGTACGGCGGCGGCTCCCTGGTGACCGCGCTCGCGGGCGTCTCGGCACGAACACTGCTGATAGCGTTCAGTTCCGACTGGCTGTACCCGCCGGAGGCGTCGAGGGAGATCGAGGAGGCGCTGCGCGCTCTGGGCAAGCCCGTTGAACTCCACGTGATCGAGGCGATGTACGGCCACGACTGCTTCCTGCTAGAGGAAGCGCGGCAGACGCCCATCATCCGGCGCTTCCTGGCCGGGGAGAGGGCCGCAGCGTGACGTCCAGGAAGAGGCCTTCGTGACCGACATGCCACCCCGCGCCGAGGAAGCTCGCGAGTTCGGATTCGAAACCCGGCAGCTGCACGCCGGGCAGCGTCCCGACCCGAATACCGGCGCACGTGCGGTGCCGATCTTCCAGACCACCAGTTACGTCTTCGAGGATCCGGAGTCGGCTGCGGCCTACTTCAACCTGCAGGAGTACGGGAACACCTACTCGCGCATCATGAACCCCACCGTCGCCGTGTTCGAGGAGCGAGTGGCCAACCTCGAGGGCGGTGCTGGCGCGGTGGCATTCGCCAGCGGAATCGCCGCCCAGCAGGCCGCGCTGTTCACGCTGCTGCAGCCGGGCGACCATGTCGTTTCGTCGTCGGCGCTGTACGGCGGGACGGTGAACCAGTTCAAGCACCTGCTGCGCAAGATGAGCGTGGAGCTCACCTGGGTCGATCCAGACAATCCTGACGCCTGGCGGCAGGCCGTCCGCCCGCACACGAAAGCGTTTTTCGGCGAGACGATCGGCAACCCGGGCGGCAATGTGCTGGACATCGAGCTCGTGGCGGCCATCGCGCACGAGCACGAGCTGCCGCTGATCGTGGACAACACGTTCGCGACGCCGTATCTGTGCCGGCCGATCGAATGGGGCGCCGACATCGTTATCCACTCCGCGACCAAGTTCATCGGCGGACACGGCACGAGCATCGGCGGCGTGGTGGTCGAGGCGGGCACGTTCAACTGGTCGAACGGGCGGTTTCCCGTAGTCGCGGATCCGTCCCCCGCCTATCACGGCCTGCAGTTCCACGAGACGTTCGGGACATACGGCTACCTGATGAAGCTCAGGGCCGAGACCCTGCGCGATCTCGGCGCGGCGCTCGCGCCGTTCAATGCCTTCTTGTTCCTGCAGGGGCTCGAGACCCTGTCACTGCGCATGGAGCGCCACGTCGCCAACGCCCGCGTGGTCGCGGCGTTCCTCGACGCGCACGACCTGGCGTCGAACGTGACCTACCCCGGCCTGCCGACGAGCAGATATCGGCTGCTCGCCGATAAGTACCTGCCGCTCGGTGCTGGCGCAGTCTTCTCCTTCGACTGCGCCGGCGGCCGGAATGGCGGCCAGGACTTCATCCGCGGTGTGAGGCTGTGGTCCCACCTGGCGAACGTCGGCGACGCGAAGAGCCTGATCATCCACCCCGCCAGCACGACGCACCGCCAGCTCAGCGATGCAGAACTGCGGGCGACCGGCGTCGGGCCTGGAACAGTACGGCTGTCGGTCGGCACGGAGTCCGTTGATGATCTGATCTGGGACCTGCAACAGGGATTCGCACGTGTCGCCAGAACTGCGGAGAAGGTAACGACGGCATGATCGATCTCGGTCGCTACCAGGACCCGCTGACGATCCAGCGCATCCTGAACACTGCCAGCACGATCGCGATCGTGGGTCTGTCGAACAACGAACTGCGGGCCAGCTACTTCGTCGGCTACTACCTGAAGCGCCACGGGTACCGCGTGATCCCCGTGAATCCCCGCGAGACGCAGATCCTCGGCGAGACGTGCTACGCCAGCCTGCTGGACGTGCCCGTACGGGTGGACGTCGTGAACGTGTTCCGCGCACCCGATGCGCTGCCGGGAATCGCGCGCGACGCAGTGGCGATTCACGCGGGCGCCCTCTGGTGCCAGTATGGCGTGATCAACTTCGAGGGCGCGCAAATCGCCGAGGAAGGCGGCATGACGGTGATCATGGATCGCTGCCTGAAGGTCGAGCACGCGCGCTACGCCGGTCGGATGCACTGGCTCGGCTTCAATACAGAGCGCATCACGTCCGTCCGCGCCGGGCTGCAGTAGCGCCGACAGCCGAGGCCCGCGCATCGACCATCTCTCGCGGCAGCTGGCAAAGCTGGTCGCCATCGGCCAGGCCCATGCCGAACCGGGCAACCTGCCGCTATTCCGTCAGCTTGCAGCCATCGCCTCGGCAGGCACCCGCCACGGCAGTTATCTCGGTGGCAGCGTCCGTCACCGCCAGCATCGAGGTCGATGGATGGCGGCTCTCAGGCGAGGGTATGACGCTCGCCGAGGAGGAAGCTGACCCGGAGCGCGGCTCCGACGGGTACGGGGGGACGACCATGGCTGGCAGCAGCAGGACGTCGGGAATGCCGGGCGTACTGGATGATCCGCTCCTTAACCGGGGCGTGGCGTTCACTGCGGAGCAGCGGGAGGCGCTCGGCCTGACGGGGCGGCTGCCATCTGCCGTGCTGAGCCTGGAGGAGCAGGGCCGCCGGGCGTATGACCAGCTTCAGAAGCAGCCGACCGACCTGGCGAAGAACATCTACCTGGAGGAGCTGCACGACCGGAACGAGGTGCTGTACTACAAGGTCCTCGGTGACCACCTGGCCGAGCTGCTGCCGATCGCCTACGACCCCGTCGTCGGCGAGGCCATCGAGCGGTACTCCCACGACTACCGCCGCCCGCGCGGCATCTTCCTGTCCATCGACACGCCCGACGACATGGAGAAGGCGTTTGCCACGCTCAAGCTCGGGCCGGGCGACGTGGACCTGATTGTGTGCAGCGACGCCGAGGAGATCCTGGGCATCGGGGACTGGGGCGTCGGCGGCATTGACATCGCCGTCGGCAAGCTAGAGGTGTACACGGCCGCGGCAGGCATCGACCCGCGCCGGGTGATCCCGGTGTCGCTGGACGTGGGCACCAACAACGAGGGGCTGCTCAACGACCCGATGTACCTGGGCAACCGGCACTCCCGGGTCCGCGGCCCCGCGTACGACGCGTTCATCCAGAAGTACCTGCAGACCACATCCTCGATGTTCCCTGGTGCGCTGCTGCACTTCGAGGACTTCGGCGCGAACAACGCCCGCCGGATCCTGCTGGCCTACCGCGACAAGTACCGGATCTTCAACGATGACATGCAGGGCACGGGCGTCATCGTGATGGCCGGGCTGTACAGCGCGCTAAAGGTGACCCGCACCAGGTGGCGTGACCAGCGTGTGGTCATCTTCGGCGGCGGCACCGCCGGTATCGGCATCGCCGACCAGATCCACGCCCAGATGATCCGCGACGGGGCGGATGACCGGCAGGCCAGCCGGAGCATCTGGGTCGTTGACCTGCCGGGCCTGCTGACCGACGACATGAGCGAGGGAGTGGTCGACTACCAGCGGCCCTACCTGCGCCCGGCCGCCGAGACAGCGGGCTGGGAGAAGTCGGTGGTCGAGATCGACCCGGCGGCCGCCGTCCGGTGGCCGCAGATGGCCGCCCTGCAAGCGGCCCTTGCCGAATCGGGGATCATCGGCCTCCAGACCGTCATAGCGAAGGTCAAGCCGACGATCCTGGTCGGCACCTCCACCGCGCACGGGACCTTCACGAGAGAAATCGTCGAGACCATGAGCGCCGCAGTGGAGCGGCCGGTCATCTTCCCGATCTCCAACCCGACCGAGAAGATCGAGGCGCTGCCCGCCGACGTCATCACCTGGTCGAAGGGCAAGGCACTGGTCTCGACCGGGCTGCCGTGGGATCCGTTCGACTACGACGGCGTGTCCTACTATTTCGGGCAGGCGAACAACGCCCTGGTCTACCCGGGTCTCGGGCTGGGCGTGATCGTGTCCGGCGCCTCGAAGGTCACTGACGGCATGCTGCGAGCCGCCGCCGAGGCCGTCACCGGCCAGGTCGACGTCAGCCAGCCCGGCTCCTCGCTGCTGCCCGTAGTCGAGAATCTGCGCGCCTCGTCGGCCACTACCGCGGTCGCCGTGGTCAAGGCCGCCGCCGCCGACGGCGTCGCCACCAGGAAGCCAGCCGACCCGGTCCAGGCTGTGCAGGACGCCATGTGGCAGCCCGTCTACCCCGACGGCACCGCATAATGGCCGAGGCGCGGCCCGCCGACCGGCGACCGGGACCGGGCGCCGACGGCGAGGGTCCGAGAATTCTCGACGTGCCAATCGGCCTGACGGATAGCGGAACCCGCCGGGAGACCGACTCGATGGGCGCCATCGACGTGCCGGCCGATAAGTACTGGGGTGCGCAGACGCAGCGGTCCCTGGTTCACTTCTCGATCGGCGACGACCGCATGCCCAAGGCCGTGTACCACGCATACGGCTACGTCAAGAAGGCGGCCGCGATCGTCAACGGCCGGGCCGGCCGGCTGCCAGCCTGGAAAAGCGACCTGATCGAGCGGGTCGCCGGAGAGGTGATCGCCGGGAAGCTGGATGACCACTTCCCGCTGTACGTCTGGCAGACCGGGTCGGGAACCCAGTCGAACATGAACGTCAACGAGGTGATCAGCAACCGGGCCATCCAGCTGACCGGCGGACAGCTCGGCACCAAGAGCCCCGTCCACCCCAACGACGACGTGAACATGGGCCAGTCGTCCAACGACACCTTCCCGACAGCGATGCACATCGCCGCCGTCAACGAGGTGCACGACCACGTACTGCCGTCCGTGCGGGCGCTCCAGCAAGCGATCGCGGCCAAGGCCAGGCGGTGGCAGGACGTGGTCAAGATAGGTCGCACCCACCTCGAGGACGCCGTCCCGCTGACCGTCGGCCAGGAATGGTCGGGCTATGCCAGCCAGCTCGATCAGGCGATCGGCCGGCTCAGCGTCGCCGCGGACTGGCTCCACGAGCTGGCCGCTGGCGGCACCGCGGTGGGCACCGGCCTCAACGCCCCGCCCGGGTTCGGCGAGCAGATCGCCGCCGAGATCACGCGCGAAACCGGCCGCCCGTTCCGCACGGCACCGAACAAGTTTGCCGCGCAAGGAAGCCTGGACGCGATGACCGCCGCCTCGGCTGGCCTGCGCGGCCTTGCGGTAGCACTGATGAAGATCGCCAACGACATCAGGTGGCTTGCTTCTGGGCCCCGCTGCGGCCTGTCTGAGCTGACCCTCCCGGCGAACGAGCCGGGATCTTCGATCATGCCAGGCAAGGTAAACCCGACCCAGTGCGAGGCCATGGTCATGGTCTGCATCCAGGTCCTCGCCGAGGACAGCGCGATCGCGTTCGCCGGCTCGCAAGGCAACTTCGAGCTCAACGCCATGCGCCCCGTCATTATCAGCAACTTCCTGCACTCGGCCACGATCCTGGCCGACGCCTGCGGCAAGCTCCGCCAGTACTGCATCGAGGGCACCGAACTGCACCGGCAGCAGATCGACGACTACGTGCATCGGTCACTGATGCTGGTCACCGCCCTGTCCCCGGTCATCGGCTACGACAAGGCATCCACCATCGCGCACAAGGCCAACGACGAGGGCACCACGCTCCGCGAAGCCGCCCTCGCTACCGGGTACGTCAGCGCGCAGGAGTTCGACCGCGCGGTCAACCCGGCCGCCATGATCGGCCCGGTCAACGGCTAACCAGGTTCGCGGCTGCGTAGCGCCGTGTCACCGGGCGGTCTGCCTCAGCGGCTCGGCCGGCGGCCCAGATCCAGGCCCGCGAGCAGCGCCTCGATCACGGTTGCCGCTCGGCCGATGTCGCGCGCCCGGTCTGCGATCAGGTCGGCGTACAGGAACGCCTCGCAGATCCGCATGATCGCGTATGCGAGCGTCGGCGTGTCGAGGTCAGTCACGAACGCGCCGCGAGCACGCTCGAGGTCGATGAGGTTCTCCAGGGCGCGGGACATGCCGCGCTGCACGGTGCTGCGCGTCCCTGTCAGGATGCGCAGCGCGGCTTCTGGGTCCGTCTCGACGAAAGCCCGCAGTGGCCGGTCACGCTCGATCGAGCGCAGCACGCCGACGATGACCGCCGTGATGCGCGCTACGCCGTCATGTTCCCGGGTCGCTCGGACCTGCTGGGCCAGCAGCCTTCTGCCCCGCCACCAGAGCACTTCGTCCAGCAGCCGCTCCCGGTTGCCGGCGTGGCGGTACAGCGTGGCGCGGCCCACGCCGAGCCGCCTGGCAAGCGATTGCATGTCAAGGCGGTGTCCCGCCGCGTAGGCGTCGGCCGCAGCCGCGAAGACGTCGGCCGGGATGCTGGCCGGCGCCGCAGTTCCCTCGGGCACCACGACGCTGATGTCGTCGGCGTAACAGGCGACTTCGGGGGCGCCGGGCCTGGGCATCGGCTCGGGCTAGCTCGGCACGCGCGCGTCGGCGGCCTTAAGCAAGAGCTCGAGCTCGTCAACGAGGTAGCCGGCCAGCGTGTCGATGTCGGGCACCAGCTCTCGGCACGCCAGCAGTCCGAAGTGCAGCTGACCCAGATAGCCGACGAGCGTGATGTTCAGCCCCTGGCCGTCGGTGATGACCGACACCGGGTAGTGCGCCAGCAGCTTCGCGCCGCACAGGTACACGGGCACGTTTGGGCCGGGCACGTTCGAGATGCACAGGTTGAACGGCGGGAGGCGGTGCAGCAGACCAGTCGCGAACACGACCCGGGCGGCCCGTGCGGTGAGCGCCGGTGGCGCGAAGTCACTGATCCGGTCCACCAGGCCCTGCGGGATCGCTGCCTGCTGGGCCTTCGCGATCTTGGTGGCCGCATGCACGATCTGCAGCCGCTCACTCGGGTCGGGTACGTGCGTGGGCAGGGCTGCCAGCATGGCAGACACCTTGTTGCCCATCGCGCCCTTGCTCTGCGGGTCGCGGACCGACACCGGGATCATCGAGATGAGTGGCGCGTCGGGCAACGCGTCGTGGTCGGACAGCCACTTCCGCAGCGCGCCGGCACACATCGCCATGACCACGTCATTCACCGAGACGCCGAAGGCGTTCTTGACGGTCTTGACGGCTGCCAGGTCGACGCTGCGCAACGCCAGCCTGCGATGCGGCGTTATCGGCTTGTTGAACGGGGTGGCCGGCGCCCGGCCGGGCGCGGACGGGATCACGCCGCCATCGCCGCGCCCGAGCCCCAGCATCCCGCCGACAAAGGCGCCCACGGCTGGCGCTAGCGTCGGCACGATCCTGACCAGCTCGTTGGTGATCCGCACCGTCTCGACCGGCCGCCAGGCAAGCCGAGCGGCCGCGAGCGTGGCCAGCATGACTCGGCCTGGCGGTGCCGCTGGGTGGAATGGCTCGCTCGCAGGCAACTGCCGGCCGTCAGGACTCAGGTCGAGCAGCACGGTGAGCAGCTCGGCGCCCGACACACCGTCGATGGCCGCGTGGTGGATCTTGGAGTAGACCGCGGCTCGGCGCTTGGCCAGACCGGTGATCAGGTAGATCTCCCACAGCGGCCGGCTGCGGTCGAGCGGCCGCGCATGCAGTCGGCTAACCTGCTCGGTCAGCTGCGCCTCCGACCCCGGCCGCGGAAGGGCGATCTCGCGGACGTGGTACTCGATGTCGAAGTGCGGGTCGTCGATCCAGTACGGCTGGTCGAGACCGAGCGGGACATTCAGCAGCCTGCGGCGCAGTACCGGCACCAGCGGCAGCCGCTCTGCCAGCACTTCCGTGAGCCGCGCGAGCGTCAGCGGGCGCGGCGCGGAGCTCGGATCGAGCACGCATACGCCACCGACATGGCCGGTCGCGTTGGCAGTCTCAAGCGCAAGGAATGACGCGTCTAGTCCGGTGAGCTGCTGCATGCCACTCCTTCGCGGCCAACCTGGTCAACGGTTTCCTGGGAAGAGGTTGCGCAGCACTAGCGGGGGCCGGAACCGGTGGCGCGCGCCGGCTGGGGTGGCGAGGCGGTCGGCGATCACCCACAGCGTCGCCGGATCCACGCCGAAGCCGAGGTGACCGCACCGAACCTCGACATTCTCGTGCAGGCCGCTCTCCGGCGCGATGCAGGTCTGCCACGACACGATGCCGTCCTGCCTGGAGTACACAGCCGTGGACGGCACGTGGATGGGGCGGGCAATCTCCTCGCGGGTAGGCACTTGATGGCCGGTGGCGTGCAGGTGGCTGCGGCGCCGGTAGCTGCCGTCGGCCCGGCTCTGCCGGGGGTCAGTGAGCTGGAACGGACTCCCGAGCGTGATCACCTGCCGCGCTAGATCGGGCTGCTTGCGTGCGAGCTCGCGGGCATAGATGCCGCCAAGGCTCCACCCGATGATGGAGACGGCCCCGCCGGCGCGCCGGGCCAGGTCCGCCAGCGCTTTCGGCAGCTCCGCGAGCACCTTGTCGGTGGGGCCCACGTTGCGCCCGAGCTGCCAGCCGCGCACGTTGTAGCCCAGCAAGCTCAGGTACCGTCGGAGCAGCGCCGTGCTCGTGTCCGAGGCCAGCAGGCCAGGCAGGACAAGGACGCCGTGCCGATCGCCGCGTGGAGCGGACGACAGCCACCCGGCAGCCAGCGGAAGGGCGGCAAGGCCCGCCAGCCCGCGAGCGGGCTCCGTGAGGTAAAGCCTGGCCGGCGGCGGCGCGACGCGGCCGCCAGCCTCGCCGCGGCTAGCCGCAGGTTCCTGCAGGAAATAGGCCATGGCTGCTCCCGCCCTCACACCCCGCCGGACCTAGGCACGGTGGTGATACATCTTTAATGTATGTCTCACGGGCACTGCCGGGAAGCCTTCCGTACCTGGTGAGGCAGCCAGTCGCGGACGGCGCACCCACGATGGAGGCGGCTGTGAGCTTCAACCTGGCAACGATGCTGACCGAGACGGCGATGGCCACTCCCGATGCCATTGCGCACACCTTCATGGGCACCGCGACAACCTACGGGGAGCTGGACGAGCAGTCCGGCCGGTTGGCCGCTGGGCTACTGGAGAGCGGCCTTGTTCCAGGTCAGGTGGTCGCGCTGCAGCTGCCGAACCTGCCGCAGTTCCCCGCCGCGTACTTCGGCGCACTCAAGGCCGGCCTGGTCGTGCTGCCGCTGAATCCGCTGCTCAAGGCTCCGGAGATCGAGTACCACCTGGCTGACTCCGGGGCGGCAATCATGATCGGCTTCGACAGCCTTCATCAGGAGGCCGCCAAGGCCTGCGAGCAACTCGGCGTCCCGCTGCACCTGGTCAGTTTCAGCCAGCAGGAGCTGCCGGAGGGCACCAAACCGCTCACTGACCTAATCGGCACCGCGCCGCTGAGCGAGCCCGGCGGTGACGTGCGGCCCGGCAACTCAGACGACACGGCGGTGCTGATCTACACCAGCGGGACGACCGGCAAGCCGAAGGGCGCCGAGCTGACCCACTTCCAGCTCTACATGAACTGCACGGTATCCGGCCAGCTATTCGGCGCCCGGCCGGACGACGTCACGCTGGCGGTGCTGCCGTTCTTCCACGTATTCGGTCTGTCGTCGGTGCTCAACGTCAGCGTGCGGTACGGCGGCGCGCTGTCGATAGTGCCGCGGTTCGATCCAGCCGCCGTGGTTGACGCTCTCGAGCGCGACAAGTGCTCGGTGCTAGCCGGAGTACCGACGATGCTGCAGGCAGTGGCGGAGCGGGACCTCAGCGGCCGGGACCTGTCCAGGCTGCGGGTGGCGGTGTCCGGCGGCGCGTCGCTGCCGGAGGACGTGCTGTCCAGCTTCGAGGCGGCCCTCGGCATCCGCGTGCTCGAGGGCTACGGACTGTCGGAAACCGCGAGCACGACGTCCTTCAACCGCCCCGACGACCGGCGGGCGCTGTCGGTGGGCAAGCCGATCTGGGGCGTGCAGATGCGGATAGCCGGGGAGGACGACCAGCCGCTGCCGCCCGGCCGGGACAACGTCGGCGAGATCCTGATCCGCGGGCACAACGTGATGAAGGGATATCTGGGCAAGCCCGAGGCAACGGAGTCGGCACTGCGAGGCGGCTGGCTGCACACCGGTGACCTCGGCTACCAGGACGAGGACGGGTTCTACTTCATCGTGGACCGGACAAAGGACCTGGTCATCCGCGGAGGCTACAACGTCTACCCGCGTGAGATCGAGGAAGTGCTGTTCGCACACCCGGCGATTGCCGAGGCCGCGGTGATCGGCAGGCCACACGATCGGCTGGGCGAGGAAGTGGTGGCGGTCGTGGTCCTCCGCGCCGGGTCTGACCTCAGCGAGGCCGACGTAATCGCGTACTGCAAGGAGCGGGTAGCGGCCTACAAGTATCCGCGCCAGGTCCGCTTCGTCGCCGAGCTGCCGAAGGGCCCTACTGGCAAGGTTCTCAAAACCGTGCTGCGCGACGGCTGAGCCGCGATCGGGAATGGTGCCGGCCGACCTGATCATCGCGCCGGGCGATCCGGCCGGGCGAGATCAGGTCACTTCTGCAGCATGCTGTCATACACAGCGAGCAGTGCGGTCTTCTGTGACTCGCTCAGCCGGTTGTCCGCCTGGATAAGGGCCGTCACCTGTTCGGTTATCCGGCCGCTGTGCGCGTCGCCCTCGTCAGCGTCACCGAGCAGGCCCGCCTGCATCAGCACGGTTTCGGCCGACACGTTCAGCGCTTCCGCGATCAGCTTGAGCACCCGCAACGAAGGCTGGTGCATGCCCCGTTCTAGCTGGCTCAGGTAGGGGTGCGACAGAGTCGTCAGCTCGGCGAGCTGGCGTAGCGACAGCCTGGCCAGCTCGCGCTGGCTGCGAATGAACGCTCCCAGGGCTGCTGCCTGGGCCTGAAAGGGGTCGGTCACGTTGTCTCCGCCCGAGTTGTCCCAGCACCGGTCGTGCTGGCGCCCGGACCGGAGCTGGGACTGGACTTGTTGTCGTGTGCACGGCGGGCTGTCGAAACCGGCCGGCTACTCATGAGCTGCTCACTTGGCGTCGGTGCTGCTCTTCGTGGCCGGGCCGTCGTCCTCTTTCGCGGCGAATACTGGCGCAGCGGCCTCGAGAACGTCCTCGGCGAACTTTCGTTGCGCCGCGAGCAACTGCTCGGCGAAATCGTAAGCGTTCGCCAGCAAGTCGCCTGGCTTGGGCATCTTGTCGGCCAGCGGCGCGGACGGGATCGGCAGTGACGGCGTGATCGAGTGGACGGCCTCCGCCCAGGTCCTGATCGCGTCGGTGACGGCCTCCTGGCTCTTACGGATTGTCTCCAGGATCTGTCCTTGCACCTCTTTGCCGATGCTGATGGGATCGGTCATCTGCTTCTCCTCGCGTGGTGAGTCCCGTGTGTATGGAAACTATACTTTCCATCTGGGGTGTTCGTCAACCAGACCGGCGGCTGTTCTCGGCGCTGCGAGGAGCGCCCTCGAGTCTGCGACCGCATTCACTCGGTGACCTCTCGCAGCCCACGGCCGATCAGTCCCGCTCGCGCCCCTGGCACGGCTCGGGGAAGATGCTGGTCATGGTCATCGGGATAGTTGCCGCCGCGCTCGGAATCCTGATCGCTGCCGCCTGCGTGATGATCCCCCGGCTCGTCGCCCGCCGGAGCAACCCGTACGACGACGCTGACGCGCTGGCCTACGAAAATGAGACCGGCCGGTCCGCGCGGAAGATCGAGCAGGACAACGCGGCCGCGCAGGCACAGCAGCAGAACAGGTCGGAACAACCGAACGGCCCGGCTGGCTAGTACGCCACTGCGGCATGGAAACCTGCAGCGCCCCCGTCAAGGTGAACGCGGGTGGGGGTCGGCAGGAAGCCGCCGCAGCAGCCCGGCAGGTGTACCTAGCGCTTGCGGAGGGCACACCCTCGTCTTGGACGAGGCCATAACGCCCCGCTATTCACGGCCCGGCTCTGGCCGGCCCGCAGCCGTTGTTGAAGGTGACGTTGAGATCATCACCCGCTTTCCGGGTGACCGGCCTCGGCGACGATCTCATGATTGCCGGACCGCCAGCAGGATCGGCCGTTCTTCCTGACGAGGGGACCCGATGCAACGCGCGGATGAGCGGGCCGATCAGGGCACAGCGCTCCATCTGACGGCGAATCTCTTCGCTATTGCCTTCGGACTGGCTGGCCTGGCGCAGGCGTGGTCAGCCGTGACGCAACTAGCCGGCTCCTCCGACTGGCCGGCGAACGTGCTCTGGATCGTCGCGGCCCTAACCTGGCTCGTCACCCTCGTCGGCTACCTGGCGAACGTCGCCGCGCAGCGTCGGTGGAAAACCGAGCTGTCCGATCCGACATTCGGGCCGTTCACCGCGCTGATCGTGATCGTGCCGATGCTGCTGGGCGCCCGGCTGGCTGAACAGGCCAGGGGCGCGGGAGAGGCTGTCTTCGGGTGCAGCGCAGTCCTGGTGGTGCTGGCTGGTGCCTGGATCACTGGGGACTGGATCGTCTGCGACAACGCCATCCGGCGGTGGCATCCCGGTTACTTTCTGCCCACGGCCGCCGGTGGCCTGATCGCCGGGGGCGCGAGCGCCGCGTTGGGATTCACCACCCTTTCCCGCGTGCTGTTCGGCCTGGGCATCACTTCCTTTGCGGTGCTCGCGTCGATCATCTCGCTACGGCTGTATGTCGTGCCGTCCTTGCCGCCGCCGCTATTGCCGACAATCGCGATCGAGCTCGCGCCACCAGTGGTAGCAGGTAACTCCTGGTTCGCGATCAATGGCGGCAGAGCGGACACAGCTGCGGCCTTTCTCGGTGGTTTCTCGGTGCTCATGCTGCTGGTCCAGTTCCGGCTGGTCCCGTTGTACCGGCGGGCCACGTTCGGCCCGGGCTTCTGGGCTTTCTCGTTTCCTTTCGCCGCCGCCGTCACCTATGGCGTCCACTGGCTGGCCGTTGAGCACGTGCGCAGCGGCTCAGCCCTCGGGTACGCCCTCGTGGGAATCCTCACCGCGGGGTTTGCGCTGCTAGCCGCGCGGACGATCACCGGCCTGATCCACGGCACGTTCTTGCCGCGGGTTCCGCCGGCCGATGCGGGCACCGCCGGCTAACTGCCCAGCGCCCGTGCCGTCACAGGCGAGAGGTGAGCTCCGCCACGATGTCCGCCGCTGACTGTGGCTGTCCGACGAGCGCGACGCTCTGCCCGGCCCACATCGAGAGTGCTTCGATCTGCCCGGTCGTCCCTACCATCGGCGGCGCCGGCTCATATCGAACGATTGCTTCGCCGGAAGCGAAGCGCGCGATCACGTCGCCCTCGCCCGGTCGCTGGCTGTCCGGGGGGCAGCCCGCGGCCTCCCACGCCTTGGCCGTTGAGTTGCGCAGCGCGCGGTGCGGAGAGTCCGGCCACCCGACGTCGTACAGGTTGGGGTACCACTGCGGGTCGGTCTCGACCGCGGCCATCAGCCGGCGCCGGTAGTCCTCGTGGATCGGCATCTCCTCGGCCAGCAGGAACCTCGTGCCCAGCCACGCGGCCTGGGCGCCCAGGGCGAGGACCGCGACGACTCCGCGGGCGTCGCCGATCCCGCCAGCCGCGATGACCGGTACCGGCGCTACGGCGTCCACGACCGCGGGCACCAGCGGCAGCGTGGCGACCTTGCCCCAGACGTGCCCGCCTGCCTCCCAGCCTTGGGCGACGATCACGTCCACGCCGGACGCGACTGCTTGTCGTGCTTCCGCCGCGCTGGCGACCGTGTGCAGCACGAGTCCCCCGGCGTCGTGCACGGGCTCGATGTAGCCGCT
>JASHPF010000247.1 GCA_030038295.1 Streptosporangiaceae bacterium
GGATCAGCACGACGGCACCCGGTGGGCACTGTGCCTGGTGCTGCGGATAGGGCGGTTGGTCACGGAACGCTGGGCGGCGGTCCGAGAATCTCGATGCTGTAGGCAGCAGCAATAGCCGCTAGGGCGGCAGGATCAGGCGGCAACTCCTCTGTGGGCTCTTGGAAGGGCGGGCGCGCAGGAGCTCCTGCCTCGAGCGCGAACTTGTCAAACCCGGCTGGTGTATGCACCGTCAGGAATCGCGCCTGCGAACTGGTGACGACGAAGGCGTGGGGGAGCTGACGTGGAAGGAATGCGGCGGTGCCCGGACCAGCGGTGAGCACCTGGCCTGCGACCTCAACACGCACGTCCCCGTCGAGGATGAAGAAGGTCTCCTCATCCGCTTGGTGTCGATGCAAGGGGCTGCTGTAGCCGCGCGGTCCCGCGTGCTCAAGGATCGCTAGCCGCCCCGTCGTTGCGTCCCCGCCGGTGCGGACCCGGATAAGCGCGCCCAGAAACCAGACGGCTTTCTGCTCCTCGGGCCTCAACATACTCGGCGCGCTCGCACCGAATGTGTCGTCAGACGTAGTCATCAGAACGCCCCCTTTTACGGAACGAATTGTCCCGGCGGTTTTCTCGTCAGCTCAATGCCGTGCTCCGAAGCTAAATCGCAACTGCGGCGGAGTGCATCTGTCATCTGACCGACCTCAGCCTCGTTCCCGAAGCTCTGAGCGATAACCGCCAGCGGCGCAAGCGTCCGGTAGTCACGACGACCTCAGCGTGGGCGGCACGTGATTCGGCGGCCCGGTGTGCCGGACAGGCCGAGACCCTCCCACGCGGGCCTAACCGTCCCTGCGGCCTAGGTCGGCCATGGCATTCAGCGGCCGGACTCCCAGCCCAGGGAGTTGTAAGAGTGAGTCATTTGACAGATTCTCTGCCGCGTGCGGTTGGCCACGATCGTCATTGTGCAGGTCCGAGGTGCGCGACCGGCGCCCCGCGCGACCCGCCATGGCCAGAGATGCCCGCAACGTGGGCTGAGAGACGGGAGAGGCGACATGGTCGCAATCGAGAGGCCGGTCTCGGGAGCGGAAGCTATCCGCAATCCCGGCCGGATCAGGATACTGGCGGGCGGTGCATGCTGGGCTGCCGGCGTCGTCCAATACGCGGTGGCGCAGATTGTCACCGCCGCTGCGTGGACAAGGCCATACAGTCTGAAGGACAACTACATCAGCGACCTAGGGAACACCGCGTGCGGCATGTTCCACGTCCCGCACGGAACGCCGTACTACGTGTGCTCGCCCTCGCACAACGTGATGAATGCGTCGTTCGTGGCATTCGGTGTCCTGACGATACTGGGCGCGCTGCTCCTGCACCGGTGGTGGCCCGCGGGCAGGCTCGCCCGGTGGGCCCTGGCGCTATGGATCTTTTCCGGACTCGGAAAGGTCATCGTGGGGCTTATTCCGGAGAACACGAATATCAACCTCCACCTCCTCGGCGCCCTGAACGTGCCTCTGGGCAGCGTCGCGATCTTGCTGCTCAGCCTGGCGATCCGCCGAACACACACGGCAATGAGCACGATCGGCGTTGCAGTGGCCGTAGTGGGCCTGGCGGGAAGCTTCCTCTCCACGGCCGGCCAGTACGCCGGATCGTCCCTCTACCTCGGCCTGGGCGTCGGGGGCGCTGAGCGCCTCGCCAGCTATCCTGCCAGCCTCTGGATGCTCGTGGTTGGCGTCATCGCGATGACCCTGACAGCCGACCGGCAGATTCTGAGGCATGACGGTGAGCCCCGGTGACCGCGGCAGCCGCGCCCGGTCCGGCGGCCGCCAATCCGCTCGCCCCGAAGCAGAGTTCGATGGCCGCCCGCAGTCGCTTCCTGGAAGGCTCGTTTGCGCCCGTCAGCAAGGAGGTCACCGCGTTCAACTTGCCGGTGACCGGCAGGGTGCCCGCCGAACTGAATGGACGTTACCTGCGTAACGGGCCCAACCCGCTCGGCCTGGATGATCCGAATTATCACTGGTTCCTCGGTGCCGGGATGGTGCACGGCGTGCGGCTGCGTGACGGCAAGGCCGAGTGGTACCGGAACCGCTGGGTCCGGTCACAGGCGGTTGCGCAGGCGCTGGGCGAGACCTGGCCTCGGGGGCCCGTGCACGCGGGAATGGATTTCGCCGCGAACACGCATATCATCTCGCATGCCGGGCGCACCTTGGCCACTGTGGAGGCTGGCCCGCTGCCGTACGAGTTGTCGGCGGAACTTGAGACCCTGGGACCGTGTGACTTCGACGGGACGCTGCCCGGCGGCTTCGCCGCGCACACCAAGGCCGACCCGGGAACTGGCGAGCTACACGCTATCGCTTACTTCTGGGCCTGGGATCACGTCCAGCACGTGGTCGTCGACCCGGCGGGCAAGGTGAGCCGCACCACCGACATCCAGGTGGACGGTGGCCCGATGATGCATGACTTCGCCCTCACCGGCGACTATGTGGTGTTCTTCGATCTGCCGGTTACCTTCAGCCTGGATGCCGTGAAGGCCGGCCGGGAGCTCCCCTACACCTGGGATCCTGCGCATCAGGCCCGGGTCGGCCTGCTGCCACGGAACGGCAGGACCGCGGACGTGCGCTGGCTGGAGATCAGCCCGTGCTGGGTGTTCCACACGCTCAACGCCTACGACGACGATGAGGGCCGGGTGGTGGTTGACCTGTGCCAGTATCCGCAGCCGTTCGACGTGGCCACGCTGTGGGACGGGCACGGGCCCGCGACCTTGGATCGCTGGACCATTGACCCGGCTGCCGGAACCGTGCACCAGCAGACCCTCAACGATCGCGCGCAGGAGTTCCCCCGCGTGGATGACCGGGTTGTCTCCCGGCCGCACCGGTACGGCTACAGCGCCGTGATCGGTGAGGTCGGCCAGGCCATCACCCCGCTCACCGGGGACTTCGCCGACGAGGCCCTCGCTAATGCCCTGCTCAAGCACGACCTGGCCCGCGGCACGGCGGAGGCGCACGACTTCGGCCGCAAGGCAACCGCCGGAGAGGCGGTCTTCGTGCCAGCGGCAGCCGGCGCCGACGAGGACGACGGGTACGTCCTGGCCTACGTCCACAACCCGGACCGGGGTGCGTCCGACCTGGTTATCCTGGCGGCGCAGGACTTCGCCGCCGAGCCGGTCGCGCGCGTGCACCTTCCTGCCAGAATCCCGCTCGGGTTCCACGGCAGCTGGATCGCCGACCAGTAATGACGACGCTCCTGTTCGCGCGGCCGGCCAGGGATCTGACCGCGGCGGTTCATCGGCTGCGCCAATCGACACCTTGAGGCCGAGGTACGAGCGCCGCTTGCCCTGGGGCCGGGTGGTGTTCCGCTGACCGATTTGCAGGCAGTCCTAGGTGCGACAGGCGCGGGAGGCGGCAGGCCGGATCAGGATCACGACGTGACGTCAGCGCGGCTGGACCCGCGCCCAGAGGTCGTTGAAGGAGATGCTGTCGTAGAACGCGGTGCCATCGACGACCATGCCCTCGCGGAGCCTCATGATCCAGGCGTAGCTATTCTCATAGGGCTCGCCGTCGTTGGCGATGCCGCGGCCGTCCCAGATAACGATCACCGTGTCGCCGTCGGCGTGCACCGACCGGATCGTCACCGGACGGAACGGCTCCGAGGCGGTGAACCGGGCCCCGAATGGTGCCAGAACCTCGTCGATGAATTGCTGCTTGCTGCCGTATTCCTTCGACGCGGCCGAGTGTCCTTCAATACGCCAGACCATGTCGGGGGCGAACACGTCGGTGACGGCACTAGTGCCTTCCTGCCAGGCTTCGAAAGCCTCGCGTATGATCTCGCGATTGGCCGCCGTATCAGCGGCAGAAGTCTCAGTCACCTGATTTCTCCGTTCTCGGCTGGGGGCGAGGGGTTGCGCCGCTGACTGCGACCTCAACCAAGACCCGGCCCCGCAGCTCGCCGTCGCTGCTCAATCATCAGACCGGTCACTGCCTCGGCATCGAGCGCATCCTTGCGCAGGAAGCCCGCGGCTCCGCTGGCTGGGACGAGCTCGCTGAACTCATCGCGGTCGCGGATCGAGATGAGGATCACAATCGCCGGGGAGTCGCACGAGGTCAATTGGCGAGTCAGCTCGATGCCGTCTTCCTGCCCGAGCCCAACATCCACAAGTACTAGGTCAGGTCTGAGCGCCTCCGCGAGTTTCAGCGCGTCGATCCCGGACGAAGCCTGGCCTACGATCCTGATGCCCTGCAGGGAGAGCAGCCGGGTGGCCGAGGCGAGGAAGTCCTCGCTGTCGTCAACAATAAGACAGCTCACGGTCATCGAGACAGTCTCCCCACCGCAAGCGCGGACGCCACAGAGCGAGGACTAGCGCGGGAAAGCCCGTCGGCATGGAGCTGGCGTTGCATGGCAGTGGCGCACGCACAGGCTGTCAGTCCGGCCACCCAGTCTCCTCCGCGGAAGCCGAACAGGGAACGGCGAGTATTGGCACACACGGTCATGCGACGCCGCCTGCCTGCGGACGCAGAGCATCGCGGAGGGCGGCCCTGGATGTAATCCCGAGTTTCGGAAAGATCCGGTACAGGTGAGCGCCGACGGTCCGGTGCGACAGGTAAAGGCGGCAGCCGATCTGCTTGTTGCTCAGCCCGGTTGCGGCGAGCATGGCGATCTCGAGTTCCTGCGGCGTCAGCGCCTCCAGGCCGTGCTGGTGGGTACGGGGTCGGGTCTGGCCTGTTGCCCGCAGTTCCGTGGCGGCCCGGGCCTCCCACCCCGTGGCACCCAGCCGCCGGAACCCCTCGATCGCCGCAGTGAGGTGGGCCCGCGCCTGCGACATCGCCCGGTTACGCCGTAGTCGTTCGCCGTAGAGCAGGTGCACTCTGGCCGCATCGAACGGCCACCGTTCGGCATCGTCGGCCGCGAGTGCCATGCTGAATAGCCTGGAGGAACCCTCGTCCGGCGCAATCAGCGCTGCCGCGGCGCCCGATAGCAACGCCAGACGGGGTGAGATCCGGGCAGTGCCGGCCTCCCGCATCGCCCGCACGTGCGCGGCGGCCTCGTCCCCGCGGCCCGTGCGCATGGCGGCTTCGACAAGATCCAGGATTACCCACAGGGCATGCGGGGTGTTGGCTGCGAGCTGCCCCGCCGGGCTGACCTCGGTCGCGTAGTGATACGCCGCCTCGAAGTCAGAGTGTGCCAGCCCGGTCAGGACATGCGCGTGGATGCCTCCGGTCCGGAGTTGCCGAGCGCCGCGCGGTGCGGCCCAGCGGATCGCCTCGTCAGCCAGTGATATGGCCGACTCCGGCCCGCCGCGGCTCGCAGTGACCAGCGTCGTCACGGCCTGCGCGTTCCAGCGCAGCAGTTCGTAGCCACGGCTCGCGGCCAATTCACCCGCCGCCGTCGCTAGCTGGTTTGCCTCTTCCCACCGGCCCGTCTGATACGCCTCCCAGGCGAGCAGAGTGTTCGCGTGGATCACCGACGTAAGGGCGCCGACCTCGAGCGCGTCACGGGCAACGCGGTGCAGCGCCTGGCGGCAGCCCGGCAATCTATCGACGAACATCGAGGTTCTGGCGATACGGATAATCTCGTCCGGGTCAGCCTGGTGGGTGAGCGACGCAATGTCGGAATCCAGACGATCCAGATT
>JASHPF010000248.1 GCA_030038295.1 Streptosporangiaceae bacterium
GCGCTCGGCGCTGGTTGCCGCGGACCGGGAGCAGGCGGCGGCCGTCTGGCGGATCCGGGAGGACGGCGCGGGCCTGGTCGCCCGGCCGGCCGGGGGCCGCGCGTACCACGCAGGGTGGGAGGACGCCGCCGTGCCTGCGGACCGGCTCGGCGGCTACCTGCGCGCGTTCGATGCGCTGCTGGCCGAGCACGGCCTGCACGGGCTGCCGTACGGGCACTTCGGCGACGGGTGCGTGCACGTCCGGCTGGATTTCGACTTCGACGCCGCGCCGGGCGAGCGCGCGCGAGCCGGCTCGCCGGCGTTCCGCCGGTTCCTGCTCGATGCCGCCGACCTGGTCGCCGCGCACGGCGGCTCGATGTCCGGGGAACACGGTGACGGCCGCGCGCGGTCGGAGCTGCTGCCGCGCATGTACTCGCCGTCGGCGCTGGCGGCGTTCGGCGCGGTCAAGGCCGTGTTCGACCCCGACGGCGTGCTGAATCCCGGCGTGATCGTCGCGCCCCGGCCGGTGGACGCCGACCTGCGGCCCGCGCGCCGGCACCGCTACCGGGCCGGGCTCGCGTTCCGGTACCCGGCTGACGACGGCGATTTCGGCCGGGCCGTCAGCCGGTGCACGGGCGTGGCCAAGTGCCGCGCCGACCTGACCTCGGCAGGCGGCGTCATGTGCCCGTCTTACCTCGCGACCAGGGATGAGAAGGACTCGACCAGGGCCCGCGCGCGGGTGCTGCAGGACCTGGTCAGCGGCGCGATTCCGGGGCGATGGCGGTCGGCCGAGGTCGCGCAGTCGCTGGAGCTGTGCCTGGCGTGCAAGGCGTGCTCGGCAGACTGCCCGACAGGTACGGACATGGCGACCTACAAGGCCGAGGCGCTGTACCAGCGGTACCGGGGGAGGCTCCGCCCGCCTGCCCACTACGCGCTCGGCTGGCTGCCGCGCTGGGCCAGGGCCGCGGCGCGCGCGCCACGGCTGGCGAACGCCCTGCTTACCGCCCCGGGTCTGGCGCCGCTCGGCGCCCGGCTGGCCGGCGTCGACCCACGGCGCCGGCTGCCGGCCTTCGCCCGCACGAGCTTCCGTGACTGGTTTGCCGCCCGCGGACCGGCCGAATCTGGCGGCGTGCCGGTCGTGCTGTGGGCGGACACGTTCACGAACTACTTCACGCCGCAGGTGGGCATCGCCGCGGTGACGGTACTCGAGGCGGCTGGCTATGCGGTCACCCTGTCCCGCGACGGCGACTGCTGCGGGCTGACCTGGCTGTCGACCGGACAGCTCGGCACCGCCCGGGCGGTCATGAGCCGGGCCCTGGCCGGCCTCGCGCCGTTCGTGCGGGCGGGCACGTCTGTCGTCGGGCTGGAACCGTCGTGCGTGGCGGCGTTCCGCGGAGATGCGGCCGACCTGGCCGACCCCTCGGTCGCCGGCACCGGCGCCGCGGTGCGCACGCTGGCCGAGCTGCTGGCCGCGACCCCCGGCTGGCAGCCGCCGCCGCACCTCAGCGGGCTGCGCGCGGTCGCCCAGCCGCACTGCCACCACCACGCGGTGCTGGGCTGGGACGGTGACGCTGCGCTGCTCGCCGCCGGTGGTGCGACGGTCCGCCGGGTCGGCGGGTGCTGCGGCCTCGCGGGCAACTTCGGCATGGAGCGCGGACACTACGAGCTGAGCGTCGCGGTGGCGCGCAGCGCCCTGCTTCCGGCCCTCGCGGATGTTCAGGAGGGGAACGGGGTGGTTATCGCCGACGGTTTCTCCTGCCGGACGCAGATTGCTCAGCTCGCCGGGCGGCGCGCGTATCACCTCGCTGAGCTGCTCGCCGTGCCCCCGGTCGCGGCGCCCGCGACGCCAGCACGGCGCGCCTGACCGCGATCAGCCCACCGGCAGGGCCACGGCCTGCTTGCCGTACAGCTCGGCGGCACGCCAGCAGTACCAGGCCACGATGCTGCGATACGGGTGGTAGGGCTCGCCGAGGCCGTCGAGCTGCTTCGGCGTCGGCATCGGGACGCTCCACGCCAGCCCGTAGCCGCGGCGCACGCCGAGGTCACCGGTCGGCCAGACGTCGAGCCGCCGCAGCTGGAAGATGAGGAACATCTCCGCGGTCCACCGGCCGATGCCGCGCACGCTGGAGAGCTGCGTCACGATCTCGCCGTCCCCGATCCTGCCGAGCCGGCGCGACTCCAGCACGACCGTGCCGTCGAGTACCTTCGCGGCCAGGTCGCGCAGCGACGCCGCCTTGGCCCCCGACAGCCCGGCGCCGCGCAGCGCCTCGTCGGGCAGCGCCAGCAGCCGCTCGGGCGTGACGTCCCCGTCAAGCGCGGCGATCAGACGCCCGTGGATCGAGCGGGCCGCCGGGCCTGCGAGCTGCTGGAAGGTGATGGCGCGGACAAGCGTCCCAAAATGTGTCTCGGTCGAGACCGGGAATGATGGCAGGCCGGCCTCGGCCACTAGCCTGGCCAGAACTGGATCACGAGCGGCGAGCTGCCGCGCCGCCTCGCGGGGGGTGACCTTGCGCGCGGGCCGCGCGGCGTTGCTGATCATGATCCCTGTCTACCAGCCGCCACTGACAACCACGACGCGCGAGGGCCACGTGCCGGACGACGCAGCGAAGCAGGTAAAGCCTGGCCAGACCATCGAACGGGTCGGCTTCTTCACCGACGCTGTCTTCGCCATCGCCATGACGCTGCTGGTCATCGAGATCCCTCGGCCCCAAGGCGCCGAGTTCTCCGTCGATCACGGGCTTTCGCGAGCGCAGGCTGGCGACAATCTCTGGCACTTCCTGCGCGCCGAGGACGACGCCTTCTACGCCTACCTGCTGGCGTTTTTCATGCTCTGGATCGTGTGGCGGCAGCATCACACCCTGCTCGACCAGGTCACCCACCTGTCCAGCGCGATGATCGGCTGGCACTTCCCGCTGCTGCTGTTCGCCGCGTTCCTGCCGTTCGCGGCGACCGTGCTCGGCCACTACCTGGGGAACCCGGTCGCGGCCTTGCTCTTCGGCGTCGTCGTGCTGCTCCTGCTGGTGTCCAAGACGGCGATCCAGAGCCGGGCGCGTGTCGACGGCGCGGTGCTACCCGGCGCGGACCGGCGATCGTTCGACGTGGACATCGCGGCGTCCTGGGGCGTGGTGGCCTACTGGGCGGCGGTCACGGCCCTGGTGTGGTGGGTGACCTGGGCCCCGCTGCTGTGGATCGCCACCACCGTCGTGGGATCGGTCGGCACCTGGCTAGCGCGGCGCCGCCGGGCTGGCTAGCGCCGGACAGGGCCCCAGGTGACCACCACGGGGCGGCCCGGATCCACCGCGAGCTGGTGTCGGAGCAGGCGCCTGTCGGCCGCGCGCCACCGGCCAGCCAGGAGGTCGTCGGGCTGGTGGAGCGGCGCTGCTAGCGCCCGCCTCGCGAGCGGTGGGCGACGTGGCGGCACAATGGAGCCCATGCCGGGCAGAGTCCGCAAGGACCCGATGGTGATCGTCGGCGGCGGTGTCGCCGGCGGTAACGGCGCCGCCGTCCTGCGCGAGGAGGGCTTCCCCGGTCGGGTCGTGATCATTAGCGGCGAGCCTGGCGTGCCGTTCGGTCGTCCTCCGCTCTCGAAGACCTACCTGCGGTCAGAGGAGGGTGTCGACGGCTGGTATGTCCGCCCCGCCGACTGGTGGGCCAGTCACGACGTGGAGATCCTGGCCGAGTCACGAGTGGCTGCGATCGACACCGCAGCTCGCGCTGTCGCCTTGGACTCGGGCCGGGAACTCCGCTATCACAAGCTCCTGCTGGCCACCGGAGGACGGAACCGGCAGCTCGACGTCCCCGGCGGCGGGTTGGCCGGCATCCACTACCTGCGGACCGTGGCGGAGTGCGACGCGATCAAGGCGGAGGTCGGCGCGAACCGGCACGCTGTCGTCGTCGGGATGGGCTTCATCGGCTGCGAGGTGGCGGCGTCGCTGCGCCAGCTCGGGGTGCGCGTGACGGCGATCCTTCCCGGCCGGGTGCCGCTGGCGAAGGTGCTGGGCGCGGAGGTCGGCGCCGTGCTCGCCGGTTTCCACCGGGCGAACGGGGTCGAGCTGCTGACCGGGGAGCAGGTTCGGGCGTTCGAGGGTGACGGACGGGTCGCCGCGGTCGTGACCGTCAGCGGCAAGCGGCTCGCGTGCGATTTCGTTGTCGTCGGCGTCGGGGTCTCGGCTGACGTTCCACCCGTCACGGGAGCGCCGCTCGAACTAGCCAACGGGATTCTTACCGACGAGCTGTGCCGCACCAGCGCCACTGACGTCTACGCGGCAGGGGACGTCGCGAATCAGCTGCACCCGCTATTCGGCCGGATCAGGGTCGAGCACTTCAACAACGCAGAGAGGCAGGGCGCGGCGGCGGCCAGGTCGATGCTTGGCTCGGACGCTGCCTACGACTACGTCCACACCTTCTGGTCTGATCAGTACGAGCACAAGGTCGAGTACGTCGGCCACGCCGCGACGTGGGATGACTTCGTCATCCGAGGCAGCGCGGACGAAGGCAGGCTGATCGGGTTCTACTTGCAGGACGGCGTGGTATGCGCCGCGGTGGGCATAGACCGCGGCGGCGACCCGGAAGCCGACCTGGACGGCGAGGTGGCTGCCTGCGCCCGCCTCGTTGCGGAGCGCGCCCGACCGGCTCCCGGCGCGCTCGCCGATGAGCGTACCGACCTGTGGTCGCAGCCGCGGGGGGCGTGACCTCGGCGCTCGCCGCCGGGCGCGGACCGCAGCAAGCGGGTCAGGCGTTCGAGAACAGCGGAATGTTGGCCCCGCTCGCCGGCGTCAGCGGGCTGTCCAGCAGCGCGAGAATGACCGCTGCTACGTCGCCGGGGGTGAGGCCGGGCCGTAGAGACGGGTTGGCCCGCCGCAGCATCTGGGTGTCCACGGCACCCGGACTGATGCAGATGGCGCTGATGCCGTGCTCCTTTCCCTCCACGGCGAGTGCCTCGGTGAGACCGATCACCCCGTACTTGGACACGTTGTAAGCAGCGAGGCCGGGGAACTTCTCCGTGGCGTAGACGCCGGACAGCGACGCGATGGTGATGATGCGCCCTTCCCCGGCTCGCCGCATTGCCGCGAACGCCGCGCGGCAGCAGAGGAAGGCCCCCGTGAGGTTGACCGCGAGCGTCTCTGCCCAGATCTCTGGCGTCGTCTCGGCGAACAACGCGGGGGTCAGCACCGCCGCGGCGCACACCAGGGCGGCGAGCGGTCCCGATCGCTCTGCCTCGATGACGAGGCGGTCGACCTCCGCTGGCTTGCTGACGTCGGTCGGTACCGTACGTGCCTGGCCGCCGGCGTCGGCAATGCGGCCGGCCACCGCGTCGAGCGCCGACCCGTCCCGTGCGGCGAGGACTACCCGGGCGCCAGCCGCCGCCAGCGCCTCGGCGGTGGCCGCGCCGATCCCGCGGCTGGCGCCGGTGACCACAGCCACCCGCCCGGCGAGCCAGTGCGCCTGGTTACCGTCACCCATCTGCTGCCTCCTTGCCACCGGAACTGACGATTCGCCGGTACAAGCGCTCGTGCCCGTCCAGGCTCTGGTTCAGATCGAGATTCCGCTCGGCGTGCCGGCGGCATTCCGTCCGGGAGATGGCGGCCGCTTTCCCGACTGCGTCGGCCGCCGCCCGGCGATCCCCGGGTGGCACGAGGAAGCCGGTCACCCCGTCAGCGATCACCTCGCTCAGCGCACCGCGCCGGAACGCCACGACCGGAGTGCCGCACGCCTGCGCCTCGGCCGCGGCCATCCCGAATGGCTCGTCCCACAGCACCGGGTACAGCGCGACCGCGGCGCGCGCCAGCACCTCCCACAGCGCGGCCCTGGGCAGTGCAGGATGAACGCGCACGCCAGGTCGGGCCGCCCGCGGCCCGATTGTCGCACGCGCGTAGTCGGCGTCATAGACGTCGCCGTAGATGTCGATGGCGAGCCCGGCCGCGACGGCGATGTCGACGGCCTCGGCGACTCCCTTTTCCGGGCTCAGCCGACCCGCGAAGACGGCTCCGGTCCCGGCCGTCGCCGACCACGGGATGATGGCGGTAGGGACACAGGGCGGCAGGACCGCATCCACGGTCAGGATCGTGCGCCATGCCCGCGCCTGGAAAGCGGACACGGTGACGACTGTCGGCCGTCGGCCCGACCGGGCCGCCCGACGCAGTGCCAGCGCGATCGCTTCGTCGGGAGGCAGGTGCAGGGTGTGCACCACCGGTGCAGGCAGCGCGTTCGCATGCCGGATAGCGGGCGCGTCGAAGGCGTGGTTGTGGATCACGTCATAGCGGCTCTGCCGCACCAGGGCGTAGGCAGCATCGAAAGCAGCGTCCGCGGCAGCCGCGCCCGATGCTGGCTCTGATCCGCCCGGTCCGAAGGCGCGGTACAGCGTGCCGGCCAGCGCCTTCGGGTCAATTCCGGTGTCGATGACGGTGACACCAGGAATCTTTGATCCGGTGGCGGCGTACACGTGGATCTCGTGTCCGCGCTCGGTGAGCCCGCGGGCGAGGTCAGCCAGGAAGGCCTGCGACCCGCCGCGGTGAGGCTCGCGGATGGCCGTCACGAGCGGCGCCATCATCGCGATCTTCATCGGGTGCGGGTCTTGAAAGCCACGTCGCGAGGCGCGTTGATACCGAGCAGCTCAAACGGCACGCGCCGCAGCCCGCGTCGGCGGATGGCGCCGACCGCGGCCGGGTAAAAGACCTCGGCAAGTTCGACCGCGTCCTGGTGACTGGAGAACTGCACGGACATCGGCCCGCCGAAGCTGATGTGCTCGTAGCCGCGGTCGGTCAGCCAGTCCAGGTCGTTCGGCCAGATGATGGCGACGCACCCGCCCGGTCGGCACACTCGCTCCATCTCCGACAGGCCGGCCTCGCCGCCGTGCGCGGGCGAGGGCGTGAACGCTGAGCACGCGACGACCAGGTCCGCGATCCCACCAGGCAGCGGCAGGTCATCGAAGAACCCGTGAATGACCCGGGCGCGGCTGCCATGAGCGGCCCGCCCGAGCTTGCGCCGCAGAATCTGGCGCAGCGGCAGCGCGGGCTCGACGGCCACCACTTCTTGTCCGCGATCGAGAAGCTCGAGCGTGAGCCGCCCCGTCCCGGCGGCAACCTCGACGATTCGGTCCACGGAGCGCGGCAGCCAGCCGACGATGCCAGGGTGCAGCCGCTCCACGGTGGCAAGGCGGTCATAGAGCTGTGGCTCGAGCCGGTACAGCAGTTCCCAGGCCAGGACGGGGTTGGTGCGGGGATCGTCGGACCCATCGCGGACAAACCGGCTCGTCTCCTCGGCCGTGAACACCCGGAGGTCGGCGGCCGTATAGCGGCTGCTCAGCCCGCGGCCAGCCGGGGTGTCAGAGGTGATCACCGACTTCAGCCCAGTTCTTGTCGGTCTCCCAGACGCGTACGTTGCGCAGGAGTCCCGCGGGCAGGTCCGGCAGCAGGCGTGCCCAGAAGGTCAGCGCGAGATTCTCCGTGGTCGGGATGAGTCCCGACAGCCACGGCACGTCGGTGTTGAGGTTGCGGTGATCGACATCCTGGATGACCCGGCGGCACATGATGTCCGAGAGCTGCTTCAGGTCGACGACATAACCACTCGCCGGGTCGATGCCGCCGGCCACGGTGACCTCGAGCACGTAGTTGTGCCCGTGCAGACTGACGCATTTCCCGAACAAGCGCTGGTTCTCATCGTCGGAGAGGCCCGGATCGAATAGCCGATGCGCCGCACTGAAAGACTCACGGCGGCCAACCTGCACCAACATCGGCGTCGCTACCATGCTCTTATCATGCCCGCTGTCGGCACAGCTACCGGTCGGCGGCGCTCCAGCGCCCGATCGCGGCGGCGTCGCAGCCCGGACGGCTACGACGCAGAAGATCCCTTTTCAGCTGCATTGCCCGGCTGCAAACGTGGGTGATAGCTCAGCCAGGCAACGGAGAGCGGAGCCATGGGAAGAATCGTCATCAGCGAGAACGTCTCGCTGGATGGGGTCGTAGAGGACCCGACAGGTGAGCAGGGCTTCCGGCTCGGGGGCTGGTTCGGTGAGGTCGGGGACGAGGATCGCGACGAGTGGGCCAAGGTGCAGCTCGATGAGGCACTGCGTGCCGAGGCGCTGCTGCTGGGTCGGCGGAGCGACGAGTTTTTCGCGACGCGGTGGCTATCCCGGACCGGCGAGTGGGCGGACAGGCTGAACAGCATGCCGAAGTACATCGTGTCCTCGACCCGCGAGCCGCGGTGGAGCAACGCGACCGTACTCAGGGGCGACGTGGTGGCGGAGATCTCGCGGCTGAAGCGAGAGCTCGCCGGGGACATCGTCGTGTACGCCAGCATCCAGCTTGTGCACGCGCTGATCGAGCACGAGCTCGCCGACGAGTTGCGGCTGACGATCTACCCCGTTGTGCTCGGGGCCGGCGAGCGGCTCTTCGGCGAGACCAGCCACGCCAGGCCCGTCCGCCGCGTGGCCGCCACGACCCTCGGCGCCCGTCTCGTCTACCTCCGTTACGAACTAATCCGGACCGCGGCCAGCCGCAGCTGAGCCAGGTCACAAGCCAAGCTGCGTGATTGCCCGCTGGGCCAGCCGGAACTTCTGCACCTTGCCGGAGACTGTCAGGGGCAGCTGGTCCGCGTCGACGACGAACACGTAGGCCGGCACCTTGAACCGGGCTAGCTCCCCGCGGCAGTGCTCGATGACCTCATCGGGATCGAGCTCGGCGCCGCGTTCGGGGACAACCCAGGCACAGCCCACCTCGCCCATCCGGGCGTCGGGGACGCCGACGACGAACGCCTGCACCACGTCCGGCCGACGGTTGAGTAGCGCCTCGACCTCGGCGGGCGTGACCAGCTCGCCGCCGCACTTGTAGAGGTCCTTGGCTCGGCCGGTCAGGACCAGGGCGCCGTCGGCGCGGATGTAGCCGAGGTCCCCGGAGCGCAGCCAGCCGCCTGGCAGCATGGCCGCGGCAGTCGCATCCGGCTGCTGGAAGTAGCCGGGAGTGACGATCGGGCCGCGGGCGGCGAGCTCTCCCTCGGCGCCCGCTGGCAGGTCGGCACCGGTAACGGGGTCGACGGTCTTGTACTGGACCACCCGGCCGCCCAGCGCCGGATCGCTCGCGATGCCGCCCGGCTTCGGATACCCGACTGTGTGCTCAAGGTCATCGAGCGGTCCGCCCGGCAGCGTGAACGTGCTGGCGGCGGACGTCTCGGTCATCCCGTAGGCGGTAACGAGCTGCTCGACCCCGAGCAGCTTGCCGAGCTCGCTCCACAGGCTGGCCGGTGCCGACGAGGCGGCCGACATGACCGAGTGCAGGCAGGACACGTCCGCCGGAGACTCGCGGGCAGCGGCCACCACCGCGAGGCTCATGGTCGGCACGAACAGTGCCTCGCCGATCTGGTGCTGCTCGATCGCCGCCAGCGTGGCGGCCGGGTCGAACACGGCCTGGACGACCACCGTCCCGGCCACGAACATCGCCGCGATGAGACCCTCGATGTAGGCGAAGCAGTGGTTGAGCGGCAGCGCAAACAGGATGCGGCGGCCGTCCTCGAAGGCCCGCGTGTACGCCGACCCGTAGGCGCTACGCAGCTCCATGTCGTGCGTAGACAGCACCCCCTTGGGCACGCCGGTGGTGCCCGAGGTGTAGAAGATCGTCGCGATGTCGCCTGGCTGTCCGGCTGCCGCCCGCCGTGCCAGCTCGGCGTCCAGGTCCGCGTCCGGATCGCGCTCGAGCTGCCCGAGCGTGACCGCGCCGGGCCGCCGCCCGGGTTGGCCAGGCTTCGGCGCCGTTGCGATCACCCGCAGGTCCGGCAGGTCCTGCTGGCCTCCGGGCTGGTCCCAGCCGGGCGCGATGGTGTCTAGCGCCGCGAGCGCGTCGATCTCCCTGAACTCTTCCATGGTGATCAGCGCGCTCGCCGCAGAAAGGGTCAGCAGCTGGGCCAGCTCGCGGGCGTGCAGCCGGAAGCTGATCGGGACCGCCACGGCACCGGCGCTGGCCACGGCGAACCGGGCCGCAATCATTTCGGCGCCGTTAGGCAGGAAGAGCCCGACCCGCTCGCCGGTCTGCAGACCGGCCGCCACCAGGCCGCGGGCCAGTCGCGCCGACCACGCGGCCAGCTCGGCGTAGGTCAGCGTGCCCTGGTCAGTGATCACGAACGCCCGGTCCGGGTAGCTCGCCGCGACCGAGTCCAGCATGGCCGACACGGTGCGGGACTGCCAGGGCCGGTGCCGGTCATCCAGCGCGGCGCGGCGGACGGGAACCTCGTCAAGGAACGACGCCATGGGCGAGACCTCCGGACTGCGACGGTTAGCACCGGAATATCAGACCGTCTGCTGGTCTCGCCAGCGGCGCAGGTCCCTGGGCAGCGACCGGCCGAACTCCGGCTGACCAGGTTTGAGCGCCGGGTTGGCGACAATCATCACCCCATGGTGGCCGCCGGGGCGGCCGCACCAATGTGGCGTTTCAGGGGGTTTGACCAGTGACACAGCACAAGGTTCCGGCCACGACGACCGACGCCGGGATCCCGGTCGAGAGCGACGAGCACTCGCTCACGGTGGGCCCGGACGGCCCCGTGCTGCTCCAGGACCACTACCTGATCGAGCAGATGGCGAACTTCAACCGGGAGCGGATCCCGGAACGGCAGCCGCACGCCAAGGGCGGCGGTGCGTTCGGCTACTTCGAGGTCACGAACGACGTCAGCGCGTACACCATGGCCGCGGTCTTCCAGCCGGGCACCAGGACCAACACGCTGATCAGGTTCTCCACGGTGGCGGGGGAGCGGGGCAGCCCCGACACGTGGCGGGACCCGCGGGGCTTCGCGCTGAAGTTCTACACCACGCAGGGCAACTACGACATGGTCGGCAACAATACGCCAATCTTCTTCGTTCGCGACCCGCTGAAGTTCCAGCACTTCATCCGGTCGCAGAAGCGCCGCGCCGACAATAACCTGCGCGACAACGACATGCAGTGGGATTTCTGGACGCTGTCCCCGGAGTCCGCGCACCAGGTGACCTGGCTCATGGGCGACCGGGGCATCCCCAAGACGTGGCGCACCATGAACGGGTACGGCTCGCACACCTACCTGTGGATCAACGCCAGGGGCCAGAAGTTCTGGGTGAAGTACCACTTCAAGACTGACCAGGGCATCGACTTCCTGACCCAGGCCGAGGCCGACGCGATCGCCGCGTCGGACACCGACTACCACCAGCGTGACCTGTATGACTCGATCGCGCGCGGCGAGCTGCCCAGCTGGACGCTGAACATGCAGATCATGCCGTTCGACGACGCCAAGACGTACCGGTTCAACCCGTTCGACCTGACCAAGGTGTGGCCGCACGGCGACTACCCGCTCGTCGAAGTTGGCCGGCTGACGCTCAACCGGAACGTGTCGGACTATCACACGGAGATGGAGCAGGCGGCATTCGAGGTCAACAACCTCGTGCCCGGTATCGCGCTCAGCCCCGACAAGATGCTGCTGGCTCGCGGGTTCTCGTACGCCGACGCGCACCGCGCTCGCCTCGGCGTGAACTACAAGCAGATCCCAGTCAACGCGCCCGTCGTGCCGGTGCACGGCTACAGCAAAGACGGCATGATGCGAGTCCGCAACGTGTCGGACCCGGTGTACGCGCCGAACTCCAAAGGCGGCCCGCAGGCTGACACGCAGGCCTACCAGCCGAATTACTGGTACGCGGACGGCGACCTGGTGCGCTCGGCCTACACCCTGCACGCCGAGGACGACGACTTCGGTCAGCCGGGCACGATGGTCAGGGAGGTGCTCGATGACGCGGCCCGGGCTCGCCTGGTCAGCAACATCACGGGTCACCTGCGCAAGGGCGTGACCGAGCCGGTGCTGCTGCGCGCGATCGAGTACTGGCGCAACGTGGACAAGCACCTCGGCGACAAGATCGAGGCCGGTGTCCGTGCGCAGCACGGTCCGGCGAACGGCAGCGCCGGTCGGTCCTAGCCGGTTACCAGCGGCCGCGGTGGTCCGGCACCAGCAGGACCAGCGGCAGCGAGCCGATGATGATCGCGGCGAACACCAGGAAGGTGTGCGCCTGCGCGATGCCGGGGTCGGCGCTGCGGGCCACGATCGCCGCGGTGATGGACACCGCGGTGATCGCGCCGGCCTGCCGGAACATGCCGCGCAGTCCCGCGACCGCGGCTGCGTGCTCGGGCGCAAGCTGGAGCGTCGCGTTGTTCGCGGCCGGCGTCGCGATGCCCATGCCCACCCCGCACACGCCAGTACCCAGCGCCAGCCAGGCATAGGCCGACAGCGCGTGCGGCGTCGAGGCCGTAGCAACCAGCCCGACCCCGCACAGCACGAACCCGACGGCGATCGGCCATCGGTAGCCGGTGCGGCGCAGCAGCCAGACCGACGCCGCGGCTACCGCGATCATGCCGACCGCTCGGGCGGTCAGCAGCGTGCCGGCCGGCAGCGCCGCCAGGTGGAAGCGGGTCTCCGCATACAGCGGTACCAGCGGCGCGAAGCCGAGCACGGCGCTGCCGTACAGGAAATTGAGCAAGTTCATGACGCCGAAGTCGCGGCCTGTCAGGAACCGCAGCGACACGAACGGTGACGGCGCCCTGGCGATGTGCCGGATGAAGGCGATGGCGGCCAGCACGGCGATGCACTCGGGCAGCAGGAAGAACGCGCTCAGCGGGTTGCTGTCGGTGCCCCCGAGGTAGCCGACGCCGAGCATGGCCGAGAGCAACGTGGCGCCGAGCAGCAGCACGCCGCTGATGTCCAGTTGCGGGTCGCGCCGGTGCGGAATTTGCGGGATCACGACCGCGCCGAAGGCCAGCAGCACGAGGCCCACCGGGATGTTCACGAGGAAGATGCCGCGCCACGACCAGTAGGTGACGAACACGCCGCCGAGGACCGGGCCGACGATCCCGCCGATCGGGAAGATGCTGGAGAACAGCCCCAGCGCCCGGTCTCGTCCCGCGCCGAACCGCTCGGCGATGATGCCGGTGGCGGACGGCATCAGCGCCCCGCCGCCGAGCGCCTGGATGAACCGCAGCACGATGAGCAGGTAGATGTTGTCGGCGAGGCCGCAGCAGAGCGAGGCCGCCGTGAACAGCGCCACCGCGCCGAGAAAGATCTGCTTGCGGCCGTACTGGTCGCCGAATTTCCCGGCCAGCGGCATGACCAGCACCTGGCCGAGGGCGTAGACCGTGATAGTCCAGGCGCTCCAGTTCACCTGCGCGTGCAGGTCGTGCTGGATCGCGGGCAGCGCGGTAGCCACGATGGTCTGGTCCACCGACGCCATGAACAGCGCGATGGAGACGGTGGCGAACAGCGCCAGTCGCCCGCGAGCCGGATGACCGGTGTCCTGCTCGGGGGCGGTGTCGACGTGCGCTAGCTGTTCAGCCACCGATTGTTAACACTACACTGCTTGCCGGCAGGCAACTAGTTCTGGACGGTAAGATCTCGGCATGGACGACGAAGGCGCTATCCGCCTCCGCGTGGTCATCAGCAAGCTCGCGCGTGAGCTCAACGCCTCGTCCACCGGCGAGGGGCTGACGCCGTCGCAGGCCTCGGTGCTCAGTCTCATCGTGGCGCGCGGGCCACTCGGCCTCACCGAGCTCGGCGAGCGGGAGCGGATCAACCCCACGATGCTGTCCCGGGTGATCGGGCGCCTCGTGGAGATGGAGCTGATCACCCGGACTCCCGATCCGACCGATCTGCGCAGCGTGTCGGTACTCAGCACAGCGGCAGGCCGCCGGATCGACAAGAAGATCAAGGCGCGGCGGGCGGCAGCGGTCTCGGAGTGCCTGGAGCTGCTCCCAGCGGAGCAAGTGGTGGCCCTGACCGAGGCGCTGCCGGTGCTGGAGAACCTGGCCGAGACCATGCGGGAGCACGGCGGGGGAACTCGGGGGGTCGTCCCCCCGGACCAGCACGGCGGGGGGACTCGGGCGGCCGTCCCGCCGGGTGAACACTCCGAGGTCGGCACGTGACGCCACGCTTCCGGCGCGCTGCCGAAGCAGACGTGCTGGCGATCGTGGCGCTGGTCGAGTCTGCCTATCGCGGCGACGCGAGCCGAGTCGGCTGGACGACCGAGGCCGACCTGCTGGACGGTCAGCGCACCGACGCCGAGGCGGTCACCGACATCGTGCGCGCGCCACACAGTGCCATCCTGCTGGCCGAGGCCGACGGGGAGCTGATGGCGTGCTGCCAGCTCGAGCGGCGACCACCGGCGGTGGCGTACTTCGGCATGTTCTCCGTGCAGCCGGGCGGGCAGGGTCAGGGGGTCGGGCGGCGGGTGCTGGCCGAGGCCGAGCGCATCGCTCGCGACGAGTGGACCGCCACGACGATGATCATGACGGTGCTGGCGCAGCGAACCGAGCTCATCGCGTGGTACGAGCGGCGCGGATACCGCCGAACGGGAGAGCGGCGGCCGTTCCCGTACGGGGACGAAAGGTACGGCATTCCGCGGCGGCCGGACCTCGTGTTCGAGGTGCTGGCCAAGCTGCTCGAGCCGTAAAAGCTGACCAGTGCGCGGCAGCGGCTGCGGCGTTATGCTGAGCGCGAGCCCCGGCCGCATGGCGTCGGGGCTCACCAGTTCGGGTGTTCACGCCCGCCGTCCACGACGATGGTCCGGCCCGTCACGTACCGAGCCGCAGGGTAGCCGAGTGCCCGTCGCGGTACGTGGCGAGTATGGCGTGATGTGCGAGAATCTGCTGGTATGCGACCTGACCTGACCCGGATCCTTGACGTCCGTCTGTACCAGGCTTTCGACCTCGACGCCGACGGCCGCGTGCTGGCAGGCAGCGATGACACCGGATCGACTCAGCTCATGGAGATCGAGCCGGACGGCACGAGAACTCCGCTCACGGCGCTACCAGGCGCGTGCACCGGCCGCTACCTGCCCGCCCAGCGAGCGGTGATCGTTTCACACGATGACGGCGGCAACGAGCTGCACCAGCTCTCGATTCTCCGGCTGCCGCTGCCCTCGGGAAGGCCGGCGGGCCTCGCGGACCTGGAGCCGCTTGTCCGTGACCCGCGGTACATGCACGTGCTAGCTGACGTGCAAGCCGACCAGATCTGCTATTTCACCAACCGCCGGAACGGGGTTGCCTTCGACCCCGTCATCCGTCAGCTGGCGGACGGCTCGGAACGCCAGCTGGTGCTGGCCGACGCGATGTTCGACGACGCGGCCATCTCGCCGGACGGGAGGTGGCTCGCGCTGACCGTAGCCTCGCCCGTGACGGCAGCTTCTGAGCACGTCGCGATCGTCGACCTGGCGGCGCCCGCCGGCCAGGAGCAGATGACCGAGGTGACCCCGGCCGACGCGCTGGCCAGAAACGAGTCACTCGCCTGGACCCCTGATGCCTTGGGGCTCTTTTTCACCTCGAACAACGACAGGGAGTACCTCGCCGTCGCCAGATACGACCTGGCGGACGGCGGCCTTGCCTGGCTTCTCACGGCCGACGACGCGGATCTGACCGGCTGGCTGGCGCCCGATGGCTCCGTGCTGCTCGTCGAGCGCAACGACGACGGCGCTTCGGAGCTGACGCTGCACGACGCGACGACGGGCGCAAAGCTCGGCGACCTGGCCTTGCCTTCGACTGGAACCATCACCGACGCCCGACTGCCCGCGCCGTGCTGGGCGCCAGACTCGGCCGGCGTGGTGCTGTCGGTGAGCGGTCCCGAGCTCCCCGGCGACGTCCTGCTGGCCACCGGCCTCGAGTCCGGTGACGCGCGGCTGCGGCAGCTCACGCACTCGGCTCGCGCGCTCGGCCCGCCTGCTGTCACGCCGGAGCCGCACCGGGTACCGACGGCGGGCGACGAAGTCGTGCCGTGCCTCGTGTACCGGGGTGCCGCCGACGGTGACGCCGCGGTGGCCGGGTCAGCCGTCGTCGTGGTGCACGGCGGGCCGGAGAGTCAGTCCCGGCAGAACTTCAACACCTACGTGCAGGTGCTGGCTGCCGCTGGCCACACGGTTCTGGTGCCGAACGTTCGCGGCTCCACGGGTTACGGCAAGAGCTGGTACTCGGCCGACGATCAGCACCGCCGACTGGACTCGGTTGGCGACCTGGCAGCGCTGCACGCGTATCTGCCGAAGCTAGGCGTGGACCAGGACCGGGCGGCGCTGTGGGGCGGCTCGTACGGCGGTTACATGGTGCTCGCCGGGCTCGCGTTCCAGCCGGAGCTGTGGGCGGCGGGGGTCGACATCGTCGGCATCGCCTCGTTCGTCACGTTCCTGGAAAACACCTCGCCCTACCGGCGGGCTTACCGCGAGCGCGAGTACGGGACGCTCGGCAGCGATCGCGAATTCCTGCACTCGGTGTCGCCGCTCACGAGGGTTGCGGACATCCGGGCACCGCTCTTCCTGATCCACGGAGCCAACGATCCCCGGGTACCGCTGAGTGAGGCCGAGCAGATCCACGCGGCGCTCACTGGCCGCGGCCGGGACTGTCAGCTGCTGGTCTATGCCGACGAAGGGCATGGCCTGGCGAAGCGTGCGAACCGCCTCGACGCGGTTCCCAAGGCGGTGGAGTTCCTGGCCAGCCACCTGGCCACGCCTTCGTGAGCCGCCACCGAGCCCGCGGCGCGCCCACCCGCCGAGGGTGATGTCAGCACGGACCTGACGGGATTGAGTTTCCTCTGGTGCGCGCCGGGCACTAGGCCGTAAGAAGCCGAGGCGGCCTGCAGCGCGCTGGCGTGCGACGATGCCCTTGGAGCCGCTATGAAGTCAACCGCCACGTGCGTCTTCGCCGCCTTTGCCGTGCTGCCGCGAGGGCCGCGGAGTGTTTTTCATGACGACACAGCACCGGAGTGAAGCAGCCGAGGCGGATTTCCGCGGCTACGCCGCGGCCGGGGCGGCCGCGCTGCACCGGTGGTACAGCCCATGGACCGGCCGGTGGCGGACGACCGGCTGGTGGAACGCGGCGAATGCCCTCACCGCTGTCGTCGACTACACCGCGCGGACCGGGGACCGGAGGTTTGCGTGGGTGATCAACTGGACATTCTGGGTCGCTCGCTGGCAGCACCGGCGTTTCATCGACAACTTTTTTGACGACAACGGCTGGTGGGCCCTGGCCTGGGCGAGGGCCTACGAGCTGACCGGCAGGAGGCGATACCTGGCGGCAAGCCAGCGCCTCTTCGAGAACATGATCACCGGCTGGGACGAGACGTGCGCCGGCGGCCTGTGGTGGAACCAGGACCGGACCTACAAGAATGCGATCGCCAACGAGCTCTTCCTCGCGGCCGCGGCGCGGCTGCACCGGCTCTCCCCGGACGCCGGAAGCTACTACCTCGACTGGGCATTGCGCGAGTGGGACTGGTTCGGCGCGAGCGGCTTGATCGGCCAGCACGGCCTCGTCAACGACGGGCTCACCGCGGACTGCAAGAACAACGGCGAGCCCACGTACACCTACAACCAGGGCGTGATCCTCGGCGGTCTTGGTGACCTCTATCGCATCACCGGCGACGACGTGTACCTGCGGCACGGCGAGCGCATCGCCGACGCAGCGCTGAGTCAGCTGACCACCGCGGGCTCCGCCACCGAGCCGGGCATTCTGGTGGATCCCGGCGAGGCCGACATGGCTGGGAGACGCGGCGACAAGAGCCAGTTCAAGGGGGTATTTGTGCGTAACCTCTGTGACTTCTACCAGGACAGTGCGCGGCCCGCCTACCGTGACTTCATCATCCAGAACGCGCGATCGATCTGGGACAACGACAGGAATGCCAGCAACCAGTTCGGAGTCAGCTGGGCCGGACCGTTCGATTCGGCCGACGCCAGCAGGCAAAGCTCGGCGCTCGACGTGCTCACCGCCGCTGTCTGGCTCACCTCCTGACAGCAGTGGTCGCAGCACCAAGGCGGCTGGGCAAGCGCGTCGATGACAGGAGGACGAGATGGCACGAGCGGTGCGAGTCGTCGGGCTCGGCGGTTCGCTGCGCGCGGAATCGACCAGCCGCACCGCCTTGGCGGTCGCACTGGACGGTGCGGCGGCCAGCGGGGCCGACACCGAGCTGATCTGGGTGCGCGACCTGGACCTGCCGCTGTACACCGCCGAGCACGCGCCGCCGCCGACCGCGCTGCGCTTCGCCGATGCCGTCCACGACTGCGACGCGCTGGTCTGGTCCACCCCGACCTACCACGGGTCGGTCAGCGGCTCGTTCAAGAACGCGCTGGACTGGCTGATCTTGCTGGCTGAGCGCGATCCGCCGTACCTGGCTGACAAGCCGATCGGGCTGATCACTACCGCTGGCGGGGTTCAGGGCCTGCAGGCCGTCAACACCATGGACTTCATCGCCCGGTCGCTGCGCGGCTGGAGCGTGCCGATGGTCTTGCCGGTATCCCAGTCGTGGCAGTCATTCGACCCGGACGGGCACCTGAAGGACGAGGGGGTCGCCGCACAACTGCGCAAGCTCGGCGCCGAGGTCGTCCGTGCTGCCCGGCAGTTCCAGCAAGCCGGAACGTGCGACTACGCGCAAGACGCCCCGGTGCGGGCCGCGACGGGGTCACCCGACCGGCGGCCGGGCTAACGCAGGAGGCAGGTCATGCAGTTCGGGATCTTCTCGGTGAGTGACATCACTCGCGATCCGGTGTCGGGGGAGACGCCCAGCGAGGCAGAGCGGATCGGGGCGATCGTGCGGATTGCCCAGAAGGCCGAGGAGGTGGGGCTGGACGTGTTCGCGATCGGCGAGCATCACAATCCTCCGTTCTTCTCGTCCGCGCCGACGACGCTGCTGGCGTTCATCGCGGCGACCACGCAGAGGCTGACCGTGAGCACGGCGACAACGCTCATCACGACGAACGACCCGGTGCGCATCGCCGAGGAGTATGCGATGCTGCAGCACCTGTCGAGCGGGCGGATGGACCTCATGCTGGGTCGCGGCAACACCGCGCCGGTGTACCCGTGGTTCGGCCAGGACATCAGGCAGAGCCTGCCGCTGGCGCTGGAGCACTACAACCTGCTGCACCGGTTGTGGCGCGAGGACGTGGTGGACTGGCAGGGAAAGTACCGCGCGCCGCTGCAGGGCTTCACCTCGATCCCGCGGCCGCTGGACGACGTGCCCCCGTTTGTGTGGCACGGGTCAATCCGCACGCCGGAGATCGCCGAGCAGGCGGCGTACTACGGCGACGGGTTCTTCGCCAACAACATCTTCTGGCCCAAGGAGCACTACGTCCGCCTGATCGGGTTCTACCGCCAGCGCTACGCCTACTACGGCCACGGCACCGAGCAGCAGGCGATCGTCGGCCTGGGCGGGCAGGCCTTCATCGCCCGGAACTCCCAGGACGCGAAGAAGGAGTTCAGGCCGTACTTCGACGAGGCGCCGGTGTACGGGCACGGGCCGTCGATGGAGGAGTTCATGGACCTGACGCCGCTCTCGGTGGGCAGCCCGGCGGAGGTCATCGACAAGACCCTGACGTTCCGCGAGCACTTCGGCGACTACCAGCGGCAGCTGTTCCTGATGGACCACGCGGGCCTGCCGCTCGCGACCGTGCTGGACCAGCTTGACCTGCTCGGGGCCGAGGTCGTGCCGGTCCTGCGCAAGGAGATCGAGGCCAGGCAGGACCCGCAGACGCCGGCGGCCCCCACCCACGCCGCCATGGTCAAGGCCAGGTACGGAGACCAGGCACCACGTCAGCCGCGTCCGAATGCCAACCGAGGCGACAACGTCACCGGCGGGTCCCCCTACCAGGACACCGTGGCGGAGTCCGCGCCGCAGTATCCGAACCTGTGAGGCCGGCCGCTACCGTAAACAAGGAGGAAACGCAGTCATGAACAGCGCCGCGCCGGAGCCATTCGCAGTCGTCGTCATCAGCGCCGGGACCAGCGAGCCCTCCTCGACGAGACTGCTGGCCGACCGGATCGCCGACCGCTCCTGCGAGCTGGCGGCGTGTCACGGCCGGACGGTGACGTCGAGCGTCATCGAGCTGCGCGAGATGGCGGCCGACGTGGCCACAGCGCTGGTGTCGCAGCTGATCACGCCGAGACTGCAGACGGCGATCGCGGCCCTCGGCGAAGCTGACGGGATCATCGCCAGCACGCCGGTGTACAAGGCCGGTCCCAGCGGGCTGTTCACCTCGTTCTTCGACATCCTCGACGACGACCTCATCATCGCGAGGCCGGTGGTGCTGGCAGCGACCGCCGGGACGGCGCGGCACGCGCTCACCGTCGATGACCAGATGCGGTCCATGTTCGCGTACCTGCGCGCGATGACGGTCCCGACCTCGCTCTTCGCCGCACCCGAAGACTGGGGTGACCCGGCCCTGAACAAGCGCATCGACCGGGCGGCGGTCGAGTTCGTGCTGCTGATGGAGAGCGGCTTCGCCCGCCAGGTCAGGGACGCCTCCTGGGAGAACTACCAGCACGAGTACGGCAGCGCGGGCGGGACCGAGGTGGACATCGATCTCGACACCGACCTCATGCGGCTCGCCACCGGCGGATCCGCGGCCTGACGCCGTTCCCGGCGACGGTTTACGGTGCGGAAAGCACGCGGGTCACGTAGTCGGCCATGGCCGCGGGGAGCTCGGCCGGGCACCGGCGCGCAGCGGCGGCGCTGACCTCGGAGAGCACGCCGGAGCTGGCCGCTGCGGCGCTGCGCAGGCCGGTGGGGTCGAGGCCGGCGACGGTGGCGTCGATGCCGGGTGGCAGGTCGCGCGGGTCGTGGTCGAGCACCTGAGACAGGCCGTGCCAGGGGTACAGCGCGCCGACGGCCGCGGCCCAGAGCGCCCAGATGCGCTCGCGCGCCTGGTGGAGCCGGTTGTGCGCCTCCCAGAGCGAACCGCGGCGGAGGTACTTGTCCACGTCGATCAGGGCGCACCAGCCGAGGAACGCCCACTCGCGGACCTGGTCGCCGGTCACGGCGTACGCGGGGTCCGGCTCGGCGGCCTCGCGGGCGCCGGCCGGGACCGGTATGTCTGGCTGGCCGGCGGTGCCGTAGAGCCGGACGAAGTCGGGGTGGGCCGCGGAACTGCCGCGGCGGATCTCGGCGTCGGCCATGACCGTGAGGTCGAGCTGGCTGCGGTCGGCGAACTGCCCGAAGATCCGGAGGATGAACCTGTCCGCAGGCCCGTACCGATGTTGGAGCACGTCCACGACCCGCCCCAGGCCAGGCAGGGCCGCCACCACCCCAGCCGCCACGGCCTGGACCTGCGCAGCGCCGGCCTCCCCAGGATCGGCGTGGACGCCGACCGCGGCGTCCACGTCAGACAGCGCGTCCGCCGCGCCCCGGCCCAGCGAGCAGCCCACCAGCAGTGCCGTCGCCGCCGGGGTGGCCTCGCAGTAGTCGAGCAGCCCGGTCATGATCCGTCGCTGGGCGGTGAGCTCGGCCGGCAGTGCTGCCAGCCAGGCGCGACCGCCGGCCGCGGTAGCGCTGCCGTCTGGGCGGCCATTCGTGAGGTCTGTTCCGGAGTCGGGGACTCCCGCGCTCAATGCCGCTCCCGTGCTTGTTGGCTTGTTCGGCAGCATAGCCGCGGCCCGGCCCGGCGCTGGCCCGCCAGCGGCCGCGGGCGCCCCGGACCGTAGCGTGGGAGCCGTGACAGTCGAAGAGCTCGCCCGCGATCGGCTGGGGTTCGCTGGGCTGCGCCCCGGCCAGCTGCGCGCGGTCGAGGCGCTCGCCGGTGACCGCGATGTGCTCGCCGTGCTGCCGACCGGCGGCGGGAAATCGGCGATCTACGAGCTGGCCGGGCTGCTGCGGCCGGGACCGACGATCGTGGTGTCGCCGCTCATCGCGTTGCAGGATGATCAGCTGTCCCACCTGCGCGCGAGCGGCCTGCCGGCGATCGTGCTCAACTCGCAGCAGTCGGCAGGCACGCACGCCGCGGCCCTTCTCGCCTCGTGTGACTCGGACACGTTCGTCTTCCTGTCCCCGGAGCAGCTGGCCATCAAGGAGACCCGCGAGACCCTCATGCGCGCTCGGCCCGGTCTGTTCGCCGTTGACGAGGCGCATCTGATCAGCCAGTGGGGGCACGACTTCCGGCCGGACTACATGATGCTCGGCGCGCAGAGCGACGCAGTAGGCGCGCCGGTGCGGCTCGCGCTGACCGCAACCGCCGCGCCGCCGGTCCGGACGGAAATCATCAGACGGCTCGGCCTGCGTGATCCCGACGTGGTGATCGGCGACTTCGACCGGCCGCACCTGCACCTCTCGGCTCAGCACGTGCTGGCCGTCTCCGACAAGCAGCGCGAGCTCGTTCACGCCGCCGCGAGCCTGGCCGGGCCGGGGATCGTCTACGCGGCGACGCACGCGAGTGCCCAGCAGGCGAACGACGCACTGGCCTCGGCGGGCGAGCAGGTGCGGGTGTATCACGCCGGCCTGAGCGGGCGGGAACGACACGACGCGATGACGGCGTTCCTGGGCGGGTCTGCCCGGATCATGGCCGCCACCGTCGCGTTCGGCATGGGGATCGACAAGCCCGACGTGCGCTGGCTGGTGCACTATGATCCGCCGCCGTCGCTCGATGCCTACTACCAGGAGATCGGACGGGCCGGCCGCGACGGCGCGCCAGCGGAGGTGCGACTGCTCTACCGCTATGAGGACTTCGACACCGCCCGTCACCTGACGGAGCGCGGGGTACCCGGCGGACCGGTCGCGCGCATCGCGGCTGCCCTTGCCGCCGGTGAGCGGCTCGAGCACGGGACGCGACTGCAGACGGCGGCTCTCAGCCGGCTCGCCGACCTCGGCGCGGCGACCTGGCAGGTCGACGGCACCGTGAGCTGGTCGGGCACGATGACAGTCCAGGCGGCGCTCACGGCATCGGAGGCGGAAACCGAGCGCGAGCGCGAGATCGAGCGCACGCGGCTGACGATGATGCAGCGGTACGCAGATCACACCGGGTGCCGTCGTTCCTACCTGCTCAGCTACTTCGGGCAGGACTATCCCGGCCCGTGCGGGAACTGCGACAACGACCGCACGTCCGCTGGCTCACCGCCACCGGCGCTCCCGTTCCCGGTCGGCGCGCGCGTGGTGAGCGAGCACTGGGGGACCGGCTCGGTGCAGCGCTACGACGGGGATCACGTCACGGTGCTGTTCGACGATCATGGCTACCGCGAGCTGTATGTCCCGGCTCTTGTCGAGCGCGGCCTGCTGCGGTCCGCCTAGCGGCGGCGAGCCCGGCACCGCTGGTTACGCTTCCCTCGTGACCGGTATCAGCAGGCCCGCCGCACCGCAGGCGTGGACCCGCGGGCTGTTGCGCTGCGGCGCGGCCGCGGGCCCGGTCTTCGTCGCGGTGTTCCTGGTCGAGGGTGCTGGCCGGGATGGTTACCGGCCGTTGCGCCACCCGGTGAGTTCTCTGGCGCTCGGACCGCGCGGCTGGATTCAGACCGCGAACTTCGTGGTAGCGGGAACGCTGTTCGTGGCCGGGGCCGCTGGCCTGGCGCGCGCGGGTGGTCCGGCCGCCGGCGGCCGGGCAGTGCCCGCCTTGATCGGTGCGGCGGGCGCGGGCCTGATCGGCGCGGCCGTCTTTCCCACGGATCCGGTGGGCGGCTACCCGCCAGGGACGCCCGATATGCCTGGCGCGTTCAGCCGGTCTGGCACCGCACACAATCTGGCGGCCGTCCCGGTGTTCCTTGGCCTGCCCGCCGCCGCAGTCGCCAGCGGCTGCCGGTCCTGGCGCGCTGGCCAGCGCGGCTTCGGTCGGTACTGCGCTGGCACCGCGGCGATGATGCTCACGACCACCGGCCTGGCGGGCGCGGGCTTCAGCCAGTCACCGCGGCTCGCGAACCTCGGCGGGCTGTTCCAGCGCGCCAGCATCATCGCCGGCTTCGGCTGGCTCACCGCGCTCTGCGCGCGAGCGCTCCGGCGAGCCTCTGGTTGACCGGCTCCCCGATTGGCGCTTACGTTCCGGGCATGGAGGACATCGGCACCAGCGTGACGGTCCTGGCCCGCACCGCAACGGCCGGCCCAGGCCTGGTCCGCACTCTGGTCGAGCTTCGGCCACTCGGCCGGCACGCGGGCGTCTCCGGAGCCGGCGGCGAGCTCTGGTTCGTGATCGACGGCTCCGGCCGGCTCGAGGTGGGGGGTGTGCCAGGACCCGCGCTGGTCCGCGACCGCGGCCTGCGTGTCCCCGCTGGCACGGCCTATCAGCTGGCGGCCGACGGGGGCGGCTTGCTGCGGCTTGACGTCGTCGCGCTGCCCGCCACCGGGGCCTCGCCGACCGAGGGGAACGCGCGGTCGGCGGCCGGCGGCGCCGACGTTCTGCTCAGCCGTGACCTGCTGGACTGCCCGGTCGAGGTGACGGGAGACCGGAGGTTCCGGGTGCTCTTCGGCCCTGGCCGCGACTGCGCGGCCGCCACGCAGTTCGTCGGCGAGATCCCGCCGGGCCGGGCGCCGGAGCACAGTCACCCCTATGACGAGGTGGTGCTGATCCTGCACGGCACGGGTGTGGCACACGCGGGCGGCGCCGAGCGCGAGCTGTCCGCTGGCACGTGCCTGCACCTGCCGCCCGGCCTGCCGCACTGCCTGGAGAACACGGGAACGCAGCCGATGCGGGTGCTCGGCGTGTTTCATCCGGCAGGCAGCCCGGCGGCGAAACTGGCGCGCTGAGCTGCTTGCGCACCTACCGTTGACCGGACGGCGCGGGCCGGCGAACAGGCGTCGGCTGCGAACCAAACCGAGGAGGTCGGGTGTCCGACGACGTACCGGCGCAGGCGCTGCAGCTGCGCTCCCTGGTGACCGACACAGCGACCGTCTCGGTGTCGCTCGAGTTGGTCGATGTGCCCGTGCCCGGGCCCGATCAGGTTCTCATCCGGGTGGAAGCCGCTCCGATCAACCCATCGGACCTTGGCCTGCTGTTCGCCGGCGCGGATCTCGGCAGGGCCGCTGTCGGCGGCACGGCCGAGCGGCCCGTGGTCACCGCCCCGCTGCCGCCCCCTGCGGCGCGTGCCGCGGCGGCCAGGGTCGGGGAGTCCCTCCCGGCTGGCAACGAAGGCGCGGGCACGGTCGTCGGAGCGGGCTCGTCGGAGGGGGCCCAGCGGCTGCTAGGCAAAGCCGTGTCGGTTGCCGGCGGCGGGATGTATGCCCAGTACCGGTGTGCCGACGCGGCGGCGTGCCTGGTGCTGCCTGACGGTGTCGGCGCGGCAGCCGGGGCGTCGGCTTTCGTCAATCCGATGACGGTGCTGGGCATGGTGGCGACCATGCGCGATGAAGGCCATGGCGGGATCGTCCACACCGCGGCCGCGTCGAACCTGGGGCAGATGCTCAACAGGGTGTGCATCGAAGATGGCATCCCGCTGGTCAACATCGTCCGATCGGCCGAGCAGGTGCGGCTGCTGGCCAGTCAGGGCGCCGCGCACGTGCTGGACTCCACAGCCAGCACCTTCATGGCCGACCTGACGACCGCGCTACAGGAAACCTCGGCGACGATCGCCTTCGACGCCATCGGCGGCGGGCAGCTGGCCAGCCGCATCCTGACGTGCATGGAGGCGGCGCTTAGCGGGGATCAGCCGTTCAGCCGTTACGGCTCCGCGACGCACAAGCAGGTGCACATCTACGGCGGGCTTGACCGAAGCCCGACCGAACTGACCCGGGGCTACGGCATGGCCTGGGGCGTCGGCGGCTGGCTGCTCACGTCGTTCCTGCGCAAGGCAGGCCCGGCCACGATCGCGGCCATGCGCGAGCGGGTCGCCGCGGGCCTCACGACCACGTTCGCCACCAGCTACGCCGGGCAGCTGTCCCTGCCGGGAGCCCTGCAGCCAGCTGCCGTGGCTGCGTATGCCCGCATGGCCACGGGCAGCAAGTACCTCATCGCGCCGCACGGCACACCCGAGTAGCCCGCGTATTACAGCTCGTCGGCGCCGTAGGTGACGTGAGTCTCGCCTCGGCGAATGGCCGCCACGATGTCGCCGAGGCGGCCGGCCATGACGCCGAGGCCGACCCGAAGGTCGTCCAGGGAATCCTCTGTCACGGCGCGGTTGACGTGGCTGACGGCGAGATTGAGGGACTGGCGGGAAAGGTAGCCGATTACCGAGGCGACCGCCTCGTTGACGGTGATCTCGCGAGCGGGGCGCTCGTCGGTAGTGGTCATTGCGGGGTTCCTTCCTTGACAGGCCGGCTGGCCTCGAGAATTGCGTGGATGGCGTCGGCGCCCGGCCGGGCTGGTACGACCCGGACGACCGCCGTGTCGGCTCCGGCGACCTGCCGTCGCACCGCCTCGGCAGCTCCGGAAGCGGGGCCGAAGTAGCCCAGGCCGCGCAGCATCCGCTCAGGGAACGCCTCGATGAGCTCCTCCTGCCCGGCGCCTCGCTCGGTCAGCCCATCGACCTCGGCGATCTCCGGCCCGTATCCCATCCGGGTGAAGGCGGCGCGGTAGGCGCGCGGCCGGGCGCCATTCCAGCCGGTGACATAGCGGACCAGCGCCGCGGCGAGCGCCCTCCTGGCAGCGTCCGGGTCGTCGTCGACGCAGACCCGCGCCGACGCCGCCAGCGTGACCTCGGCAGGATCGCGGCCTGCGCGGGCGGCTCCGGCAGCGATGTCGGCACGGGCCCGCGCGACGCTGTCGGGCGTGCACCAGCTTAGGTAGATGCCGTCAGCCAGTTCGCCGCCCAGCTTGGTCATCTCGGGTCCGGCCGCGCCCAGGAACAGCGGCGTGTCACCACGTGCGGTCGGGAGCCGGGCGCCGTCGTACCTGATCCCGCTGCCGTGGAAGGTCACGCTCTGGCCGCCCAGCAGGCCGCGGATGGTCTGCAGGTACGCCCGCACCAGGGCGAGCGACGACACCTCCTCGATGCCCCACGTGCGCCGGAAGGCGGGCTCATAGGCGGTGCCGGCGCCAACACCGAGCACGAACCGGCCGCTGGTGAGCCGCGTCAGCGCCGCCGCGCTCGCCGCGAGGCTCACCGGGGTCTGCGTGCCCACCGGCACGACCCCGATGGCGGTCCCGATGCCGCCCGGTATCGCCGACCGCGACGCGGCCCAGCGCAGCGCGCACGTCTGGAACGGATCGGCGACGCTGCCGACCCAGATCCGTCCGTAGCCGAGCCGGGCGGCGCGCGCCGCGATCTCCGCCTCAGCGTCGTAAGGCAGGCCGACGAGGTCCAGGCCAACGTCGAGGTCCACTGCACCGCTCCGTCCCGGCCTGCGGCCGGAGTCGGCAAGCCGCGTCAGCAGGCTTGGCTGTTGCTGCGTTGCTGTTCAGCATTCCACGGCTGTCTCGCCAGAAGTAGGGACTTGTCGGCGCAGCTCGCAACGGTAGGTTGGCACGAACGACCTGGTGTACTGCAGGAGGGGGTTGCCGTGCGGCTGCGGGCTCGCGGCGAGACCGTGCGCGACCGACCATGACATCGCCGTTGCCCCGGTCGGCGCCATCCGAGCTCAACGTGGACGCGGCGCGGGTAGTGGACTTTCTCGATGCGGTGGACACCGCGGAGATGGACCTGCACTCGCTGATGATCCTCAGGCACGGCGTGGTGGTGGCCGAAGGCTGGTGGGCTCCCTATCGCGGCAGCGACGTTCAGCTGCTCTACTCGCTTTCGAAGACGTTCCTGGCCATGGCCGTGGGGATGGCGATCGGGGAGGGTCGCTTCTCGACCGAGGATCTGGTCGCCGACCTGCTCCCTGACCTGACACCTCGGCCCGTGCCCGACCATCTGCGACAGCTTCGCGTTCGCCATCTGCTGTCGATGGCGAGCGGCCACCGCGAAGAGACGCTGCCGCGAATCGTGACGATGGGGCCGGACCCGGTCCGCAATTTCCTGGCCCTGCCGCCAGATGAGCCGCCCGGCAGCGTCTTCGCCTACAACCAGGGCAACTCTCTGGCTTTGTCCCAGATCATCACGTCGACGACCGGTCAGCGAGTGGTCGACTATCTGCGCCCGCGGTTGTTCGATCCGCTCGGGATCGACAAAGCGGAGTGGCTGTCCACCTCGACCGGGATTGACCAGGGGTTCTCTGGACTGCACGTGACGACGGAGTCGGTGGCGAAGCTCGGGCAGCTGGTCCTCCAGAATGGCCGCTGGGGCAGCGAGCAGCTCGTCCCGGCCGAGTTCGTGGCCGAGTGCCGCAGGCCGCAGGTCGGCAACTCGCGCCAGCAGATACATCCGGACTGGCGCGAGGGTTACGGCTACCAGATGTGGATGTGTCGGCACGGGGCACAGCGGGGCGACGGGGCCTTCGGGCAGTTGGCGGTGGTGCTGCCGGACGCCGACGCCGTGATCGCGTGCACTGCCCAGGTGATCGACATGCAGGCTGAGCTGGATCTCATCTGGCAGCACCTGCTGCCGGCGTTTCGCGATTCACGCCCGGCCGGCGCAGCCGAGCAGGAACTGACCGGAAGGCTGGAGCGGCTCTCGACGCCCAGCGTCACGCCGGGTGGACACGGACCGGAACGGCCGGTGGAGCTGTCACCCACCAGCGTGGAAGGCCCGTTCACCGACCGAGTAGAACTCGTCAGGATCGAGCCGCAGCCTGGCGGCACTCGCCTGGTCCTGACGGTGAGCGGCAACGAACATGCCTTCGAGGTGCCGACCGGGCGGTGGCGTGACGGAGCGCTGCCCGGGTTGCACTCCCCGTTCGGAGCGGTGTCGGTCTCAGCTGCCTGGGTGGCCGACGGCGAGTATCACGCCGAGATCGTCTCGCGCCGGACTCCGCACCGGCTTCAGCTGCGGGTTCGGCTCGGTGGCCGGCCCACGCTCTCGGTCGGGTGGCTCGCACCCCCGCTGGGGCTCTAGCTACGGCGGCGTGCTGGCGCCAGCCGGGCCAGCGTCAGCCCGAAGTCACCGTCCCGGTCGGTCCAGAACCGAACCGTCTCCAGACCCGCGGCCGCGAGTTCGGCCCGCAGTCCGTCGCGCCGGAACTTCGCGGAGATCTCGGTCCGCAGTTCCTCCCCGGCGGCGAAGCGCACCGAGAGGTCAAGATCGCGGATCGTCACGAGCTGCTCGCCGACCGCACGCAGCCGCATCTCTATCCATTCGTTCCCGGGGTCCCAGAGCGCCACGTGGTCGAATCGGTCCGGCTTAAAGTCGGCACCGAGCTCGCGGTTCACGACGCAGAGGACGTTGCGATTGAACTCGGCCGTCACGCCCGCCGCGTCGTCGTACGCGCGCAGCAGTCTGGCGACATCCTTGACCAGGTCGGTGCCCAGCAGGAAGGTATCGCCGGCACCCAGCGTCGAGGCGACCTCGCCCAGCAGGCCTGCGCGCGCGGACGGCTCGAGATTGCCGATGGTCGAGCCGAGGAAGGCGATCATGCGCCGGCCACCGGGCGGGACCGCGTGCAGGTCGTGCTCGAAATCGCCCACGACGGGCGCCAGCCACAGGCCCGGATACTGCGCGGCCAGCGTTTCTGCCGCATCGGTCAGGACCGCAGAGTCGACGTCAAGCGGGATGAACTCGCGCAGGGTGCCCCGCTCGAGCAGAGCCCGTAGCAGCAGCCCGGTCTTGGTCGAGGTTCCGCTGCCCAGCTCCACGAGCGACTCGCACCGGGAGAGCTCGGCTATCTCGGCTGCGTGCTGGTGCAAGATCGACGTCTCGGCCCGAGTCGGGTAGTACTCGGGCAGCCGCGTGATCTCGTCGAACAGCAGGCTGCCACGCTCGTCGTAGAAGTACTTGGGCGGCAGGGTCTTCGGGGTCGCCGTCAGGCCGGCCCGCACGTCTGCGCGCAGCTCCTCGTGGTAGCTGTCGGGACGGGCTCGGACCTGGTTCTGCACGGGCATGGGTCATGCCTCCAGCTCGGTGAGGGTGACCGTGTCACCGCTGACTTCGACGAGGTGGTGCTCGGGTACGTCGGCCCAGCGCGGGTCGTCGTCGTAGGGCTCGCTCGCGACGACGACACCGTCGTCGCGGTGAAGATAGCTGAGCGTGTCGTTCCAGCGGGTCGCGATGATCTGGTGGCCATCGGTCAGCAGGACATTCAGACGCGCGCCCGGATCGCGGCTGCCGACATCGGCGACGAACTCCGCGGTCCGCTCGGGGCCGTAGTCGAACAGGTGCGCGGCCAGCTGCGCGGAATCGCACACGGACTCGGCATCTGGGTGGGGCCCCAGTATCGCGCGGTCGACGACGCCGTTGTGTGACATGAGCCAGCGGCCTGACTGGAACGGGGCGGCCGCGGTTTCATCCAGCGGCATGCCTGCCGTCGCCGACCGGACGGCGGCGAGCACGCAGCCAGCGGAAAGAACCGGCGCCACGGAGGCAAACGACGGGTCCGCCCACAGCGGCCGGCTCGATCGCCAGCGAGCGGGCTGCTTGCGCTCGGCTGCGAAGAAGCCGACGCCCCAGCCGTCGGCGTTCATGAGGCCGTGGCGCTGGCGGCGGGGCGCATACGACTGAACCAGCAGTCCGTGCGGCTGTTCCAGTACCAGATCGCTGAGCGACCGCGGCGCGCCCAGCCACGCCAGGTGGCGGCACACTCAGGCGTCCCAGGCCAGTCGGAGGCCGGTGAAGATCTGCCGCCGGATCGGGTAGTCCCAGTTCCGGAAGGACGGCCTGATCGTCGACGGCGCGACGGCCCAGGACCCGCCGCGCAGGACCTTGTAGTCGCCGCCGAAGAATGGCTGGCTGTAGTCGCGGTAGATCATGGGCGTGAACCCTGGCCAGGGACCGAAGTCCGACGACGTCCATTCCCAGACGTCGCCGATCATCTGCTCCGCCCCGTAGGCCGAGGCGCCACCGGGATACGCACCGATCGGCGCCGGCCGCAGACCGAGGCCGCCTAGGTTGGCTCGCTCGTCCGTGGGTGGCGCTGCGCCCCACGGCCAGGCGCGCCGCGTGCCGGTAGCCGGATCCCAGGCGCAGGCCTTCTCCCACTCCATCTCCGTGGGCAGCCGGCCGCCTGACCACGTCGCGAACGCCTCCGCCTCGAAGTAGCAGATGTGCTGCACCGGCTCGTCCGGCGGGATCTCCTCCTCGACGCCGAAACGACGCCGGGTGCCCTCAGCGGTCCAGAATTTCGGCCGGGTGAGGCCGGCCTCAACCCGGTGCGCCCAGCCGCGCGGCGACCACAGGTCTCGCCGGTCATAGCCGCCGTCCGCGACGAAGCTCTGCCACTCGCCGGTGCTGACCGGCGTCCGCCCGAGCCAGAACGGCGCGACGTCGACGGTGTGTGCTGGCCGCTCGTTGTCGAGCGAGAACGGCTCGGTCGACGCGTCCACGCCGAGCGTGAACGGGCCACCGGCGACAAACACCCGGCTGGGTTCCACCGTGCGGCCGGCCGGGAGCCGACGGCGGGCGAGCAGCACGGGAGGCCCCTGACGAAGCTGGAGGGTCGCAAACATGGTCTCGTCGTGCTGCTCCTCGTGCTGCACGACCATGCCCGCGGTGAACAGGTCCTCCGCAGCCGTGCGCTCGAGCAGATCCAGGACGCGGCCACGCACCTCGTAGTCGTAGGCGCGGGCCGCCACCGGCGGGAGCAGCGGCAGCGAGGGACGCTCGGCGCGCGGGTGCTTGAACGCGTCGTAGAGCGCGTCCACCTCGGGGTCGAGCAGACCCGGCCGCCGGGGATCGCCGCCGCGCAGCAGCCACAGCTCTTCTTGCTGTCCGACATGAGCGAGGTCCCAGACCAGCGGGCTCATCAGCGGGTCGTGCTGGGCCACCAGCGTCGGCTCGTCCAGGTCGGTGAGGCCGAGCGTGCGGCTCCTGGCCCGGTCAAGGTCACGGACGACGTCGTCAAGCATGGGCGAGCTCCTCCAGGGCAGCGAGCGGTCCGACGTGCCTGATGCGCCTGGCCAGCAGGTCCGCCGGGCTTTGCCGTGACTCCACCAGGTCGGCCAGGTCGGCTACGGCCGGGGCCAGTTCGGCCGGCACGCGGCTGGCCGTGATGGCGAGGCACCGGCGCGCGGAGTCGGCGAGCACGTCGTCGTGCAGCCCGTCCCGCGCAGCCTCGGCCCACCGCCCGGCGGCGCGCTCGGTGGCCTCCATTGCGAGGTCAGCTGCGTCGCTGTCGTCCATCAGAGTGGCGGCGACGGCGGCGATGGCGGGCCACCATCGCGGCGCGGTGACGTCCATGTACCGCAACTCCAGGAATCCGCGCAGCCGCACCGGCGGAAACAAGGTGGTCAGGTGCATGTCCAGGTCGGCTGCCGTCGGTCGCCTGCCGAACAGCCGGACTCGGTCGGCTGCCCACTGGCCAAACGAGACCGACGCGCGGACTGGCTCGGCCTCGCTGCCGTCGGCGTCGCGCACGACGATTACCGGCGCGGACATAGCGAAGTGAGCCCACGCCGCGGCTGGGTCCGACTCCGTCATGGTCATGCGTGCTTTCGGTGCCGGGTCGCAGCCGGGTACCGGGCCACACGCTCGCTGGTCAAGCTGCGCCCAGGTCGCCTGCCGTGCCGACTGCAAGCCCGTGGGGCGACCGTGCAGCCAGGGCGAGCAGGCTGCGATCGCGACGAGGGTCGGCCCGAGCTGGTGTGCTCGATGGACACGCGCCCGCCATGCGCTCTTCGGGCCGGCCTGAAGGTTGACCTGGAGCGCGGCGGTCGAGTTCATCATCACCGCGCCGGCCGCTGCGCGCCCGGTGCTGGCGAAGTGCTGTTCCATGGCCTGGTAGCGAGGACGCGGGTTCACCCGCCGGGATGGCCGGAGCGGATCAGCGCCGGCAAAAGCGGCGCCGAGACCGTGGTCGGCCAGCGCGAGCCGCACGCCCTGCCAGTCGTGGCGCAGCCCGGCGACGGCCGTCACGATGTCCGGCTCTGGCCGACCGGACAGCTCGAGCTGGCAGCCCGGCTCGAGCGTGACAGCACTTCGCCGGACGACAGCGCTGATGACGTCTCTGATCTGCTCCACCCGGTGCCAGGCCACGGCTTCGTGGACAGCCGCCAGATCGACGAGATGAGCCTCTATCTCGAGCCCGACGGTGCCCACTTCGGTGTCCGCGAGCGCGGCCTGGCACACCAGGGTGCGGGCGGCCTCCAACGTCAGCGGCTCGGCTAGATCAACGATATCCTGGGCGAAAGTGCTGATAACGGCCATAAATGGCCCCTCCAGGTCCGGGCCGGCGGACTCCTATGTCCACCGCGGGTCGGTGCGGGGCGACCGTAACGACAGCCGTCCATATTGTCGGTATTGCCGGGCGCTTCATCAGCGGCCTCACCAACATGGTACGTGAGGGGTCTGACAGCGGTTCAGCCTCGCGTCCACGATGGGGCGGATCTCGGCGCGGCGCACCGGCCGGCCCGCGTCAGGCGGCGTCAGGCGAGCGTCCAGCTAGCGTCCGAGCTCGTCGCTACCATGCGGCCATGAGCACCCGACAGACCCGCGGGCCAGCCAGCGTCTGGGTGGTGCGCAACGTGCGCGGCGGTCCCTACGACTTCTCCCGTGACATGCGGGAGCAGGAGCAGTGGACGGAGCACGCGGCGTTCATGAACGCACTCGTGGACGACGGTGTCGTGCTCATCGGCGGGCCGCTGGAGGGCGGTCGCGAAGTCATCCTCGTGTGCTCGGCGCCCACCGAGGATGCGCTGCGGCGACGGCTCGCTGCGGATCCCTGGGTGCACAGCGGCATGCTCACGGCCACGAGCGTAGAGCGGATGACGGTGGCGCTGTCGCCAGCTGCGGTGGACGAGCTGCTGGCGCGAGGAGCGCCGCCGGCATAGCACGTGCCCGAGCCGACAGGAGGAACAGCAGCGGCGGGGCGCTTCAGTATCCGCGGTCCCGGTCGACGACGTTGAGCAGTGGCTCTCCGGCGAGGAAGCGGCGGAGGTTGTCGGCGAAGAGCCGGCGGTTCGGTTCCCAGTGGGCGGGGTCGCCGCGACCCGAGACGTGCGGGGTCAGGAGGACCTGCGGTAGTTCCAGCAGTTCTGGCCGCGGGGGTCGGCCCGCGAGTTCCCCTTCGTACACATCCAGGACCGCGCCGCGAAGGTCGCCCCTGACCAGAGCCTCGATGAGCGCGTCCTCATTGACTTCTTCGCCGCGGGCGACGTTGATCAGCACCGCGCCCGGTTTGAGGGCGGAGAACACGCCTGCGTCGATCATGCCCGCCGTTTCCGCGGTCAGCTGCGCGCACACGGCGAGAAAGTCACTCTCGGCCGCCATCTGGTGCAACTGGTCGGCGGGCAGCACGCAGTCGATGCCGTCGGCGTCGTAGGCGGGAGCGCTAACCGAGCGCCGCGTGGCGATGACCCGCATGCCGAGTGCTTTGGCCCGTCGCCCGACCTCGCGGCCGATGCCGCCGAGGCCGACGACGCCCATGGTGGCGCTGTGCAGACTGACCATCTCGTAGCCGCTGCGGGTGAACAGGCCGGCTTGCTTTTGCCGCGTGCCTTCGTGCAGGCCGCGGGCGAAGAAGGCCGCGGCCGCCACGACATACTCGGCAATGGCGTCGGCGGCCATCACGCCGCGGCTGCTGGTCAGCGTGACGTTTGACGGCCACAGGTCAGTGTCGTGCAGGTTCGACACGCCGGCCTGAGTGTGGTGGGCCCAGACTAGGTGCGGCGCTCTTCTGGCGATGAGCGAGGGCACCGGGTAGCCGACGAGGACGACGTCGGCAACGCCCAGAGCGGCGTCGAGTTCGTCGCTGTCGGCGTTGTTCGCGTCGATGACCCGCACCCGCGGGTCGACCGCGGAGACATACGACAGGTCCGAGCCCAGGGCCGGCGCCATCACGACGACGTTGACGACGTGCATTCTTTTCCTGCCTCGGGTGAGGATTCGGGCGCGTGGCGGCGAGCGTGCGTCGGCTCAGCAGGGCTGCCGGTGACCGTGTGCCCCGCCCACCGAACGCTACCCCGCAGCAGGTTCCAACGTCCGGGCTTGCCGGAGCGTCTACCTCAGTGGAGGTGGCGAGGATGAGAGTGGCCTGGTTGCTCGGCGGGTTAGCGATATCGCTCTCGCTGCTGACACTGACGGCGTGCGCCGCCCCGGCTGCGCCAATCGTGACGTCGGAGTTCGCGGGCCTGGCCTTGTCGCATCCTGCCTCGTGGCGGCAGTACTTCCTCAGCCCGAGCGGCAGCCTGGACCCTCAGGCGGCTGGCTATCTCACGAACGAGCCAATCCCGGCCGGCTGCCGCGGGACAAGCAGCGGGACGGTGGCGTGCGGCCAGCCCGTCACGACCATGGGCAGTGGTGGCGTCTACGTCACCGTCCAGGTGGCCTACCAGCCGTACGGGCCGCTGCCGCAGGCCAACCGTACCGTGGGCGGCTACCCTGCGAATGTCGCCATCGGGCCTAATCCGGGCACCGACGGCTGCCCGGCTGCGACCAGCCGCACGGTCACCGCCACGCTGTCCCGGCCGGACGTTCAGCCCTCGGAGATATGGATCTTCGCGTGCCTGGGAGGCTCGAGCACCGACCGGACACAGCAGCAAGTCATGGCCATGCTCCAGTCGGCTCGTATCGCGACGCGGCCGCCCGCGACCGAGCCGGTTCCCGGCGCCCCGACCTGCACCGGCCAGGATCTGGTCGTGGAACCCGGTCCGCTGCTGTCCCTGGCGACCCAGGAACAAGGCCTGCTGTACGCGGTTCTCAACGTCGGGCGCGGCACCTGCCGCGTCACCGGTTATCCGCGGATCGGGCTAGCCGCGCAGGCGGCAAGCCTGCCGTTCGACTACCAGGATGGCGGCAGCCCCTACCTCCTGCCCGGCCCTCCGCCCGTGCTCTACCTGCGGCCCGGCGTGTACGCGTCGTTTCAGATCGACACCTCGGCGTGCGAGACCGTGCCAGGGACCGCGGCCACCACAGTCGAGATCACACTGCCCGGCCAGACTGCGGGCATCTCGCTCCCAGCCGAGACGCGCGGAGGGTTGCGCGGCCTCCGCTACTGCGCGCAGCCGGGCCAGATCGTCTATGTCAGCGCCCTGAACGCGTACTGACCCGGGCTTGGCGCCGCGGAGGGGCCGAGGGCGGTGCAGCTAACCGCTCTCCTGCGCCGGGTGCGCGGCGCGGAACCGCGGCCGGTCGCGGCCGGCCTGGCTGCTCTCCCATCGGCCCGACGCGCACATCCAGCAGAGGGCGACGGCAATGCCGACAAGCGCAAGGGGCGCCGCCGTCACGGCGATCGTCCGGGCCGCGGCGGAGAGCCAGCCGGGCATCAGGTTGGGGTAATAGGTCACGCCTGGCAGCTCGGCAAGGGCGGCGGCGATGGCGCGGGCGATCGCCATCCCGTCAAGCCGGGTTGCGGGCATGAGTGCGAGCAGCGGGAAAACCGCCGCGTCGTACCACGGCCGCTGCTGGGGAGTGGCAATGAGCCACCCGAGCAGCAGTGCGAGCGCAGGCCGCGCGAACGGGTAACTGGCCAGGCCGGCCGGCATCCGCCCGAGCATGATCACCGCCATGGTCAGCGACCCGACGGCGCCGAGAATGTCGATGCTGCCGGTCGAGAGATGCAGACCGAGGCCGCGGGTCAGCAGCCACGGATCGTAGACGCTCGAGGAGCCCGCCGCCCGGCCTGCCAGGGCCGCCACGGCGGCCCAGCCCGCCACCAGAGAGCAGGGCACCAGCACCGCCAGCAGGCCGGCGACCAGGGCGGCCAGGGCGCGCGGCGACCGCCGCACCGCCCACGCGAGGCCCGCGCCGACCAGCAGGAGCGGCGC
>JASHPF010000249.1 GCA_030038295.1 Streptosporangiaceae bacterium
GGCATCCCTTCGTACTCGCTGCTCGGCTGGCAGCGGCCGTGCTACCTGATGGCGGACGGCTACACCCAGACCTACAAGGAGCTGATCGAGACCACCGACTGGGACGCCTACGGTCGCGGCAAGGACCCGCGCTGCGCCAACTGCATGGCGCACTGCGGCTACGAGCCGACCGCCGTGCTCGCCACGACGGCGTCACTGCGTGAGTCGATCAGGGCGGTGCGCGGGTCCTAGCCTCATCCCGGTCAGTCCAGCGGCCGGCCAGCGGTCCGGTCAGCCAGTGTGCGCCCGGAGGAATTCCAGCGTCCGCTGGTTGAACTCCTCAGTCACCTCATAGATCGGCGCGTGCGCGGCACCGGGAAACACCACCAGCTCGGCGCCGGCGATCCCGTCCGTCAGCGGCCCGGCGAACCGGGTCGACGTGCACACGTCGTGCTCGCCGAAGGTGACCAGCGTCGGCGCGTGGATGGAGCCGAGCGCCGCACGCGCGTCGTGCCCGAGAACGGCGTCGGACTGCCGCAGGAAGGCGTCGACCGGCGGCATCGGTCGGCTGCGGACGAAGTCTGCCAGCGAGCCGATGTACTCCGGCCGCGCCGCGTACAGCTCCGGCGTGAAGCACCAGGGGAAGATCCCGGCGATCACCATGTCGGTGACACTGCCCAGCCCCCTGGCCATGATCCGCCAGGTCTCGACCACGGTCGCCAGGAACGGGTCGGTGACGTCCCACGCGCTGTGCAGCGACAGCGACTTCACCCTGGCCGGATGCCGCGCGGCCAGGTGCATGCCGGTCGCGGCGCCCAGCGACAGGCCGGAGACGTGCGCGCTGTCGATGCCGGCGGCCTGCATGAACGCCGCGATGTCGTCGGCCAGCAACTCGGTCGAGTAGTCGCCTGCTGGCTTGCCCGACAGTCCCGCGCCGCGCAGGTCGACGGTGAAGCAGGCGAACTCCTTGGCGTAGTCGGCGACCTGGAATGCGTAGCACGCCTGGTCGGCGGCGAGGTAGGGGATGAGCACCAGCGGCTCGCCCTCGCCCTGCACCTCGTAGTAGACGTCGATGCCGTTCGCGTGCACGACGGGCATGCTCAAACCCCCTCCTGGCCACGGCCGCCGGGCTGGCGGCCTGATCTATGGTGCCCTGGCGGGCGCCCGGCCGCTAGCTGCCTGCCGCACCGGATCGGTACCATCGCCCCGTGGCGGACAGGGTGCTCGTCTACGGGGTCACCGGTTCCGGCAAGACCGTCCTGGCGCGCAAGGTCGCCGAGCGGACGGGGCTGCCCTGGCACAGCGTGGACGACCTGACCTGGGAACCGGGCTGGGTCGGCGTGTCGGCGGACGAGCAGCGACGGCGGATCGCGGCGATCTGCGCGGGCGAGCGGTGGATCCTCGATTCCGGCTACAGTTCGTGGCTCGACCTGGTGCTGGCCAGGGTCGAGCTGATCGTCGCGCTTGACTACCCGCGCTGGCGGTCGCTCGCCCGGCTGACGCGGCGCAGCCTGGCCAGGGCCATCGACCGCAGGGCGATCTGCAACGGCAACACCGAGAGCTTCCGGCAGATGCTGTCCCGCGACTCGATCATCGTCTGGCACTTCCGCTCGTTTGCCCGCAAGCGAGCCCGGATGCGGGCGTGGGCGGCCGACCCAGCCGGGCCTGTCGTCCTCCGGCTGACGTCGCCAGCCGCCGCCCGGAGGTGGCTGGCGAGCCTTCACGCGGGGGGAACGGGCTCGGTCCGGGCTGATCCGGCTAGTATCTGAGCAGTCGCTCAAACTAATCGCTCAGCGAGCGGCTGCGCCCCGGCGCTGGTAACGTCGCGGAGGCTGTCATGGCGAAGGCCGGACCGCGCGCGGGCACGGCGCGGCGAGCGCGGTCGGACGACGTCCACGCCGCGCTGGTGACCGCGGCCGTCGACACGCTGCGGCAGGCCGGCTACGCCGGCGCCAGCGCCAGGGCGATCGCCGCCCGGGCCGGCTACAGCCAGTCGCTGGTCTTCTACCACTTCGGCTCCGTCAACGGCCTGCTGCTCGCCGCGCTGGATGAGGTCAGCGCCCGCCGGATGGCCGCCTACCACGAGTTGCTGACCGAAGCCCCGTCGGTTACCGCGCTCGCCGCCACGGCGCGGTCGATCCTGACCGACGATCTCGATGCCGGCTACGTCCGCGTCCTGGTCGAGATGATCACCGCCGCCCACTCGGTGCCCGGGCTCGGCGAGCAGGTGGCGGCGCGGCTGCGGCCCTGGCGCGAGCTGACCGAGCACGCGGTCAGGCACGCTCTCGGCCGGTCGGCGGCGGCCCGGCTGATGCCGCCGGAGCTAGCGGCCCGCGCCCTCGTCGCCGGCTTCCTTGGCCTCGAGCTGCTCGCCAGCCTCGATGAAGACGACTCGGCGGCCGCGGATGTGCTCGACCGGATTGGCTCGCTGGCCCGGCTGCTTGACGTGCTGACCGGGCTGCGGCTACTCGCTCGGGGCGGCGACCCCCCGAATCCCCGCGGCGAACCGTCGGGCGGACGGGCGCCCAGATGACCGACTTCGACGTCGTCACCGGCGCGTTCAGTTACTCGGGTGCGGCCATCGCTGCGCGGCTGCTGGCCCGCGGCCGCCAGGTGCGGACGCTGACCGGCCACCCCGGCCGCGCGCCCGCTGGCAGCGCGATCGAGGTCCGGCCGCTGGACTTCGGCGCGCCAGCCGAGCTGCGCGGATCGCTAGCCGGGGCGCGCACGCTCTACAACACCTACTGGGTGCGCTTCGCTCACGGGCAGGCGAGTCACGAGACCGCGGTGATGAACTCCGGGCGGCTGTTCGCGGCGGCGGCCGCCGCGGGCGTCCAGCGGATCGTGCACGTGTCCATCACCAACCCGAGCCCGACCGCCGCCGACAGCTACTTCCGTGGCAAGGCGCGGGTGGAGCAGGCGCTGGCGGACTGCGGCGTACCGTCGCACGCGATCGTGCGCCCGGCGATCCTGTTCGGCGGCGACGGCGTCCTGCTGAACAACATCGCGTGGCTGCTGCGGCGGCTGCCGGTGTTCGCCATCGGCGGCCGCGGCGACTACCGGCTGCGGCCGATCCACGTGGCCGACCTGGCCGCTCTGTGCGTGAATCTGGGCGCGCGGCAGGACACCAGCACGGTCGACGCGGTTGGGCCCGAGTCGATCACCTTCCGCCAGCTCGTCGACGCGATCCGCGCCGCGGTCGGCAGTCACGCGGTCGTGGTTCCCGTGCCGGGCAGCGTGATCCCGGTGCTAGCACGCGTGCTCGGCCTGACGCTGCGAGACACGCTGCTAACCGCGGACGAGTACCGCTCGATGGCGGCCGGCCTGGCCGACTCGACCGCGCCGGCTACCGGCACGATCGCCGTCACGGGGTGGATCGCTGCGCACGGCGACGAGCTAGGCCGCCGCTACGCCAGCGAGCTGGACCGGCACTTCCGCCGATAGCGCCCGATCACCGTGGCGGCCGGTGTCGGCTGCTGCCGGGGCACCCGGTTGCCGCCGTGTGGCTGCCCGGTACCGACGGCAGCAGCCGGTAACACCCCGTTCCCTTACTGGTGGTAGCCAGCCAGGAACGTGGCCAGCCGCCCGATCGCGTCGTCCAGCACCGGCACGCCGGCCAGGAACACCAGCCGCAGGTGATCGGTCGTGGGCAGGTTGAACCCGCTGCCGTGCGTCAGCAGCAGGTGCTGCTGCTCGAGCAGGTCGATCATCATCTGCTCGTCGTCGGTGATCGGGTGGACCTCCGGGTCCAGCCGCGGGAACAGGTACAGCGCACCGGCCGGCTTGTAGCACGTGACGCCGGGGATGGCAGTCAGCGCCGCCCAGGCGTGGTCCCGCTGGTCGCGGAGCCGGCCGCCGGGCTGCAGGAGGTGGGTGATGTCCACCCGGCCGCCGAGCGCCGGCTCGATAGCGTGCTGCGCGGGCACGTTCGGGCACATCCGCATGTTGGCCAGCAGTTCGAGGCCATCGAGGTAGTCGGCGGCCTGGTCACGCGGCCCGGACACCACGAGCCAGCCAGACCGGAAGCCGGCCAGCCGGTAAGTCTTCGACAGCCCGCCGAGCGTCAGCACCAGCAGGTCCGGGGCCAGCGCCGCGGCGCGCGAGTGCACCGCCTCGTCGTACAGGATCTGGTCGTAGATCTCGTCCGTGAGCACGAGCAGTCCGTGCCGGCGGGCGAGGTCCAGCATGCCGAGGAGGATCTCGGGGGAGTAGACGGCCCCGGTGGGGTTGTTCGGGTTGATGATCACCAGCGCCCTGGTCCGCGGGCCGATACGGCTCGCCAGGTGCTCCAGGTCCGGGTTCCAGTCGTTCTGCTCGTCGCAGCGGTAGTGCACGGCGCGGCCGCCGCACATGTTGATGGCGCCCGTCCACAGCGGGTAGTCGGGGCTCGGCACCACGACCTCGTCGCCGGGATCGAGCAGCGCCTGCAGCGCCATGACGATTAGCTCGGACACGCCGTTGCCGAGGTAGACGTCGTCAGGGCCGACGCCGCCGACGCCGTGCTGCTCGAAGAACTGAGCGACCGCCTGGCGCGCAGACTGGATGCCGCGGGCGTCGCTGTAACCCTGCGCGTCGCCGATGTGCTTGACGACGTCGCTCAGCACGTCGTCAGGAGCGTCGAGGCCGAACGGGGCCGGGTTACCGAGGTTGAGCTTGATGATCTCGTGTCCGGCAGCCTCAAGCTGGCGAGCTCGCCGTAGCACCGGTCCGCGTATGTCGTACCTGACGTTGCTGAGCCTGCCTGCCTGAGCAACCTGCACGGCGACGATCCCTCCGCTCCGCTCGTCGTATCGGTGCGCGTCCATGTCGGTAAAAAGACGTCCCTGGCGGCCGACCGAGGCGGCCGGTGCCAGGGGCGCACGCGCTGCCGGTAACACTACCGTTGACCTGGCTCGTCGCGCGCCACAGGATGCCGGTCAGCGCGCGGACAGCACCTCCGCGATCTTGGCCGCGGCTGCGTCGGGCTCGCTGGTGTCGTGCAGCAGTTCGCCCCAGGACCAGCGGTAGTACCAGTGCAGCCGACCGGCGTCGTCGGTGCTCGGCACGCAGTCGATGCACTCGGCCAGCATGGATGCCCCCGGCATGAAGACGTGCAGCGCCGCCGGGTAGGAGGTCTTGACCGTGGCGTGGAAGCCCTCGGTGTCGAGGGCGGTGGCTAGCCGGTGCAGGTGATAGCTGCGCGCATGATCTCGGGCACCGGGCTGCATGTCACCTGCTTAGGGGGTCGGCACATTCTGGTCGCCTGCAGCAGGGTGTTGTCAAGCCCCGGTCGAGGGGGCGGCGCGTCAGCGCCGGTCAGCGCCGGTCAGCGCCGTAGCCTGGGTACCCCTGAGGGCCATCAGGGGCGTAACCGAGGTCGGGTCCGGCGTATCCGGGCTGCTCGTACTGGGCGGTCGGCTGACTAGCGGCGTAGCCGGCCAGCCCGGCGGCCGACGGGTCCGGGTACGCCGGGTCGTCGTAGCGCAGGCTCGTGTAGTCGATCCCGGCATAGCCGCGCGGGGCTGACCCGTTGTGCACGTGACCAGCGGATGCCGCACCGGACGTACCGTTGGCGGCTGGCAGGTAGCCGTCTGCGGCCGACGGTACCGCGCCGCCCGCCTCGAGCGCGGACGTCGAGTACCACGCGGCGGTGCCGGCGGTCGGCTGCGCGGCCACCGGCTGCGCAGCCACCGGCTGCATTGCGGTCGGCTGCATTGCGACCGGGTAACTCGGGTAGTCCGTCGCGGGCAGGCTCGGGGCAGCGGCTTCGGGGTAGCCGGGTTGCGAGTAGGCCGGCTGCGCCGCGCCGACGTAGCTGCCGTACGGGTTGGCGGCGGGGGCACCGGATGACGCCGGCTTCGCCACGGGCGGGACGGTCGCTGCCGCGGCCGGCTGGACGGGGTAGCCATCCGGTCGGCTGGTGCGATCCGGTCGCCCGGTGCGATCCGGCCCTGCCGGGTACCTGGTCTGGTCGGCGACGCCGGGCTGGCTGGTCGCAGACCTCCGGGTGCGATACGACCGGCTGTCTGCGGCGTTGATCGCCGGGAACGACGGGCTCGTCAGCGGGTCGTCGTCGGCCGGTCTCCCGTTCCAGGAGTGCCCGTTGCCCGCCGCGACCGGGGCGGCGGGCGCCTGCGACTGGGAGGGTCGCGGCGGACGGGCGACGGTCGCCGGTCGCTGCGCCGCCGGCGGCCGCGGCGCCGTCACGGGCCGGGGTCCGCCCCGACGACCGGCCACGTCCAGGCTCGCGGCCGCTGCCGGAGCCAGCTCGGCTGCTCGGCCCGGCGGC
>JASHPF010000250.1 GCA_030038295.1 Streptosporangiaceae bacterium
CGCGGACCCGGTGTATTACGTGTCCTACTTCCGGGCCGGCGAGGCCGTGCACTACTACCCGCGCGGGTCTTACGGCTTCCCGCAGAGCCTCGGCTGCGTCGAGCTGCCGTGGTCGTCCGCCAAGTACGTCTGGCCCTACATGAACTACGGCACCCTGGTCACGGTCGCGCCTGGCTCCCAGACGCCGGCGGGCAGCCCCGTCGCCAACTAGCTGCCCCCGATAGCATCGGGCAGAGGGCTGCGGGCAACAGCCCGGCAGCAGTATGCCCACCATAAGGAGCTAAGCCGTGCCTGCCGACAAGCTTTGCATCACACTCGCCGGAAGCGAGCACGTGGTGGAGGAGGGCACGACGGCGGGTGAGGCGCTCGCCGACCGTCAGCAGACCGGATCGGCCACTCCGAACGGCACTGGCACCCCGATCGCCGCCAGGGTCAACGGAGAGCTGCGCGACCTCTCGTACCGGCTCAGCGATGGCGACCGGGTCGAGCCGGTGGGCATCGGTTCCCCCGACGGGCTTAACATCCTGCGCCACTCCACTGCGCACGTCCTGGCACAGGCCGTGCAGGACCTGTTCCCGCAGGCAAAGCTCGGCATCGGGCCGCCCATCGAGAACGGGTTTTACTACGACTTCGACGTGCCGCAGGCGTTCGCCCCTGATGACCTCAAGGCCATCGAGCAGAAGATGCGGCAGATCGTCCGCCAGGGCCAGCGGTTCAGCCGCCGGGTCGTGAGCGACGAGGACGCGAGGGCGGAGCTGGCCGCCGAGCCGTACAAGCTGGAGCTCATCGGGCTCAAGGGCCGCGCCGCGGCGAGCGGCGCCGACGTGCCGCCCGGCGACTCAGCCGAGTCGGTGGAAGTAGGCGGCGCGGAGCTGACCATCTACGACAACGTTGACCCGGCGACCGGCGCGGTGGCCTGGAAGGACCTGTGCCGCGGCCCGCACCTGCCCACCACGAGGGACATCCCCGCCTTCACGCTGATGCGGTCGAGCGGCGCCTACTGGCGCGGCAGCGAGCAGAACCCGCAGCTGCAGCGGATCTACGGCACCGCGTGGCCGTCCCGCGCGGCGCAGGACGACTACCTCACGCTGCTGGCCGAGGCGGAGAAGCGGGACCACCGCAGGCTCGGCGCCGAGCTCGACCTGTTCTCCTTCCCGACCGAGATCGGCAGCGGGCTGCCGGTCTTCCACCCCAAGGGCGGCATCGTCCGCAAGGCGCTCGAGGACTACTCGCGGCAGCGGCACGAGCAATCCGGCTACGAGTTCGTCTACACCCCGCACATCACCCGGTCGGAGCTGTTCGAGACGTCCGGCCACCTGGAGTGGTACGCGGACGGGATGTACCCGCCCATGGAGATGGAGGGCGCGAAGTACTACCCCAAGCCGATGAACTGCCCCATGCACATCCTGATCTACGCCTCGCGCGGCCGGTCCTACCGCGAGCTGCCGTTGCGGCTGTTCGAGTTCGGGACCGTGTACCGGTTCGAGAAGTCCGGCGTCGTGCACGGCCTGACCAGGGCCCGCGGCTTCACCCAGGACGACGCGCACATCTTCTGCACGCCCGAGCAGCTCCACGACGAGCTGGCTAGCCTGCTGGATTTCGTGGTGGGCCTGCTGCGGGACTACGGCCTGACCGAGTTCGAAGCCGAGCTGTCCACCCGCCCGGACAAGTTCGTCGGCGAGATAGCCGACTGGGACAGGGCGGAGGCCGCGCTGAAGCACGCGCTCGACAAGTCGGGCCTGAAATACGTGATCGCGGAGGGCGAGGGCGCGTTCTACGCGCCGAAGATCGACGTGCACGTGCGGGACGCGATCGGCCGCCGCTGGCAGCTGTCGACGCTGCAGGTCGACTTCCAGGAGCCGGGCCGGTTCGGGATCGAGTACCAGGCGGCCGACGGCAGCAGGCAGCGGCCGTACATGATCCACCGGGCGCTGTTCGGCTCCATCGAGCGGTTCTTCGGCATCCTGGTCGAGCACTTCGCCGGCGCGTTCCCGCCGTGGCTGGCGCCGGTCCAGGTGGTCGGCATCCCGATTGCCGACCAGCACGTCGGTTACCTGGAGCAGGTCGCGACGCGGCTGCGCGAGCACGGGATCCGGGTCGAGGTCGACGCCAGCGACGACCGGATGCAGAAGAAGATCCGTAACGCCCAGCGGCAGAAGGTGCCGTACATGCTGCTCGCCGGCGACGACGACGTGACCGCGGGCGCGGTGTCGTTCCGCTATCGCAGCGGTGAGCAGAAGAACGGCGTGCCGGTCGCGGATGCCATCGCCGAGATCACCGGGGCCGTGGCGAGCCGGATCCAGGTCTGACACCGGTGACGGATCAGATGCCGCCGAGCCGCGACGGCGTCACCGACACACCGGGCGAGATCGCGCCGGACGGGCTGATGCGGCTGTGGATGCCACACCGCATGGCCTACATCAAGGGCCAGGGGAGGCCCGCCGACACCGACGCGGCGCTGTGCCCCTTTGACGAGATCCCGAAGCTGTCCGATGCGGCCGGCCTGATCGTCGCGCGCGGCTCGCAGGTCTACGCGGTCCTGAACCTCTACCCGTACAACAGCGGTCACCTGATGGTCGTGCCGTACCGGCACGTCGCCGACTACACCGACCTCACCGAGCCGGAGACCGCCGAGCTCGCCGACTTCACCAAGCGGGCGATGACCGC
>JASHPF010000251.1 GCA_030038295.1 Streptosporangiaceae bacterium
GCCGGCCGGCCGGCCGGGCAGCGGCCTCGCCATCAGGTCCCGGTGCCGACGCCGGGGACGGAGCCGCGGCCGGGTCGCGCGCCGAGGCCGGATGACCGGCAGTCCGGCGCCGGGCGGCCGCCTGCTGGGCGCCCTCGAGAACCGACTCGCTGCGCAGCCGGGCGTCGTAGGCTGCCTTCCCGCCCCGCAGCCCGAACAGCCGCTTGGTGATGATCAGGTACAGCACTAGCGCCAGGTTCACCGCGAGCAGGACGATCGCCAGCACGGAGAACTTCCTGGTCAGGTCGTAGATCTCGAGGGGCAGCCCGAGCGAGGTCACGATCATGGCGAAGTACTCGCCCCAGCGCCTGGCCAGCCAGAGGCCGGTGCCCTCGATGATCTCGAGCACCGCATACAGGGTGGCCCCGACAGCCAGCAGCGTGGCGGTTCCGGCGCTCAGCGTGAGGGCGTGGTGCACGAGGCCGAAGATCGTCGAGTGCCTGACGTCGACGCCCAGATCACTGAAGATGTCCCTGACAACCGGGACGTCATGGTTGAGCATCGCCTCGATCGAGGCGCGCGAGGCCACGAACCGCCAGAGCACGAAGGCAAGGGCGCCGGACAGCACCGACCTGGCCCACCTCTCGATGGCGAACAGGCGCAGGATGAACTTGCTGCGCAGCTCCCTCCCGCGCGGCACCACCGGCGCGGTGGCGGCGGGGCCGGAGAGGGTGGGCGGGCCGGCGACGAACACGCCACACCGCAGGCACCGCCAGGCGATCCCGGCCGGCCGCGTCGCCCCCAGCTCCGCGCGCAGCTCCGGCTCGTCCGGGGCAAACGTCAGATGTCCGTTGCGGCTGCAGCTCAGCGTGCTCCAGTCCACGGTGGCAGCTTACGGGAGCGCCGGGCCGGAGCGGCTCGCCGCAGGCGCCGGCGCGAGCCGGCCGCCGGAGGCCGCCGCGACCGGCGGTCCCGCCCCCACTACCGGCTGGCCGGGACCACCACGCCGTCGGTCAGCACGAGCACCTCATCGCACGCCAGCGTCAGCGCCTCGCCGTCGCAGCCGGCCAGCACAACGCCGCTGTCCTGGCTCAGGGTGCGGATGGCCGTGGCTAACGCCGTGACATCCCGCAGGGCCAGGCCGTCGAGCAGGCCGTCGAGCAGCAGCAGCTCGGGCTGGGCTGCGGCAGCGGCGGCCAGCCGCGCTCGTCTTCCTACCGCCTCGGGCACGGCCCGCAACGGCACATCGGCCCATGGTGTCAGCCCCAGCTCGTCCAGGATGCCGGCCGTGAGCAGCTGACGGCCGGCCTCGCCGTGCCTCGCCAGCCTGGTCCCGTGCGCCACGAGGCCGCGGACCCGCAGCCAGGGCAGCGACCGCCCGGTGCGGCGCGCCACCCCGACCCGGCGCCGGACCGCGGCCCGGCCCCGCACGGTGGCCATGTCGTGGCCGAGAACGCGCAGCTCTCCGTACGCGGGCCGGGCGACGCCAGCCAGCAGGTCGATGATCGCGGTCGCCTGCGCGGGCTGACTGAGCTGGATGCCGAGCACCGGCGGGCCGGGATCGCGAGCGCTGAGCCGGAAGCTGGCGGCACGGACGGCGAACCCCCGGCCGAGCCGAACGCCGATCCCGGCAGCGATCACGGGGTCGGGTCCCATGACTGCGCGGCCAGTCGGCACAGATCCCCCCCGATTCCGGCTATCAGCGGTCTTCCGCAGGCAATGTAACTGTCTGTAATTGACCATGTCCACGTACGCGCCGGCGGACGTGCCGGCGCGCCAGGCCGGCGGCCGCGGTCACGGTACCTTGTTGGCGTGCCCAAGCCGCTCGACCTGCCGTTCGACCCGATCGCACGGGCCGCAGACACCTGGCAATCCCGGTTCGGCGAGGCGTCCGCCATGGCCGCCGTCACCGCGATCATGCGCGTGCAGCAGATACTGCTCGGGCAGCTGGACGCGCTGCTGCGGCCGCACGGGCTGACCTTCGCCCGGTACGAGGCGCTCGTGCTGCTCAGCTTCAGCCGGGACGGCGAGCTGCCGATGCGCATCATCGGGGAGCGGCTCATGGTCCACCCGACCAGCGTGACCAATACGATCGACCGGCTGGAGCGCCAGCAGCTGGTGGCGCGCAAGCCGAACCCCCGTGACGGGCGCGGCACGCTGGCGGCGATCACGCCCGCCGGGCGCAAGGTCATGCGGCAGGCCACCGATGACCTGATGCACGCCGAGTTCGGCATGGGCGGGTATACCAAGGGGCAGCTCGAGGACCTGTTCGGGCTGCTGCGCGGGCTGCGGCTCACGGCCGGCGACTTCCGGGAGGGCTAGCCCGCCGGACCGGAGGCTGGTCAGCCGGCGATCGCCGACGCGCTCCACGTCTGGCCGCCGTCGCGGGTCACGTAGACCTCGCCGAGCGACGAGTCGGCCGGCACCGCGACGCCCAGCTCGGCGGTGGTCATGCCGACGTAGCCGAAGCCGTCGTAGGGGGCAGCCCCGCCGAGGCCGGCCGACTGCCAGAGCAGTCCGTCGTCGGTCGAGTAGTACAGGCCGGTGGTGGTCGCCAGCACCACCTGCCCGCTGACGGCCGACGCCAGCGACGTCGGCGCGCCCGAGATCGGCATGGGGGCGACGAACTGCCAGCTGGCGCCCGCGGCCGACGTATAGAGCGCGACCTGGTCGGCTGCGATGCCGGGCTGGGCCGGGCAGGCAAGCAGCAGCTGCTGGGTGGTGACGGCGAGGAGGGCACCGGTCTGCCCCGGCGCGGCGGGCGCGCAGGGGGCCTGGCCGGCGAGCGTCCAGGCCCCGCCGGAGACCGGGCCGCTGAGCAGCGCGCCGGCCGGGGTGAGCAGGTATCCGGTGCTGCCGGAGATGACCAGCCTGGCCGACGAGGCCTCCGAGGCCGACATGTGCTGGTAGGCGGCCGGCACCGGCACCGGGCTCCACGTCGTGCTGCCGGCCGAGCCCTGGTAGAGCGTGAAGCTCGTACAGCCGGCGGCGTAGTCGGCACCGCTGCCTGAGCAGGTCGCGAAGACCGCGAGCGCCTCCTGACCCGATGCCTCCAGGTCGATCACCCGCTGCCCGCCGGTGTTGACCTGCTGCCACGGCCAGCCACCGCCGGTGGTCTCGTACAGCGCGGGACCGAATGCCCAGCCGTCCCGCAGGTTGGCGAACCGGAGCTGGCTCACCCCGGCGTCGCCGACCGGGCCTGGCGCCAGCGGCGCGCTGACGCCGTACCAGCTCTTGCCGTAGCTGGACGTGCCGGCCAGCGACGTGCAGTAGCTCGTCGCGCACGGCGGGCCCGCCTGGCCGATGACGGCGCCGACGAGGCCGCCTTGCCCGGTGCCCACGAACGTCACCGACGTCGGCCGAAAGTGGCCGGGCGGGACGGTGCCCGACGTGGTGGTGGAGAGCGTGGTGCGCTGCTGCAGCTGGATGGGGCCGGAGGTCTGCGTCTGCACCGAGCCGGGACCGTTGCTCGCCGCCGGGCTCGGCGGGCCGGTGACGGCGCGGCTGCCCCCGCTGGCCAGCGCCGGTGGCTTGCCGCCCGTCCGGAGGCTGGACACGACCTGCGGCGTGGCGACGGCAGCGGCGAGCACCACGGCGCAGCCCGCGGCCGCGACGACCACCTGCCGCGTCTTGCGCTGCCGCGCACGCCGCCTGATCCGGTCTAGGGTGCCCGGCGGCGGGCTGAGGGGCGTTGGGTCAGTCGCCAGCCAGTCATCGAGCTGGTCGCGCGGCTCAGTCACGTGCCTCTCCCAGTGCTGCCTTGAGCCTCGCCCTGGCGTTGAACAGGTCGGCCTTGATCGTTCCTTCCGGGCGGCCGAGCATCGCGGCGACCTCCTTCAGCCCGAACCCGCCGTAGTAGTGCAGCAGGAAGGGACTGCGCAGCCGCTCGGGCAGGGCCTGGATCAGGGCCCGCACGTCGACGTCCTGGGCCGGGTGGTAGGCCGGGTCGCCGGGCCCGGTGGACGTGAGCACGCGGATCGCGTGCCGCTCGCGGCCCGCGCGTCGCCAGTGGTCGCGGACCAGATTGGTCGCGATCATGTACAGGTAGCTCTGCGGGTTGTCCAGGCTGGTCCACCTGGACAGCAGCCGGGCGAAGGCCTCGGAGGCGATCTCGTGCGCCGTCTCGTCGTCATCGACGAGCCGGCGCACCCAGCCGGCCAGCCGCGGGTAGCACGCGTGGAACAAGTCCTCTACCGCCTGCTGATCCGACGTGCGGAGCCTTGCCACCGTGCTCCCCTGGTTAGCCGGGCTCCGTCGGCTGCCGGTTCCCGTCGAGGTAACAGTGCACGATAGGCCCACCGGCCACGGTAGCGGAACCAGGCCCAGATCCTCTACGGCCGCGGCAGCCCGCGCAGGCATGGCGGCGTCGGCCAGCACCGCGCCGCCCGCGGAGGTCACTGCGTCGTACATGGCTCCATCCACCCATCGGCCGCCGGGAGAACGGCCTGCGTTCCCCGCCTGATCACGGCACGCCGGACGGTACCGAAGACCCGGACGGTACCTAAGACGCCGGCCGGGCCGGATGGTTGCGGGACGCGCGGGATTTGTCCCTGACCGGGTCGGCGTAGACTGAGCTAGATAGTAGGACGTCCAACTAAGTTGGCGCGGGGAGCCGCGGCGGAGGCTGGTCATGGGCGCAACCGGGGACGGGTCCGACGGGCGGGACCGCTGGCAGCGCCGCTATGCGGCGGCGCGGAAGCGGGACGCCGACTTCACCACGGTGTCGGGGCTCGAGGTGGATCCGGTGTACGGGCCGCCGCCCGGCGCCGTGGTGCCGGGCTTCGAGCGGATCGGCTGGCCGGGGGAGTATCCGTTCACGCGCGGGCTGTACCCGACCGGGTACCGCGGCCGCACGTGGACGATCAGGCAGTTCTCCGGGTTCGGCAACGCCGCGGCGACGAACGAGCGATACAAGATGCTGCTGCAGGCCGGCGGCGGCGGCCTGTCGGTCGCGTTCGACATGCCGACGCTGATGGGCCGGGACTCCGACGATCCGCGGTCGGCCGGTGAGGTCGGGCACTGTGGCGTCGCCATCGACTCGACCGCCGATATGGACGCGCTCTTCGCCGGCATCCCGCTCGCCGACGTCACCACGTCGATGACGATCAGCGGCCCGGCGGTACCGGTGTTCTGCATGTATCTGGCCGCCGCGCAGCGGCAGGGCGCGGACATCGCCAAGCTCGACGGCACGCTGCAGACCGACATCTTCAAGGAGTACATCGCGCAGAAGGAATGGCTGTTCCCGCCGCAGCCGCACCTGCGGCTGATCGGCGACCTGATGGAGTACTGCGCGGCGCACATCCCGGCGTACAAGCCGCTCTCGGTATCCGGCTATCACATCAGGGAGGCCGGCGCGACCGCGGCGCAGGAGCTGGCGTTCACCCTGGCGGACGGGTTCGGCTACGTCGAGCTCGGCCTGTCCAGAGGGCTCGACGTCAACGAGTTCGCCCCCGGCCTGTCCTTCTTCTTTGACGCGCACGTCGACTTCTTCGAGGAGATCGCCAAGTTCCGCGCCGCCCGGCGGATCTGGGCCAGGTGGCTGCGGGACGTCTACGGCGCCACGTCCGAGCGGGCCCAGTGGCTGCGCTTCCACACCCAGACGGCTGGCGTGTCGCTGACCGCGCAGCAGCCGGAGCTGAACGTCGTCCGGACCGCGATCGAGGCGCTCGCCGCCGTCCTCGGTGGCACCAACTCGCTGCACACCAACGCGCTGGACGAGGTGCTCGCGCTGCCGAGCGAGCACGCAGCCGAGATCGCGCTGCGCACCCAGCAGGTGATCATGGAGGAGACCGGCGTCGTCAACGTCGCCGACCCGCTCGGCGGGTCCTGGTACCTGGAGGCGCTGACCGACCGGCTGGAAGCCGAGGCGGAGCAGGTCTTCACCCGGATCCGAGAGCTGAGCCCGGACGGGTCCATGACCGGCGGCATCCTGCGGGGCATCGAGGACGGCTGGTTCACCGCCGAGATCGCCGAGGCATCGTTCGCCTACCAGCAGCAGGTCGAGAAGGGAAACAAGCGCATCGTCGGCGTCAACTGCTATACCGACACCGTCGAGCACCCGGTGGAGATCCTGCGGGTCAGCCACGAGGTCGAGGTCGGGCAGGTCAGGGTCGTGCGCGAGCGCAAGGCCCGCCGGGATCCGGCCGCGGTGTCGGCGGCGCTAGCCGAGCTGGTGGCGGCCGCCCGGTCGGACGTCAACATGATCCCGCCGATGATCGCCGCGGCGAGCGCCGAAGCCACGCTCGGCGAGATCTGCGGCGCGCTGCGGGCCGAGTGGGGGAGCTACGTCGAGGCGCCGGCGTTCTGAGCGGGCAACTCGCCAGTGGGTCGGTGCAGGTGCTCGCGCTCATGGGGCAGGATGGAAGCATGAATCAGCCGCGGAACTTTTCCCTTCACGGGGCCGTGGACCTCGGCGCGCGGCAGGCCGCGGCGCAGCGCAGGCAGCGTGCCGCAGAGCAGGGCTCGGCCGCGAACGGCCAGCAGGGCGCGCAGTCCGAGCTCATCATCGACGTCACCGATGAGTCCTTCAACACCGAGGTCGTCGCCCGGTCCCGAACGGTCCCGGTCGTTCTGGACCTGTGGGCGGACTGGTGCGGTCCGTGCAAGCAGCTCGGGCCGATCCTCGAGCGCCTCGCCACCGAGGCCGACGGCGCGTTCGTACTGGCCAGAATCGATGTCGACGCCAACCCGCAGCTGAGTGCGGCGCTGCAGGTCCAGAGCATCCCGATGGTGGTGGCGGTAGTCGGCGGCCAGGTCGTTGACGGCTTCCTCGGCGCCATGCCCGAGGCCCAGGTCAGGCAGTGGCTGAGCCAGGTCCTGCAGGTCGCCGATCAGCTCGGCCTGGGCTCGGCCGGCGCGGCGGCGGGCACCGCGGAGGGCGGCGCGGGCGCTGTGCCGGGCGGAATGCTGGGTCCGGACGGGTTTGCGGACGCGGGGGCGAACGCGGTCTTCACTGAGGCCCGGCAGGCGATGGAACAAGGCGACCTGGACGCCGCGGCGGCCGCGTTCGAGAAGATCCTCGCCGCCAACCCGGCGGACCCGATCGCGGCCATGGGGCTGGGTCAGGTGAGCCTCATCCGCCGCGTCGAGAGCTATGACCAGGCTGCGGTCCGGCGCGACGCCGCGAGCCGGCCGGGCGACGCGCTGGCGCAGTCCCGCCTCGCCGATCTCGAGCTCGCTTCCGGTGAGATCGAGACGGCATTCGACCGGCTGCTCGCGACCGTGTCCCGTACTTCCGGCGAGGAGCGTGACCAGGCGCGCAAGCACCTGATCAGCCTGTTCGAGATCCTGCCGCCCAAGGACCCGCGGGTGGCCAAGGCCCGGGCGCGGCTGTCCAGCCTGCTGTTCTGACCGGAGCGGGGCCCCGCTGCGGGCATCGGCTTGGTCAGCCCGAGCCGGCCAGCCACTCCAGTGACGGCAGCGCCGCCTCGAGCGCGGCGAGCTGATCGGCGGGCAGCGTCCGCAGGATATCGGCGAGCATCCTGGTGCCCTCGGCGCGGATCTGCTCGAGCACGTCCATGCCGCTGTCGGTCACCGTGACCAGGAAGGCGCGCGCGTCGTCGGGGGCCGGCTGGCGGCGCAGGTAACCGCGATCCTCCAGCACGTTCACGACCCTGGTCAGGGTGGACGGCGCGATGCGCTCGGCGGCGGCCAGGTCACCCAGGCGCACCGGACCACTCTGGCCGACATAGGACAGCGTCGAGAGCTGGCTCGGGGTCAGCCCGGCCAGGTCGTGCTTGCGCAGCCGTCTCGACAGCCGCAGCACCGCCACCCGCAGCCGCGCGGCGTCGAGGGTGGGCCCGGCAGACCCGGACTGTTGCTGCGGCTGCGGCTCGGCGAGGCTCGCCGTGCCCGCAGCGCTCATCCCCATGCGCACATGTGAAAGGGTACGTCGGCGCGGGCCGCGCGTGGTCCGGCACCGCCGCTTTCTGGCTACCGCCGGCCATGTTGTCAGCCGGCCCTGGGCTGCCATTCACCTAACGGGCGCATCATGGGGTCATGGAGGCGCAGTCGCTCAGCGGCCGGCTACTGGCGGCTACCCCGCGTCTCGGCGATCCCAACTTCCGCCGGACGGTGGTACTGATCGTCGAGGACGACCAGGACGAGGGCACGCTCGGCGTCGTGCTGAACCGGCCGACCGAGATTCACCTCGACCAGGTGCTCGAAGCCTGGACCGGACTCGCCTCCGGTCCGCAGGTGGTGTTCCGCGGCGGTCCCATCTCGCCGAACAGCGCGCTGGCCCTGGCGCTCGCGCGGGGGAGCGACGAGCCGGTCGGCTGGCGGTCGCTTGACGGCACCCCGATGATGTCGCGCATCGGCCTGGTAGACCTGGGTGCGCCGCCCGAGCTACTGGCCGGCGGCATCACGTCGATGCGGGTGTTCGCCGGGTACGCCGGCTGGGGGGCTGGCCAGCTCCGCGATGAGATCGACGACGGCGCCTGGTACGTGCTGCCGGGCGAGCCGACGGACGCGTTCGCGGCCGAGCCAGAGCGGCTGTGGGAGAAGGTGCTGCGCCGCCAGGGCGGCGAGCTGGCCCTGGTGGCCACGTTCCCGGACGACCCGACCTGGAACTAACGGTGGCGCCGCCTGCGGCCGGCCTTACGCC
>JASHPF010000252.1 GCA_030038295.1 Streptosporangiaceae bacterium
GCCTCCGGCCGCCCCGCGCCACGGTAGGCGCCGATCGGCGTGGTGCTGGTGACCACGACCTTGGCCACCGACTCGGCCCGCGGGATGTCATACGGTCCGCTGGTCATGAGCCTGGTCAGCATCGGCAGGAACCCGCCGGCCCGGATGTAGGCACCGGCATCCTGGACGACCTCAAGCCGGTAGGCCTGCACGTCGCCGTCCCGGCTGCCGCCGATCGTGATGGTGTGCTGCTGCGCCCGGCCGTGCGTCATCCCGATCAGGTTCTCGTACCGGGTCTCGCTCCAGCGGGCGGGCCGGCCGAGGCGGCCGGCGACCCAGCACACCAGCACGTGCTCGGGGTCGACGCCGAACTTCGCCCCGAACCCGCCGCCGACGTCGGGCGTGATGACCCGGACCTGGCTGGGCTCGACTGCCAGCATCCTGGCGAGCCCGGACTTGGTGCCCTGCGCGCCCTGGTTCGGGATCCAGGCGATCAGCCGGCCGTCCTCGCCCCAGACGGCGGCCGCGCCGCGCGTCTCCATCGGCGCCGGGGCCACTCGCTGGTTGACGATCGTCTGGCTGACGACCACCTCGCACCCGTCGAACAGGTCGGCCTTGAGGTCGGCGGGGTTGCCCCACCAGCCGGCCACGTTGGTGCCCGCGTCCTCGAACAGCAGCGTGTCATCGCTCGCGTCGTAGCCGAGGACCGCGGGCAGCGGCTCGTAGTCCACCGCCACCAGTTCGAGCGCATCCTCCCCCTGGTAGGGCTCCTCGACCACGACCATGGCGACCGGCTCGCCGACGAACCGGACCTTGTCCGTGGCCAGCAGGTGCTGCTGCATCTCCGGCTTCATCGGGCCGACCGGCGGGATGGCGGGCAGGTCCGCCAGGTCCGCCGCGGTAAAGACGGCGACCACGCCAGGGGCCTGCAGGGCCGCGCTGGTGTCGACGCTGAGAACCCTGGCGTGCGCGACCGGCGACCTGACGAAGAACACGTGGCAGGCGCCCTCGAGCCGATCGTCCGCGAGATCCTCGACGTACACGCCGCCGGTGGTCAGGAACCGCGGATCCTCCGTCCGCAGGACGCGGGTGCCCAGGATGCTCACCTGAGTATCAGCTCCTCTCGCCGGGCAGTTGGGTCCTGCCCACAGTCCGCGAACCCGGCCGTACCGCGCGGTATTCCAGAGCGTGCCATCTCCGGCCAGCCCGGTGTCAACCGGGCTGCCTCCGGGCGGAAGCGTCCGCGGCAGACCGCACCGCGGCCGGCTCCGACCGGCCGGCTGCGCGGCGTGGCCTGCCGGACACCGGGCCGGAAGCCGGCCCAGCCTAGCGCGGCGGGCGGCGGCGCGGCACCGTGATAATTCGCTTTGCCGCAGGTCGCTGGCTGGGTAAGGTCGCCGGTACCGCCGCCTCGGATCGTGATCGGATGGGTTGCCATGCTCGCGCGCGTCACGCGGTCGCGCCGCCTCCAGCTCACGCGCCGCGTGCCGGTCCTCGCCATCCGTAACTTCCGGCTGCTGCTGGCGGACCGGGTGCTCTCTCCCGCGTCGGTGGCGTTCTCGATGGTCGGCGTCTCCTTCGCGGTGCTCGACGAGACCCACGGGTCGACCGCCCGGCTGTCGTACGTGCTGGCCGCGCAGATCGCGCCGTCGCTGATCTTCCTGCTGGTGGGTGGCGTCATCGCCGACCGGATCGCGCCGCAGTTCGTGATCATCGGCGGCAACCTGATGATGGCGGCGGGCGAGGGCACGTTCGGCGTCCTGGTGCTGACCGGCCACCCGGCGCTGTGGCAGATGATCGCGCTGGAGTGCGTGACCGGGACCGGGGCCGCGATCTTCTATCCGGCGTCCTCGGCGCTGCTGCCGCGGCTGGTGCCCGGCGAGTTGCTGCAGGAGGCCAGCGCCGTGTCCCGGCTGGCGATGAACGGTGCGCTGATGAGCGGCGCGGTGGTGGCCGGATTCGTGGTGGCGGCCGTCGGTCCCGGCTGGGCGCTCGCGGCCTGCGGGACCGGGATGCTCGGCACGGTGCCGCTCATGCTCGCGCTGCGGGTCAGTGCACGGGACCGGGCCACTCAGCCGGGGATGCTCCGTGAGCTGCGGGAGGGCTGGTCGGAGTTCCGCTCGCACACCTGGCTGTGGGTGGTCGTGGCCCAGTTCACCGTCGTGCTGATGGCCTGGTACGGGGGATTCAGCGTGCTCGGGCCGGTAGTGGCCAGGGCGCATCTCGGTGGCCCGGCGGCCTGGGGCACGATCACCGGCGCCGAGTCGCTCGGGCTGATCGCCGGCGGGCTGGTGTCGCTGCGGTTCAGCCCGCCCCGGCCCATGCTGTTCGTCGTGCTCGCCGGCGGCAGCATCGCCGTCACGCCGCTCGCGCTGGCGATGCTGTGGCCGGTGCCGCTCATCTGCGTCGCCGCGTTCGCCGTCGGCGTCGGCATGGAAATCATGATGGTGCAGTGGACCGTGGCGCTGGCCCGTAACATCCCGCCGGACAAGCTGGCCAGGGTGTCGTCGTATGACGCGCTCGGCTCGGTGATGGCGATGCCGATCGGCGCGCTGCTGGCGGGTCCGATCGCGGCGCGGGCGGGTGTGTCCGTCACCGAGTACGGGGCGGTCGCGCTGATCGTGGCGGCCTCGGCCCTGGCCCTGCTGCCGCGCGAAATCAGAACGCTGCGGGTCGGCGACCTCGCCGGGCCCGCCGCGCAGCCGGGCGCCGGCGCGGCACTGCCGGACGGCGTCGGCGCCGACGCGGCGTAGCGCCCGGCCCATGACGTAGGGTGCGGCACGTGGATGCGCGCATCGACCTCAGGTCCGACACCGTCAGCCAGCCCTCGGAGCGGATGCGGCACGCCATGGCCACGGCCGAGGTGGGCGACGACTGGTACGGCGACGATCCGACCGTCAACCTGCTGCAGGACCGGGCCGCCGAGCTGACCGGCAAGGAAGCGGCGATCTACCTGCCCACCGGGACCATGTGCAACCAGATCGCGTTGCACGCCTACGTGGGCTCCGGCCACCTCGCCGTGTGCGAGGCGAGCGCGCACCTGGGCGGCACCGAGGCGAGCTCGGCCGCGGCGCTGTCGGGAGTCGCGTTCCGGTATGTCCCCGCGGCGAGTCGCGGGCTGCTGACGGCGGAGCAGGTGGGGGTCGCACTGGCGCCCGACCCGTACGACGCGTCGGTCGTCGACCTCGTCGCCCTCGAGAACACCCATCAGGTCGGCGGCGGCTCGGTGCTCGGCGTGGCCGAGACGGGTCGGATAGCGGCCGTGGCTACCGCGGCCGGCGTTCCCCTCTATCTCGACGGCGCCCGCATCTTCAACGCGTGCGCGGTGGCGGGGGTCGCGGTTGCCGACTACGCCCGGCATGCCGACTCGATGATGTTCTGCTTGTCCAAGGGGCTCGGTGCGCCCATCGGGTCGGTGCTGGCTGGCGACGCCGCGTTCATCAGGGAGGCGCGTCGGCTGAAGATCCTGCTCGGCGGCGCGTGGCGGCAGGCCGGCATCATGGCAGCCGCCGGGCTGATCGCGCTGGCCGAGGGGCCGGGCCGGCTGCCGGAGGATCACGCGAACGCACGCGCGCTCGCCGCCGGTCTCGCCGAGCTGCTGCCGGGCAGCGTGGACCCGGCCGACGTGCCGACCAACATCGTGTTTGCCGACGTCTCCGGCACCGGCCGGGACGCGGCGCGGTGGCGCGAGCTGCTGGCCGAGGAGGGCGTGCTGGTCACCATCATCGGCGGCCGGGTGCGGATGCTCACGCACGTCGGCGTCACGGCGGCCGGCATCTCCGCGGCGCTCGATGCCTGGCGCCGCGCCGCGAAGGCGCCCTGACCAGCCCGGCAACGGGCGCTCATGCGTACTGCGGCCTGCGCAAGTGACGTGACCGAGGGGACGCCCGGCGGCTGACGACCCTGCGCCGACCGACCACCTGGGTCGGCCGGGTATCAGCCGACCAGTTCCGCGGTGCCGGTGAACGCGGCCCACATGGCCGCGTAGGTGCCGTCGGCCGAGACGAGCTCGTCGTGCGTTCCGGTCTCGACAATCCTGCCGCCCGCCAGCACCACGATCCGGTCGGCTTTGGCGGCCGTGGTCAGCCGGTGCGCCACGACCAGGGTCGTGCGCCGCGCCGCGAGCTGGTCGGTCGCCCGGCTGACCTCGGCCTCGGCCGCCAGGTCAAGCGCCGCGGTGGCCTCGTCAAGCAGCAGGATTGCCGGATTCACGAGGTAGGCCCTGGCCAGCGCGATCAGCTGCCGCTGGCCGGCCGCCAGGTTGCGGCCGCGCTCGGCGACCTCGTGCCGGAAACCACCCGGCAGCCGCGAGATCATTTCGATCGCGCCGACACCACGGGCCGCCGCCTCCACCTCGGCGTCGGTGGCATCCGGCCGGCCGTAGGCGATGGCGTCGCGGACCGTGCCGGCGAACAGGTATGGCTCCTGCGGCACCACGCCGAGCTGCTGCCGGTAGCGAGGCAGGTCGTAGTCCCGCACGTCCGTGCCGTCGATCAGCACGCTGCCTGACGTCACGTCGTAGAACCGGGCGATGAGCTTGACCAGCGTCGACTTGCCCGCGCCGGTCTGGCCAACGAGGGCGACGGTCTCGCCTGGCGCGATGGCGAGGCGCACGCCCTTGATGGCCTCGGTGCGCTGGCCGGCGTAACCGAAGTGCACGTCGCGCAGCTCGATCGCGCCGCGGAGCCGGCCTGGTGTCACCGGGTGCTCCGCCTGCGGGGTCGTGGTCGGCGTCTGCAGCAGGCCCTTGATCCGCTGCAGCCCGACGTTTGCCTGCTGATATCCGTCGAATACCTGTGACATCTGCTGCACAGGCGAGAACAGCGAGTCCACCCAGAGCAGGTAGGCGATCAGGCTGCCCACGGTGATCGCGCCGCTGTGGATCTCACTGGCGGCGGCGAGCAGCACGACCGCGCCGCCGACGGTGGAGAGCGCCTGCACGAACGGGAAGTACACGGCGATCATCCGCTGGGCCCGCAGTCTTGACTTCCGGTAGGCGCCGGACAAGCCGGCGAACCGCAGCGAGTTGACCTGCTCCCGCCGGTAGGCCTGGGCCACGCGCAGCCCTGCCACGTTCTCTTGCAGGTCGGCGTTGACGACGCTGACCCGTTCCCTGGCCTCGGAGTAGGCGCGTGACGACTTGCGCCGGAATATCACCGTCGCCGCGACGAGCAGCGGCAGCACCGTGCAGAGGATCAGCCCGAGCCGGACGTTGATGATGAGCATCAGCACCAGTACGACGAAGAACGTCAGCACCGAGTTCACCATCGTGATGAGGCCGGTCTGGAAGAACGATGAGAGCGCGTCGACGTCCGTCGTCATCCTGGTCATGATCCGGCCGGTCAGCTCCCGCTCGTAGAAGTCGAGGCCGAGCCGCTGCAGGTGCGCGAAGATCTTCACGCGCAGCGTGTAGAGCAGCCGCTCGCCGTTCCGGCCCACCACGATGGTCTGCTGCCAGTTGACGACCCAGTCGGCCAGCACGATGGCCAGGCCGATGACCGAGACCAGGAGGATGATCTGGAACCGCGCGCCGACGCTGAGCGCGGTCCGCTCGACGCCGTTGTCGATGCCGCCGCGGACCAGCAGCGGCATGACGGTGCTGGCGATCGCGTCGAGAGCGTCCAGGATCAGGCCGATGAGCAGCGCGATGGCGAACGGCCTCAGCAGCCGGCGGAGCGTGAAGTGCGGCTCAGGGGCGCGGGCGAAAGCCTCGTCGACGCGCGGCGACTCGGTCGCCGGCGGCAGCGCCGCCACCTTGGCCAGCAATTCGGGCGAGGCAGGGACGCCGGCAAGCCAGCCGCCGCCGGCTGCGCCGCCGGTCAGTGAGGCGCCACGCTGCGCGGCGCCACCGCCGCGACCGCCGCCAGCGGCGGAGATCATGCCGCGGCCGATGCCCGCGGCCGCGGTCTGCGCGACCTGGTCGCGCCCGGCGGCGCTCGCGGTCGGCACGGGGTCCACGTCCGGCCACAGGCTGGGCGTGATGCCCGGCCTGCCGGAGTCGGCGGCCGGGCTGGCGCCGTCCGCGTGTCCGGCCGCGGCCGTGGTGTCGGCCGTGAGGCCATCGAGCCCGTTCCGGTAGTAGTCGATCTCCCCGGCGTCGATCCCCTCGGCGTCGTCACCCGGGCCAGCCAGCAGCAGCCGGTACTCCGGGCAGCGCCCCGTCAGCTCTGCGTGCGTGCCCTCGTCCACCAGCCGGCCCTCGTCGAGCACGGCGATCCGGTCCGCGAGCTCCAGGGTGGACCGGCGGTGCGCGATCAGCAGCGTCGTCCGCCCGGCCATCACCTTGCGAAGGGTGGCGTGGATCTGGGCCTCGACGCGCGCGTCGATCGCCGAGGTCGCGTCGTCCAGGATGAGGATGGACGGGTCGGTGATCAGGGCCCTGGCTAGCGCCACCCGCTGGCGCTGGCCGCCGGACAGGGTCAGGCCCTGCTCGCCGACGACCGTGTCGTAGCCGTCAGGCAGGTCCAGGATGAACTCCTCGGCCTCCGCTGCCCTGGCGGCGGTCTCGATCTGCTGCTGCGTGGCGTCCGGCCGCCCGTAGGCGATGTTGTTCCGGACGGAGTCGGAGAACAGAAAGCTGTCCTCCAGCACGAGCCCGATCGACGCGCGCAGCGAGTCGATGGTGAGATCGCGGACGTCGTGGCCGCTGACCCGGACCGCCCCGGATCGCACGTCGTAGAACCGTGGCAGCAGCAGCGAAATGGTCGACTTGCCGGAGCCGGAGGTGCCCACCACCGCGAGCGTCTCGCCCGGCTGCACCCGCAGCGACAGCCCCTGCAGCACCGGCTGCGACGGGACGTAGCCGAAGTGCACGTCGTCGAGCTCGACGTCGTGGCTGCCGCGCGGCAGCACAAGCGCATCCGGCTTCTCGGTGATGACCGGCCGGGAGTCGATGACCTCGAACACGCGGATGACACTGGCCCGCACCTCCTGGCCGATGGTGATGAGGCCGGTGAGCGCCCGGACCGGGTTGACCATCTGGGCCAGGTAGGAGGCGAACGCCAGGAACGTGCCGAGGGTAATGCTGCCCTTGATGGCCAGCCAGCCGCCCAGCGCGAGGACCCCGACCTGGCCCAGCGCCGGGATCGCGCCGAGGGCGGGGCTGAACTTCGCCATCAGCAGCACCGCGCGGACCCGCGCGGCGTACAGCACGCGGCTGATCGACTCCAGCCGCTCGATCTCCTGGTTCTCCTGGCCGAAGCCCTTGACCACCCGGACGCCGGTAACCGCGCCCTCGACGACGCCGGCCACGTCGCCGGCCTTCTGCTGCGCGTCCCAGCTGGCCGGGAACAGCCGGCGGCGGGAGGCCACCGACAGCACCAGCAGCACCGGGCCCACCGCCAGTGAGATCAGCGCCAGCAGCGGCGACAGGACGAACATCACGATGAGCGACAGCACGAACAGGATGCCGCTGCCGAGCAGCATCGGCAGCATCTGCAGCAGGCTCTGGATCATGTTCAGGTCAGAGATTGACCTGCTCACGATCTGACCGGTGTGGAGCTGGTCCTGGCGCGCGCCGTCCAGCCTGCTCAGCGAGCCGAACAGCTCGGTACGCAGGTCGTGCTGCACGTCGAGGGATAGCTGGCCGCCGCGGTAGCGGCGGACGTACACGGCGCCGAAGCTGATCGCGGCGGCGATCAGGAGAGCGGTCGCGCCCGGCCACACCGGCTCTGTGTGCTTGACGATCGAGTTGTCGATGATGTTCCGCTGGATCAGCGGGATCGCGGTGGTGACGAGGGTCGACAGCAGCGACGCGCCGAGTGCGACCAGCGTGAGGGTCTTGTGCCGCCAGCAGTACGCGGCCAGCCGGCGCAGCCAGCCCTCGCCGTATCCGGAGCCCAGCGCGGGGGCCGGCGCCGATGACTGGTGGCGCTGGCCGGGCCGGCCGGGCGGGCCTGACTGCTGGGTGCCGCCCGAGGGCTGCGGGCTGCGGATGCCGCGCCTCACCGCTGCGCCGCGGCGAGCGGATCGGGTGCGTCCGGTGCCCTGCCCGGCGCCGCGGTCGCGATGCTCTCGGCGGCGGCGCGGGCACGGCGCCGCTCGGTCATCGACGCGTCCAGCAGCAGCAGGTCGGCCACGATCTGCTCGCGGCGGCCGGTGTGGTCGAGCAGGCTGCCGAACCACTCCGCGTAGGATGCGTCGGCGCGCGCCACCGCGGCCTGCCCGGCCTCGGTCAGCCGGAGCCTGACCACCCGCCGGTCGCCCGGCTCGGCCTCGCGGTAAGCGAGCCCGGCCGCGACCAGGCTGTCTGCGGTCGCGGTGAGCGTGGGCCTGGCCACGGCCAGCTTGTCGGCCAGCCGCGCCGACCGCTCGCCGCCCTCGCCGATCAGCTTCAGCATCCGGTACTGCTGCGGGCTTACCCCCGCGTCGATCCGCTCCAGGACGCGCGAGACCCGCAAGATCGTCAGCAGGCCCTCGATGGCAGAGCCCTCGTTCTGGCCGGCCGTTTCGGTCACGCCACAACCCCTTTTGGTACGACGCACTGATAATTCGACAGTCTAACAAATTGGCGCTGCGGGTTGTTCCCGGCTGGCGTCCGCTGCTACCCGGGCCGGGCTCCGAGCCCGGGCGGCTACGAGCCGCTCGCGGAGTC